>DASTJE010000260.1:0-5438 GCA_035716845.1 Burkholderiaceae bacterium
TGCGCGCGCTCTGGGCCGCCGGCGGCAAGGCCGTCAACGGCTGGCTCGCCATTCCCAACAGCTTCAGTGCGGAGGTCATGGCACACCAGGGCTGGGACACCCTGACGATCGACATGCAGCATGGCCTGATCGACGAGGGCGCGCTGGTGGCCATGCTGCAAGCGGTGCAGTCCACGCCGTGCGCGCCGGTCGTGCGCGTGCCCTGGCTCGACCCGGCGGCCATCATGAAGGTGCTGGACGCCGGCGCGCAGACCATCATCTGCCCGATGGTCAACACGAAGGAAGACGCGCAGCGGCTGGCCTCGTACACGCGCTACGCGCCGCGCGGCGGGCGCAGCTTCGGCCCGGTGCGTGCGGGCCTGGTGCACGGCGCCGATTACGCCACTGCGGCGAACGACAATGTTGTCGTCTTCGCGATGATCGAGACGCGCCAGGCGCTCGACAATCTCGACGCGATCTGTTCGGTGGACGGGATCGACGCGGTCTACATCGGCCCGTCGGACCTGTCTTTGTCGCTCGGCTGCAAGCCGGTGTTCGACGACGTCGACCCGCCGGTGGCGCAAGCGATCGAGCACATCCTGGCGCGCGCCAAGGCGCACGGCATCCGCGCCGGCGTGCACAACGGGCGCACCGACGTGGCGCGCGCGCGCATCGCCAAGGGCTTCGACTTCGTCACGGTCAGCTCCGACGCGCGCATCCTGATCGCCGGCTCGCAGCAGATCCTGGGCGAGATGAGAGCCTGACCTTGGCCCGCGACTGGACCCTGCGCGGGCTGCGCGTCACGCCGATCGCGTTTCGCGACCCGCCGCTGCTCAATGCCAGCGGCATCCACGAGCCCTGGGCGCTGCGCGCCATCGTCGAGCTCGAGGCCTCGGACGGGCGCATCGGCCTGGCCGAGACCTACGGCGACCAGGCCATGCTCGACGCGCTCGACGCCGCGCGGCCGCTGGTGCCGGGGCTGTCGCCGTTCGACCTCAACGCGATGGCGCTGCGCGTCGAGGCCGGCGTCAAGGCCACGCGCTCGGCATCCGAACTGGAGCTGGCGCCGGGCTCGCACGGGGCCAAGAACGCGGCCAAGGTGGCCAGCGCGCTCGAGGTCGCGATGCTCGACCTGCAGGGCCAGCGCCTGAACGCACCGGTGGCCGACCTGCTGGGTGGCGCCGTGCGCGACACCGTGCCCTACAGCGCCTACCTGTTCTTCAAGCACGCCGGGCATGTCGACCGGCCCTATGCGCCCGACGCCTGGGGCGAGGCGCTCACGCCGGCCCAGGTGGTGGCGCAGGCGCGCCGCATGATCGACCAGTACGGCTTCAAGAGCATCAAGCTCAAGGGCGGGGTGTTCGAACCGGCACACGAGATCGCATGCATCCGCGCGCTGCGCGAGGCTTTCCCCGGCCTGCCCTTGCGGCTGGACCCGAACGCGAACTGGTCGCTGGCCACCAGCATCGCGGCGGCGCCGGCGCTCGACGAGCTGCTCGAGTACTACGAGGACCCGACCCCCGGCCTGGAGGGCATGGCCGCGCTGGCGCGGCACACGAAGCTGCCGCTGGCCACCAACATGGTGGTCACCACCTTCGACGAGCTCAAGCGCAGCCTCGCGCTGGGCGCGGTGCAGGTCGTGCTGTCCGACCACCACTACTGGGGTGGGCTGCGCGCCACTCAGCAGCTGGCGCGCATCTGCGGGCTGTACGGCCTGGGCATCTCGATGCACTCGAACTCGCACCTGGGCCTGAGCCTGCTGGCGATGACGCACCTGGCCGCCTGCGTGCCCAACCTCACCTACGCCTGCGACACCCACTACCCCTGGCAGGAGGAGGAGGTGATCGTGGGTGGGCGCGTGCCCATCCAGGGCGGCGCGGTGGCGGTGCCGCGCCGGGCGGGTCTGGGGGTCGAACTGGACCGCCGGGCCCTGGCCGCGCTGCACGAGCAGTACCTCGCGTGCGGCATCCGCACCCGCAACGACCTGGCGCAGATGCGCAAGATCGACCCGCACTTCAGCGGCCGCGCGCCGCGCTTCTGATCAAGGAGACCACGACATCATGGCAAGACTGGGATTCATCGGCCTGGGCATCATGGGCGCGCCGATGGCGGGCCACCTGCGCGCGGCCGGCCACGAACTCTTCGTCCACACCCGCAGCGCGGTGCCGCAGGCCCTGCTCGACGCCGGGGCGGTGGCCTGCGCCACGCCCGCCGAGGTGGCGCAGCGCTCCGAGGTGATCTTCACGATGGTGCCCGACACGCCCGACGTGGCCAAGGTGCTGTTCGGCGCGCACGGCGTCGCCTCCGCGCTGGGAGCGGGCAAGACGGTGGTCGACATGAGCTCGATCTCGCCGATCGAGACGCAGGACTTCGCCAGGCAGGTGGAGGCCACCGGCGCCGACTGGTTGGACGCACCGGTCTCCGGCGGCGAGGTGGGTGCCAAGGCGGCCTCGCTGACGATCATGGTGGGCGGCCGTGACGAGGTGTTCGCGCGCGTGCAGCCGCTCCTCGCGCTGATGGGCAAGAACATCACCCACGTCGGCCCCGCCGGCGCGGGGCAGATCACCAAGGTGGCCAACCAGATCATCGTCGCGCTCAACATCGCGGCGGTGGGCGAGGCGCTGGTGTTCGCCAGCAAGGCCGGCGCCGACCCGTCGCGCGTGCGCCAGGCCCTGATGGGCGGCTTCGCGGCCAGCCGCGTGCTCGAGGTGCACGGCGAGCGCATGATCCGCCGCACCTTCAATCCGGGCTTCCGCATCAAGCTGCACCAGAAGGACCTCAACCTCGCGCTGCAGGGCGCGCGCTCGCTCGGCCTCGCGCTGCCCAACACCGCGATGACGGCGCAGCTGATGCAGGCCTGCGCCGCGGCCGGCCTGGCCGAGATGGACCACTCCGCGCTGGTGCAGGCGCTGGAGGGCATGGCGCGGCATCCCGTGGCCCAGGGCTGACGGCCTCGTTCACCCCGCCACCGGCAGCGCACGCCGCCACTGCATCGCCTCGGCCAGGTGGGTGGTGGCGACGCGCTCGCTGCCGGCCAGGTCGGCCACCGTGCGTGCCACGCGCAGAACGCGGTGCAGGCTGCGCCCCGACCATCCCAGGCGCTCGGCGGCGCGCTGCAGCAGGGCCTGGCCCGCGGCGTCCGGTGCGGCGTGCGCGTCCAGCGCGGCGCCCGCGAGCTCCGCATTCGGCACGCCCTGGCGGCGGCGCTGGAGTTCGCGCGCGCGGCGCACGCGCTCGGCCACCACCGCCGTGGGCTCGCCATCGGGGGCGCCCATCAGGTCGGCCGGCTTGACCGCGGGCACCTCCACCTGCAGGTCGATGCGGTCGATGAGGGGCCCCGAGAGCCTGGCCTGGTAGCGCGCCACGATGTCGGGCGTGCAGCGGCAGTTGCGGCCGGTGGCCGCGAACGCGCCGAGCCAGCCGCAGGGGCAGGGGTTCATGGCCGCCACCAGCTGGAAGCGCGCCGGGAACACGGCCTGCCGCGCCGCGCGCGAAATCGTGATGTGGCCGGACTCGAGCGGCTCGCGCAGCGACTCCAGCGCGCTGCGCGGAAACTCCACCAGTTCGTCCAGGAACAGCACGCCGCCGTGGGCGAGCGAGATCTCGCCGGGCCGTGGCGGGCTGCCGCCTCCGACCAGTGCCGGTGCGCTGGCCGAGTGGTGGGGCGCGCGGTAGGGTCGCCGCTGCCAGCGCCCGGGGTCCACCGGCCCGCTCAGGCTGGCGAGCGCCGCGCTGGCCAGCGCCTCGTCCTCGTGCATCGGGGGCAGCAGGTCCGGCAGGCGCTGGGCGAGCATCGACTTGCCCGTGCCGGGCGGGCCGACCAGCAGCAGGCTGTGGGCGCCGGCGGCGGCAATCTCCAGCGCGCGCTTGGCGGCGTGCTGGCCGCGCACGTCGGCGAGGTCGAGGGCGGGCGCCGGCGCGCAGATCGTGGCCGTCGGCGCCGGGGCCTGCAGCGGCTGCGTCGCCTCGCCGGGCTGCAGCGCCGCCACCACGTCGAGCAGATGGCGCGCGGCCAGCACGGGCAGCCCGCGCGCCAGCGCCGCCTCGGCCGCGCTGGCTTCGGGCAGCACCAGGCTGCGCGTGGCCCCGCCACGCCGCAAGGCCAGCGCCATTGCCAGCGCGCCACGCACCGGGCGCAACTCGCCGGCCAGGCTGAGCTCGCCGGCGAACTCGTGCCGCTCCAGCGCGGCGCCGTCGAGCAGGCCCTGCGCGGCCAGGATGCCCAGCGCGATCGGCAGGTCGAAGCGGCCCGACTCCTTGGGCAGGTCAGCCGGTGCCAGGTTGATGGTCACGCGCTTGTTGGCCGGGAAGCCGAGCCCGCTCTGGGCCAGCGCCGCGCGCACCCGTTCGCGCGCTTCCTTCACCTCGGTGTCGGCCAGGCCCACCAGCGTGAAGCTGGGCAGCCCATTGGCCAGATGCACCTCCACCTGCACCGGCGGGGCGTCCATTCCGACCAGCGCGCGGCTGTGGATCGTGGCCAGGGTCATGCGAGCTCCAGGTAGGCGGCCTGTGGTTGTGGCGCACGATTCTGGGCGGCCGCACGTCCGCGGTCGCTCCCCCCTAAGGTGGGCGCAGCGGGCACCGAATTGGTGCGCCACGCCCCGTGTGCTGGCTGGGTGCCCGCTCGCGTGCGCCGTTTGCGGTCCTCCTCGCCCCGGGGCGGGGCCCCGGCGTGGGGCGCGTAGCAGGCACGGAAGCTGCAGAAGGGAGTGCAGCACCGGACCAAACCCCTCGAACAGGAGAAGGAACACCATGCGCAAGCACAAGACCGCTCTCGCGGCGTTGGCCGTCCTGGCCGGCACCCTGCCGGCCATTGCCCACGCCGACCTGGCCTTCAATGTGGGCGCCGTCAGCGACTACCGCTATCGCGGCATCTCGCAGACGCGCCTGAAGCCCACCCTCCAGGCTGGCGTCGACTACAGCAACGGCGGCTTCTATCTCGGCGCCTGGGCGTCCGGCATCAAGTGGATCAAGGACTTCGGCGGCGATGCCGACCTCGAGATCGACGTCTACGGCGGCGTCAAGGGCGAACTCGCCAAGGACCTGGCCTACGACGTGGGCGTGCTGACCTACCAGTACCCCGGCAACAAGCTCTCGCCGAGCGCGAACACGACCGAGATCTACGGTGCGCTGACCTACGGGCCGGCGACGCTGAAGTACTCGCACGCCGTCACCGACACCTTCGGCAACCCCGACAGCAAGAACAGCTTCTACTTCGACCTCTCGGCCGGCTTCGACCTGGGCGACGGCTGGACGCTGACGCCGCATGTGGGCTACCAGAAGATCAAGGGGCCGGTCGACTCGGTCGGCACCTACACCGACTATTCGCTGGGCGTCTCGAAGGACTTCAGCGGCTTCGTCGTCAGCGCGACCGTGGTTGGCACCGATGCCGACAAGGACTGGTACGTCACGCCGGCGGGCAAGTTCCTCGGCAAGACCAGCCTGGTGCTGGGCGTCAA
>DASTJE010000261.1:0-36849 GCA_035716845.1 Burkholderiaceae bacterium
GGCCGCATGATGCTCAAGCGCGTGATGGGCAAGGCCTGCTTCGCCACGCTGCAGGACGCCTCGGGCCGCATCCAGCTCTACGTCACCCAGGACGCGGTGGGCGCCGAGGCGCTCGCCCACTTCAAGGGCTGGGACCTGGGCGACATCCTGGGCTGCGAGGGCACGCTGTTCCGCACCAAGAGCGGCGAGCTGTCGGTCAAGGCCACCTCGATCCGCCTGCTCACCAAGAGCCTGCGCCCGCTGCCGGACAAGTTCCACGGCATGACCGACCAGGAGCAGAAGTACCGCCAGCGCTACGTCGACCTGATGACCGACGAGGCGTCCCGCGCGCGCTTCGTGGCGCGCAGCAAGGCCGTGGCCTCGATCCGCAACTTCATGGTCGAGCACGGCTTCCTCGAGGTCGAGACGCCGATGCTGCACCCGATCCCCGGCGGCGCCAACGCCAAGCCCTTCGTGACGCACCACAACGCGCTCGACCAGGAGATGTTCCTGCGCATCGCGCCCGAGCTCTACCTCAAGCGCCTGCTGGTGGGCGGCTTCGAGCGCGTGTTCGAGATCAACCGCAACTTCCGCAACGAGGGGATCAGCGTCCGCCACAACCCCGAGTTCACGATGATGGAGTTCTACGCCGCCTACTGGAACCACGGCGACGTGATGGACTTCACCGAGCAGGTGCTGCGCCACGCCGCGCGCCAGGCCAGCGGCAGCGCCACCCTGAGCTACGCCGGGCGCGAACTCGATCTCGACGCCCCCTTCGCGCGCTGCTCGGTGCGCGATTCGCTGGTGCGCTACGCCGGGCTGGCCGAGGCCGAAGCCGACGACGCGGCCGCGCTCCACGCGCGCCTCAAGGCGCTGGGCGAGGAGCCGCCGGCGCACTGGGGCCTGGCCGAACTGCAGTTCGGCATGTTCGAGGCCGCGGTGGAGGACAAGCTCTGGCAGCCGACCTTCATCACCGACTACCCCGTCGAGGTGAGCCCGCTGGCGCGCGCGTCCGATGCCAACCCCGCCATCACCGAGCGCTTCGAGCTCTTCATCACCGGGCGCGAGATGGCCAACGGCTTCTCGGAGCTCAACGATGCCGAGGACCAGGCGGCGCGCTTCCAGTCGCAGGTGGCCAACAAGGAGGCCGGCGACGAGGAGGCGATGTACTACGACGCCGACTTCATCCGTGCGCTCGAGTACGGCATGCCGCCGGCCGGTGGCTGCGGCATCGGCATCGACCGCCTGGTGATGCTGCTCACCGACAGCCCGAGCATCCGCGACGTGGTGCTGTTCCCAGCGCTGCGCCGCGAGGCGGGCACCTGAGGGCGCGCCCGGCCATGATGGCGCCGGCGCGGCTCGAATCGCTGCCCCTGATCGAGGCGGCGTGCTGGCAGGAGCTCGGCGCCGCCGCCAACGATCGACTGCACGAGTGGCGCATCATGGCGCTGGCCACGCTCGGCGACGGCGAGCCCGAGCTGCGCTCGGTGGTGCTGCGCGAGGTGGATGCGCCCGCGCGCCGTCTGGTGTTCTTCACCGACAGCCGCAGCCCCAAGGTGCCGCAGCTGCAGGCCCAGTCGCGCGCGACGCTGCTGCTGTGGTCGCAGCGCCTGTCCTGGCAGCTTCGGCTGCGCGTGCACTGCAGGGTACAGACCGACGGCCTCGAGGTGTCCTCGCGCTGGGCCCGCCTGAAGCTTTCGCCCGCGGCGCAGGATTACCTCTCGCCGCTGCAGCCGGGCACGCCGATCGAGCGCTGGGAGCTCGACCGCGCGTCGCGCGAGCACTTCGCCGTCGTCGGCGCGGTGGTCGTCGCGATGGACTGGCTGGAGCTGCACGCCGACGGCCACCGGCGGGCACGCTTCGGCGCCGAGGGCGCCACCTGGCTCGCGCCCTGAACCGCACGCGCGAGGTCAGGGTTTCCTGTCGCTGCCCTTGGCCCGCGCGGCGCCGGCGTCGGCCAGCCGCTTGGCCAACTCGGCCGCCGGCAACGCGCCGGCCGCACGGCGCCCGTCCTCGAACACCAGCGCCGGCGTCGCGTTGATGCGGTGCTTGCGCCCGAACGCCGTGTTGCGGTCGAGCGCGGCGGTGTCGCAGGCACCCATCGCCCGCGGCGGCGGCGTGCCGTCGATCATCCAGGCACGCCAGGTCTTCATGGCGTCCTTCGCACACCAGATCGCACGTGACTTGGCCTGCGAGTCCGGCCCCAGGATCGGGTAGACGAAGGTGTAGATCGTGACGTTGGGCAGCGCCAGCAGGTCGCGTTCGAGGTGCTTGCAGTAGCCGCAGTTGGGGTCGGCGAAGACGGCCAGCCGACGCGAGCCGTCGCCCTGGCGGATCACCAGCGCGTCCTTGAGCGGCAGGTTGTCGAACGCGATGGCCGTCAGCTTGTCGATGCGCTCGTTCGTCAGGTTGCTGCGGGTGCGCGCGTCGATCAGCGCCCCGTCGATCACGAAGTTGCCCTCGGCGTCGGTATAGAGCAGTTCGGTGCCCATGCGCACCTCCCACAGCCCGGCCATCGGGGTGCGGCTCACCTCGTCGATGCGCGGCATGTCGGGCAGCCGCTGGGCCAAGTTCTTGCGGATCGTCGCCTCGTCGGCGCGCCCGGGGGCGGCCACCAGCGCGCAGGCCACGGCGCACGCCAGGGCCAGGGGTCGGAGCGGGTTCATGGTGGTGCCGTGGGTCAGCGGCCGAACGCCTGGGACGCCAGCCAACGCTTGAGGGGAGCAGCCGCCTGCACCAGGCCCAGGCCCCGGTTGCGCAGCGTCCGCGCCCACATGGACGGATGCGCGAACAGCTTGAGCAGCCCGTCGGTGAGCTGCGCCATCGCCAGCGTCGGGCCGGCGCGCTCGCGCGCATAACGCGCCAGCAAACGCTCGTCGCCCAGCGCACGCCACGGCTCGCGCGCGACAAGCACGCGCACGAGCGTGGCCACGTCCGCCAGGCCGAGGTTGAGGCCCTGCCCGGCCAGCGGGTGCACCAGGTGCGCCGCATCGCCCACCAGGGCCCAGCCGGGGCCCGCCACGCGCTCGGCACGTGCCAGCGCAAGCGGCCAAGCCGCGCGCGCGCTCGCCAGGCGCAGCGTGCCGGCGGCACCGCCGGTGGCCTGCATCAGCTCGGCCTCGAACGCCGCCGCGTCGAGCGCGAGCAGTGCATCGGCCCGCGCTGCGGGCAGCGACCACACCAGGGCGTATCCGCGCCCGGCGGCCGGGCGATCCATCGGCAGCAGGGCCAGGATGTCGGGCGCGCGGAACCACTGCCGGGCCAGCCCGGCATGGGGGCAGTCGGTCTCCAGGCGTGCCGCAAGGCCGCGCTGCCCATAGTCCTCGATGTCGAAGTCCACGCCGAGCGACTCGCGCGTTGCGGCGGCGCGCCCCTCGGCGACCACCGTCAGCGGGGCCGGCACCGCATGCGCGACGCGGCTGACGTGCGGCGCGTAGCGCAGTGCGGCGTCCAGTTCCGCTTCCAGCGCGGGCACGTCGACGATCCACGCCAGCTCGCGCACGGCCTGCTCCCAGGCCGAGAACGTGAGCGCACTGCCGAACGCATCGCCTTCGATGCGCATGTCGTGGACCGCCGTGCGCGCGTCGGCCGGCAGCGCCGACCAGACCTTGAGTTCCTGCAGCAGCGCCACCGACTCGGCATTGAGGGCGTAGGCGCGCACGTCGTCGCCCGTGGCCGCACGTGCCGGCGCCTGCAGCGCCACGGTGAAGCCGTGCCGCGACAGCGCGAGCGCGAGCGCCCGGCCCACGATGCCCGCCCCGCGCACGCACACGTCGATGTCCTGCATGCCGGGATTATCGAGCGCGGCGACAATTCCCGCCCCGACCCCTCTGCCTTGTCCCCGACCGTGCCCGACCTGACCCTCCGTCTTTCGCAGCTGTTCGTGCACCCCGTGAAGTCCTGCGGGGCGATTGCCACCGGCGAGGCCACGCTCATCGAGACGGGCCTCGAGTTCGACCGCGAGTGGATGGTGGTCGACGCCCGGGGCGAGTTCCTGAGCCAGCGCGAGCATCCGCGCCTGGCCCTGGTGCGTCCGGCGCTGCGCGGCGCCGAGGTGGTGCTGCGCGCCCCGGGGATGCTGGCGCTGCACCTGCGCACCGACACCGTGGAAGGCGAATGCCGCGTGCAGGTGTGGGACGACCGGCTGAGGGCCTACGACATGGGCGACCTGGCCGCCCAGTGGTTCAGCGACTTCCTCGGCCACAAAGTGCGCCTGGCGCGCTTCGACCCGGAGGCACGGCGGCTCGCCGATGCCCGCTGGACCGGCGCGCTCGAGGCCCGCACGGCGTTCAGCGACGGTTTTCCGCTGCTGGTGGCCTCGACCGCTTCGCTCGAGGAACTCAACCGCCGCCTCGCCGCCGCCGGCCATGCGGCGGTGACGATGGAACGCTTCCGCCCCAACCTCGTGCTCGACGGATTGGCCGACGCGCACGGCGAGGATTTCATCGACACGCTCGACGTCGAGTCGCCCGACGGTCCGGTGCGGCTGAAGCTGGTCAAGCCCTGCGGCCGCTGCAGCATCCCGGACGTCGACCCCGCCACGGCCACCACGGGGCATGCCGTGGCCGACACGCTGGCCGGCTACCGGGCCGAGCCGCGCATCGACGGCGGCCTGGCCTTCGGCATGAACGCGGTGATCGTCGAGGGCTTCGGCCGCCGCGTGCGCGCGGGAGCGCGCGTCGACGCCACGCTGTCGGTCTGATGGCGCGATCCACCCTGCGCCTGCCGTCGTGGCAGCTGTTCGCCATTGCCGTGGCGATCTGGAGCACGACCTGGCACGTGATCCTCTACCAACTGGCGTACACCTCGCCGGAGGTCGGCGTGACCTGGCGCTTCGCCCTGGCCGGGCTGCTCGCGCTGGCGGTGGCGGCCTGGCGCGGCGATCGCCTGCGCTGCAGTGGCCGCGAGCACGCGCTGATCGCGTTCCAGGGCGCCTTCATGTACTCGCTGTCCTACCTGGCGGTCTATCACGCCGAACAGCACGTCACGACCGGCCTGGTCGCGGTGGGCTATTCCGCGTCGCCGCTGGTCAACGGCCTGGCCGCGCACTGGCTCTGGCGCCAGCCCCTGCGCCGCGGCTTCGTGGCGGGCGGCCTGCTGTGCATCGCCGGCGTGACCCTGATCTTCTGGCCCGAGTTCGGGCCCTCGGCGGCCGGCACGGCCAAGGCAACGGGCGTCATGTTCACGGTCGCGGCGGTGCTGCTGTCATCGGTCGGCAGCCTGGCTGCGAGCCGCAATGCGCCGGCCGGCCTGCCGTTCTGGCCGGCGCTCGGCTGGGGCATGCTTTACGGCGCCGCGCTGTCGCTGCTGGTCGTGCTCGCACGCGGCCAGTCGCCGGCCGTGCCGACGGCCCTTGCGTGGTGGGCCTCGCTGGCCTACCTGGCGCTGGCCGGCTCCGTCATCGCGTTCGCCTGCTATCTGGCGCTGCAGCAGCGCGTCGGCCCCGGGGCGGCGTCGAGCGTCGGCGTGATGACGCCGGTGCTGGCACTGGCCGTCTCGGCCGCGTTCGAGGGCTTCCGGCCGGTGCTGCTGACCTGGCTCGGCGCCGTGCTCGCGGTGGCCGGGAACTGGCTGGTCCTGCGCCCGCGCGAGCCCGCGGCGTGAGCCGCGTCGTGAGCCGTGGCGCCCAGGGCGCCTCCTACAATCCGGCCTCGTTCCCATCGAGCACACCATGAGCCTGCAATGCGGCATCGTGGGCCTGCCCAACGTCGGCAAGTCCACCCTCTTCAACGCCCTCACCAAGGCCGGCATCGCCGCCGAGAACTACCCCTTCTGCACCATCGAGCCCAATGTCGGCGTGGTGGAACTGCCCGACCCGCGGCTGCAGCAGCTGGCAGCCATCGCGAAGCCCGAGCGCGTGGTGCCGGCCCTCGTCGAGTTCGTCGACATCGCCGGGCTGGTCGCCGGCGCGAGCAAGGGCGAAGGCCTGGGCAACCAGTTCCTGAGCCACATCCGCGAGACGGACGCGATCGTCAACGTGGTGCGCTGCTTCGAGGACGCGAACGTGATCCACGTGGCGGGCAAGGTCGACCCCATCGCCGACATCGAAGTCATCCAGACCGAGCTGTGCCTGGCCGATCTGGCCACCGTGGAGAAGAGCCTGGTGCGCTACACCAAGGTGGCCAAGGCGGGCGGCGACAAGGAGGCCCAGCGCCTGGTGGACGTGCTGCACAAGTGCCAGGCCGCGCTCGACCAGGGCCAGCCCGTGCGCGGCGTCGACTTCAGCAAGGAAGAACGCGCGGTGCTCAAGCCCTTGTGCCTGATCACCGCCAAGCCGGCAATGTTCGTCGGCAACGTCGCGGAGGACGGCTTCGAGCACAACCCCTTCCTCGACCGCCTGAACGAGTACGCCGCCCGACAGAACGCCCCGGTGGTGGCGATCTGCGCCAAGACCGAGGCCGAGCTGGCCGACATGAGCGACGAGGACAAGGGCATGTTCCTGGCCGAGATGGGCCAGACCGAGCCCGGCCTGAACCGCCTGATCCGCGCCGCATTCAAGCTGCTGGGCCTGCAGACCTATTTCACCGCCGGCGAGAAGGAAGTCCGCGCCTGGACCATCCATGTGGGCGACACCGCCCCGCAGGCCGCCGGCGTGATCCACACCGACTTCGAGCGCGGCTTCATCCGCGCCCAGACCATTGCGTTCGACGACTTCGTGGCCTACAAAGGCGAACAAGGCGCCAAAGACGCCGGCAAGATGCGCGCCGAAGGGAAGGAGTACGTGGTGCACGACGGTGACGTGATGAACTTCCTGTTCAACGTCTGAGCCCAGCGTGGCTGCGGCGACCACGCCAGTCCGGGTGGACCCGGCGGCGACACCGCCACCGAGATGGCCGGCGTGGTGGCGCTTCGCCCTGGCGCTGCTGGCCTATGCCCTGATCGCGCGCCTGAGCCTGCTGATCGCGATCCAGCCGAGCAACGCCTCGCCGCTGTATCCGGCAGCCGGCTTCGCGATGGCGGCCGTGCTCGCCTGGGGACGGCCGGTGCTGTGGGCCATCCCGCTGGCCGCCACCGCCGCCAACCTGGCGCAGCTGTCGAGCGTCCAGACGCTCACGCTGGGCACGGCCGCCATCTGGGCCGGCACCGGCGTGGGCGCCGCCCTGCAGGCGGCCTTCGGTGCATGGCTGATGCGGCGCATGCTCCAGGCGCCCATCGTCCTCTCCGAGCCCGCCGACCTGATGCGCTTCATGCTGCTGGTGGCGCCGCTCGCATGCCTGACCAGTGCCACCGTGGCGTGTGCGGTGCTGGTGGCCTCGGGCGTGCTGTCGATGGACGCCGTGCCCCTGTCGTGGGCCTTCTGGTGGATCGGCGACACGCTGGGGGTGCTGATCGGGACGCCCGTGACGCTGGCGCTGATCGGCCATCCGGCGTCGGAGTGGCGGCCGCGGCGCTGGTCGGTGGCGCTGCCGCTGGCGATCGTGACCCTGCTGATGGGGCTGGGGGTGCACGAAACGCAGCGCGCGGACGCCCAGCTCGCGCGCCAGGCGTTCGAGCGCGAGGCACGCGCCGTCGCCAATACGGTGGCCCAAGGCGCGCAGGCGCCTGCGCTGGCCCTGGAGGCCTTGCGCGGCGTCGTGGACACCGCACCCGCGCTCGACCGCGATGCCTTCCGGCGCAGTGCCGCTGCCTGGTTGGCACAGGGTGGCGGGCTGGTCGCCATCGGTTACGCCGAGCGGGTCGCGCGGCGCGATCTTGCAGCTTTCGAAGCGCGCGAGCAGGCGTCCGGGCGCCCCGGGTTCCGCGTCTTCGACCGCTCGGACGCCGGCGTGCCGCAGCCCGATGAGGATCATGTGCTCGCGATTCGCTTCATCGAGCCGGAAGCGGCCAATGCCCGCGCCCTGGGGGTCAACAGCCGCTCGGTGCGCCTGGCGCGCGAGGCGATCGACCGCTCGATGCGTACCGGGCGCGCGTCCGTCACCGCGGGTTTTGCGCTGACGCAGGGCGGCCGGGGCGTCGTCATGTACCAGGCCGTGGGCGGCAACGGGCCCGACGGTGTGCGCGGCGTCGTCTTCGTCACCGTGCGCTCCGACGAGGTCGTGCGCGCCGCGGACACGAGGCCGCCGACCCGCCTGTCGACGTGCGTGCTGGATCGTCAGGCCCCGGCGACCGATCCCCCGCTGGCGGGCGATGCGCGCTGCCAGCGCCTGGCGCCGGACCAGCCGCTGGTCACGCAGGTGATCGACGTGGCCGACCGGGCGTGGGAGGTGCGCGTGTTCGCGGACCGCCTGCAGCCCCAGGGGCTGGGGCGGGCCTGGCCGTTCGCGCTCGTGGGCCTGGCCAGCACGGCCCTGCTCGGCGCCCTGCTGTTGACGATCACGGGGCGGGCTCGCCGCATCGAGGCCGCGGTGGCCGAACGCACCGCCGAGCTGGAGCAGCGGCGCGCCGAGCTGCAGGAGGAAGTGCAGCAGCGCCAGCGCACCTCGCAGGCGCTGCGCGACAGCCAGCAACGCCTGCGCAACATCCTCGACAACGCGTCGATCGGCGTGGCCTACACCGACGGCGAAGGGCGCATCCGCGAGGCCAATCCGCGGCTGCGCGAGATGCTGGGCAGTTCCGTCGAGCGCCTCAGCGGGCTGCCCATCGGCCACCTGCTCCACCCGGAGGACCGCGCGGCCGAAGCCCAGGTACGCGAGCGCCTTCTCGCGGGAGAGGTGCAGGTGGCGCGCGCGCAGCTGCGCTGCGTGACCTCGGACCACCAGACGCTGTGGACGCGCGCCAGCGTGAGCATGCTGCGCACGGCGCAGGGACAGCCTCGACGCATGGTGTGGGTGATCGAGGACATCACGGAGCACCTCGCACTGGAAGAGGCCCAGCGCGCCCGCAAGGGAGCCGAGGCGGCCAACCTGGCGAAGAACGAGTTCCTGTCCCGCATGAGCCACGAACTGCGCACGCCGCTGAACGCGGTGCTGGGCTTCACGCAGTTGCTCGAGCTCGACCGCCGGCAGCCCCTGGCGCCGCACCAGCTCGAATGGACGCAGCAGATGCGACAGGCCGGCTGGCACCTGCTGCACATGATCAACGACACGCTCGACCTGTCTCGCATCGAGTCCGGTCACGTCGATCTGCGCACGGAGGCGCTGGATCTGCGTGCCGTCGTCGATGCCGCGCGCAGCCTGGTCGATCAGGCCGCGCACAAGCGCGGCATCACGGTCGAGGTGCATCTGGGCGAAGGCGCGAGCGTCGCGATGGGCGATGCCACGCGGGTCAAGCAGGTGCTGGCCAACCTGCTGTCCAACGCCGTCAAGTACAACCGCCCGGCCGGCCAGGTCGTCGTCGCGAGCCACCGGACCGACGCTGGCCAGGTGGCCATCGAGGTCATCGACACCGGCAACGGCCTGTCGGGGGACCAGATCGGACAGCTGTTCCAGCCGTTCAACCGCCTCGGCCAGGAGGGCGGGTCGATCGAGGGCACCGGGATCGGGCTGGTGATCAGTCGCCGCCTTGCGGAACTGATGAATGGCAGCCTGCTCGTGCGCTCGACGCCCGGCATGGGGTCGACCTTCACGCTCGAGCTGCCCGCGGCGCCACACGAGTCCGTCGCTGCACACGACGAGTCGGAGGGCGACACGCTCGCGAGCGCGCCGTACCGGCGTCGCCTCGTGCATTACATCGACGACAACGAGACCAATGTCGAAGTGATGCGCGGCATCCTCGCGCTGCGCCCCCAGATCCGGCTCGACGTGTCGACGCTGGGCTTGCCCGGGCTGCAGGCGGTCCGCCACACGCAGCCCAGCCTGGTGCTGCTCGACATGCACCTGCCCGACGTCGACGGCCTGGAGGTGCTCGAGCGGCTCAAGAGCGACCCTGCGACGGCCGACATCCCGGTCGTGGTGGTCTCGGCCGATGCCACGCCGGCGCGCATCAGCCAGGCCATTCAGTCGGGTGCGGCGCATTACCTCACCAAGCCGGTCAACGTGGCCGACCTGTTGCAGTCCCTGGACGAGTTGCTCGAGGATCTGGACACGCATTTCGGATAAAGTGTGCAAACGCACACTTATTCAATTTGCATCATCGAATGAGCGTGCGTGATCCTTGTCGCGCGACATGCGTGTTCGGTCAGCACTCTCGCGGCGAGAGTGCTAATATTTCGGAACCCCGCGCCATCGGCGCGCTCAAAGCCCGCATGACCGCTTCTGCCGCTGCCACTCAACTGACCGTCCGCAATCCGTGGGCGCTGGTGCCGTCGATCGGCAACCTCGATGCCTACATCTCGGCGGTCAACCGCATCCCCCTGCTGAGCGCGCAGGAGGAAGAGGAATGCGCGCGCCGGCTGCGCGACAGCGGCGACCTCGAGGCCGCCGGTCGTCTCGTGCTGTCGCACCTGCGGCTGGTGGTGTCGATTTCGCGCCAGTACCTCGGCTATGGCCTGCCGCAGGGGGATCTGATCCAGGAAGGCAACGTCGGCCTGATGAAGGCCGTCAAGCGCTTCGACCCCGATCAGGGCGTGCGGCTCGTGAGCTATGCGCTGCACTGGATCAAGGCGGAGATCCACGAATACATCCTGAAGAACTGGCGCATCGTGCGCCTGGCCACCACCAAGGCGCAGCGCAAGCTGTTCTTCAACCTGCGCTCGCTGAAGGCCAGCCTCAAGGGCGAGGCCGCCGACGGCGACACGCATCGCAGCTTGCTCTCGGCCGCCGAGGCCGAAACCGTCGCGCGCGAGCTCAACGTCAAGCCCGAAGAGGTGCTCGAGATGGAGACGCGGCTCGCCGGCGGCGACGTCGCGCTCGAGCCGCAGTCCGGCGACGATGGCGAGGAAAGCTATGCGCCGATCGCGTACTTGGCCGACGAAACGAGTGAACCCACCCGCGTGCTGGAGACGCGCCGCCGCGAACAGCTCGCCGGAGAGGGCATCACGCGCGCGCTGGATGTGCTTGACCCGCGCAGCCGTCGCATCGTCGAGGAACGCTGGCTGAAGGTGAACGACGATGCATCAGGCGGCATGACGCTGCACGAGCTGGCCGCCGAATACGGCGTGAGCGCCGAGCGCATCCGCCAGATCGAGGTCGCCGCGATGAAGAAGATGCGCGCGGCGATCGAAACGGCGCGCTGAACCGAGCCGCTCGGCTCAGGACTTCGGGCGCGGCGCCGCGCTGATGCCGTCGATCGTGGCGTTGCAGCGCACCCCGCCAGGAACGGTGTGGCTGGGGTTGGGCAGTTCGAGGCGCGCGACGAACGTGCCGCTGGCCGCGTCGATGAGCTTGTCCACCAGCTTGACGGACGCGGCATAGCGCGCATCGACACCCACCGGTTGCACCGAGGCCTTCATGCCGGGCTTGACCTTGCCGAACACGGCCGCCGGCAGCACGATGTCCACCCGCAAGGGGTCGATCTGCGCCACCTTGAGCACCGGCTTGCGGCCCGACCCCGACTCGGCCAGGTCGCCCGGGTTGAGCATGCGGTCGACGACCACCCCGTTGAACGGGCTCGTCATGGTGCGCAAGGCCAACTGCTCGATGGCGCGCTTGTGGTCGATCTTGGCCAGCTCGCGACTCTCGATGGCCGCCTGCAACTCCGACTCGGCCAGCCGTCGCTCGGCTTCCGCTTCGTCGCGCGCCTGCATCGAACCGTAGTTCTGCTGGGCGAGCTCGTTCGCGCGCGCCAGTTTCTTGGTCGCGTAATCGACCCTGTTGCGCGCCGACGAGACCTGCCCTTCCATCACCGAACGGTAGCGCGCAGACTCCACCGCCAGCCGCTCCGCGGCAGAACTGAGCTCCACCAGCGCCTGCCCCCTGCGCACGACATCGCCGCGCTGGACGTTGACGCTCGCAATGATGCCGTCGACCGACGAGCGGATCTCGACCGTCTGCGACGCCTCGATCAGGCACTCGAATCCCGAGGCAGCAGCCCCCATCGGCAACGCCAACGCGGCGCCCAGCCATCCCAGCCACAACTTCATTCGCCTCTCCCCGAAAACGCCAACACCTGGGCCAAACGGCGGTCCTGCTTGAGGGTGGCCTCGCGCGAATCGCGGTTGCGCCACTCCGCACGCCCCTGCGCCAGCCAGCGCAGCAGCGACACCTCGAACGCACTGAGCGTGCCCCTCGTGCCCAGGCGGCGCGCGAGCCAGACTGCAAGACCGGGCACCTGCGCCGTGAACAGCTCGTCATCGAGGGCCACGATGGCTTCCCCGCTGCCGGGATCCCCCTGGCGGGCGCTGCGCCCGTAGAGTTGCCGATCGATGCGGCGCGACTCGTTGTACTCGGTGAGGATCACGTGCAGGCCACCCCGTTGGGCCACGCCGTGCCCGAGTTCGATGTCGGTGCCGCGACCGGCCATGTTGGTCGCCACCGTGATGCGGCCCGCCTCGCCTGCGCGTGCCACGATCCCGGCCTCCTCACGGTCCTGCTTGGCATTGAGCACGACATGCTCCAGGCCTTGCTCGGACAGTGCCGCACTGAGCTCCTCGGATGCACGCACCGTGCGTGTGCCGATCAACACCGGACGACGCTGCTCCATCGCCACTTGCCGCACGGACTCGACGACGGCGCGCCACTTCTCCGATTGCGTCGCGTAGCACCGGACCCCTCCCATGCGGCGCCTCGAAGGCTTGTGCAGCGGCACGCGACGCACTGCCAGGCCGTAGGTCCGCCCGATCTCCGCCGCGACCTCGGTGGCGGTTCCGGTCATCCCGGCCAGTCGCAGATAGCGACGGAACAGGCGCTGATAGGTGATGCGCGCGATCGTCTCGCGCTGTCCGGTCAGTGTCAGGCCCTCCTTGGCCTCGATCATCTGGTGCAGGCCGCGCTCCCATGCGCGATCGGGCATCACGCGCCCGGTCGAGGCGTCGACGATCTGCACCTTGCCGTCGATCACGACGTACTGCTCGTCGCGGTGGTACAGGTGCAGTGCCGAAAGCGCCCGCACGACGTTCTCGTCACGCTCACGCGGGCCCGCGAACTGTGCTTGCGTCGCCGCATCGGACGCAGCCTGCATCTCATCGAGACGGTCGCGGCCCTCGTCGGTGAGCCTGACACGCCGCTGCGCGAGCTCCAGTTCGAAATCACGGCCGACCTCGAGCGCAGCGGCCAGCGCGAGCGCAGTCTCGCAGCGCTCGCGCCGCCCCTCGGCACCGGTCATGGTCGACAGGATGAGCGGCGTACGGGCTTCGTCGATGAACACGCTGTCGGCCTCGTCGACGATGGCGAACGTCAGTCCGCGCATGACCACCTGCTCGGCTCGTGCCTGGCCGTCGCGCAGCCCCTCGACCGCCAAGTGCAGCGGACTCGCACGGTCGCCCAGCGCGGCCCGATCGCGCAGGTAGTCGAAGGCCAGTTCCTTGTTGCTGGCGTAGACCACGTCGCCCGCGTAGACCCCACGGCGTTGCGCGCGCGTGAGTCCATGCACGATCGCCGCGCAACGCAGGCCGAAGAACCGGTACACCGGCCCCATGATCTCCGCATCGCGCTCGGCCAGGTAGTCGTTCACCGTGATCACGTGCACCGGCGTGCCGGCCAGCGCCGCCGTGCATGCGGGCAGGGTTGCCGCGAAGGTCTTGCCCTCGCCGGTAGCCATCTCGACCAGCGTGCCGCTCAGCAGCCACCAGCCGGCTGTCAGCTGGGTTTCGTAGTGCCTCTTGCCGAGCACGCGCGTGGCCGCCTCGCGCACCAGCGCGAAGCAGCGCGCTACCGGCGCAGCCACGAATCCCAGGCGCCTGAGCTCGACGCGAACCTGCCGCGCCTGCGCCCGCAGCGCGTCGTCGTCCATCGCCGCGAGCTCGGCCGCGTGCGACTCGACCAGGGCCAGGAAGCGGCGCGTGTCGGGCGCCCCCGCACTGCGCAAGGGCGCCGACAACGGCACCACGGCGCCATGCCACAGCGCGCTGGCGAGCTTGTCGTGCCAGGCAGGCTCATGCTCGTCGCGCTCGGCATACGGGCGGCCCGTGGCCAAGTCCCGGGGCGTGACGCGGAGCAGCGCGGCGGCGGTCGACACGGCTAGACGCTGAAGTGGTTGAGGAACAAGCGCCGCAGCGCGCGGTACCACTGCACCGCCAACGGCTGCGGCTGCATGTCGAAGCGCACGAACACGCGCTGCCCGAAGGAGCCCGGCCTCTCGAGCGGCTGCGCGAAGGCGACATCGACCTGGAAGATGCGCTCGAGCGTGCGCCGCCCCTGCGGATCGCGTGGATCGTTCGCGATCCGGCCGCCGCCTTGCGCCACGAGCGCGCGGCTCGGGGCTTCGTCGTCGGCGGCGGGCACCTGCCGCACGATGTGGCCCTCGCGCACGCGTCCGACCTCGTCGGCCAGCCGCAGCGCGACTCCCCGCGTCGACAGCCCGACGCCGTCGACCACCGCCTGCTCGAGCACGACGCGCACGACCGGCTGCACCTCGCCGAGCACGTAGCCCAGGACCTCGCCCTTCTTGTAGTAGCGCCCCGGCATGTCGGCGGGCTGCGGCACGGTGAACACACCATCGACCCCAGCGGCGAGCTGCAGGCCGCGTGCGCGCTCGCGCACGCGCTCGAGGGCCTCGCGCTCGAGGTTGAGCTGCTCGCGGACCACCTCCGCCCGCGCGCGGTCGTTGACGAACTCGCTGTTGAAGCTGGCCTCGAGTTCGGACACCCGCGCCTCCTGCAGGCGCAACTGCGCGTTGAGCGTCGGGTCGTAGCTCGCCAGCAAGGGCTGTCCGGCCCGCACGCGGCTGCCGGGTGCGGCGTCGAAGTCGGTGAAGAACCCTCCCGCGCCCGCACGCAGCAGCGCCTGCTCGGGCAGCCAGACCACACCCTCGGCCTGGGTCCTGTAGGGCATCGGCAGCCACAGCACGGCGGCCAGCGCCACCGCCAACGCCGAGCCGCCCCACGCCAGTACCGCGCTGCGCCGCTCGCGCAGCGAGGGCCGCGCCTGCAGGTGACGCACGGCCTTGACCACCGGCACCACGGCCATCATCACGAGCGCCCAAAGCGCCAGAACCACCCCGATGAAGAAGAACTGCGAGCCGATGAACAGCGCGATGGCGATCGTGACAAAGATGCGGTAGAGGGTCGACGAAATGCCGTAGAAGCCGAACCAGGCCGCCTCGGCGCGCGTGTGCGCAGGCGACACCGCGTCGTGCACGCGCAGCATGTAGCGCTCGGCCAGGTAGCCCCAGTAGCGCGCGGATTGCTGGGCCAGGTTGGGCAACTCGATCAGGTCGGCCAGGATGTAGTAGGCGTCGTAGCGCAGCAGCGGGTTGCCGTTGAAGATCAAGGTCGACACGCCGGCCACGATCATGACGTTGAAGCACACCGCGCGCACCAGGCCTGGTTCCACGGCCAGCCAGAGGTAGAAGGCGAGCGCCGCGAGGAAGAGTTCCACCAGCATGCCCGCGGCGCCGACCAGGGCGCGCCGCCAGCGCGAGCGCAGGACGGTGGCCGCCGACGCATCCACGTACGGCACCGGCATCAGTACCAGCAGCATCAGGCCCATGTCGTGCACCTCGCCGCCGCCTGCACGCGTGGCCGTGGCGTGGCCCAGCTCGTGCAGCGCCTTGACGAGTGGGAACACCAGCGCCAGCACGAACAGGTTCTGCGCCTGCAAGACCTGATCCGAGAGGTTGTTCGTGAGTTCGGGCCAGTGCTGGGGCAACATCACCATCGCGGGCACGACCACCGCGAGCCACAGCAGCGCCCCCGCGCGTCCCCACAGCAGGCGCCACAGCGCAACGAAGCGATCGAGAAAGCGCCCCGGATCCAGCAGCGGGATGCGCAGCGCCATCGGGTTGGCCCAGGAGCGCCGCCGCTTCTGCGCCGCGACGCGTTCGCCGCGCTCGAACAGCTCGAGCGCGTCGGGCGGGACGTTCGTGTGCAACAGGTCTCCGGCGTGCAACTGGCCGAGCAACTGGATGATCTCGTCCTGCGTCGGCGCATCATCGCCGAGGTGGCGTTGCGCGATCTGCCACAGGTCGTTGACCGAGCGGCGCCCGTCCATGGCGGCCAGCACCAGGCGTGCGGCCGGCGTGAAGCGGTGGACGCGCCCCGAGGCAGGATCCTGCAGCAGGTACCACACCTCGCCGCGGTAGCGGTGCCTGTGCAAGCGGGCATGCGCGAGCAGCTGCGGCCGCAGCTCGGCCACGCGATACCAGAGGTTGCTCAGCAGCGGTGCGTCGGCAGCCATGGACGGCGATCAGGGCATCCAGTTCCACAGCGACAGCCGCAGCCAGTCGAAGAAGCTGTGCGTCCAGATCCACATCAGGCTGCGCTCGCCGACCGTGACCTTGCCGATGCCCTCCATGCCCGGGCGCAGGCGCGCCGCCGCAGGCGAATCGATGCGGGCCTCGACGCGAAAGACGTTGCGTCCATCCTGCTGAGTCGCCACCGGAGTGACCGTGCTGATCGTGAAAGGCAGGGTCTGGTCCGGCAGGCTCGACAGCACGAGCGCACCGCTCTGCCCCACCGCGACGCGCCCGATGTCGCGATCGTCGACCTGCAGCACCACGCGGAAGCCCTCCAGCGGGGCCACTTCGAACAGCACCTTGCCCTGCTCCACCGGCGAGCCGATCGATTGGCTCAAGTCGCCCGACACCACCAGACCGTCGAACGGCGCCACCAGCGTCGCGCGCGCGAGCTTCTCCTCGGCCAGCGCGAGCTGCGCTTCCGCCTGGTTGACCTGCGCCGACAGCACGCCCATCGCCCCGCGGTCGGCCGCGGCGAGCGCCACCTGGAAACGCCGCTGCAGCTGCTCGCGCTCGGCACTCCAGCGCGCACGCTCGAGCTTGAGATCGCGTTCGTCGAGCCGGGCCATCGCCTGGCCGCGCTTGACACTGTCGCCAGCGCGCACCAGGGCCTCGGCGACATAGCCCTCGAACGGCGCCACCTGGGCCGCCTGTGTCGCGCCCTCGACCACCGTCCGCGCGGACACGCGATGGTCAGCCTGGATCAGCGTGAACGCCAGCAGCAGCAGCGCGATCGTGCTGACCAGCAACTTCAGCCCGGGGTGGCGGGGACCGAACGTGGCCTGCAGGAAGCCGCGCGCGGATTCACGCGTGCGCTGCCACGCACTGCGCTCGTTGGTGCGCTGGACGGCCCACACCGGGCCCAGCATCGTGCCCACCGCGGCCGCCAGGCGCTGCTCCGCGGCGTCGAATGCCGGCCCTGCGTTGCGCTCGAATGTGATGACGCCGATCGTCTCGCCGTTCGCGACGAGCGGCACCGAGAGCAGCGCCTGCACCTGCAGCACCCGCGCGGCATCGGCATGCGCGATGGCGCCCAGCTCGTCGTCGCCGGCGGGCGGGAAGGCAACGGCGACGCCGAGGTCGAGCACCTCGTCCATCGCCTCGCCGAGGTTGCGCACGAGATCGGAGCGCGTATCGAAAGTCGCGGTGTGCGACATCACCGACGGCACCATGCGGCCGGACTGTTCGAACCCCACGCTCACACGGTCGCAGCGCAGTCGTGGGGCCAGGTCGTTGGCCACGGCGAGCGCCGACGGCTCGCAGCGCCGGTGCTGCAGGGCCGTGGCCATCAGCTCGTTGAGCGCCGCCACGCGGCCCAGCTCGGCCTCGCGCAGCGCCAGCAGGCGCTGCCGGAAATGGTCGATCAGCCAGGCACTGGCCCAGTGGATCTGCCGCAAGGCCGCCTGGAGGTCGGCCTGCCCCGCGGCCACGGCAGCGTCCGCGCCGATGTCGAACACCACTGCAGCACACAGCTGGCCGCCCACCTCGACCGGGTAGCCCACGTGGGCCGCACCGTCGCTGCCCGGCTCCCCACCGCCTGGCGCAGTCACCACGCCGCAGCGCTCCGTCAAGGCGCGCTGGGCGACCGGGCCCAGGTACTGCAGGTCGCGTCTCGGGTCAGGCCATGCGGCCGTGACGCCGAAGGCCTGACCCTTGTCGTCGGCCACGAGGAGCAATGCCGCGCGCGCGCGGGCGACGCGCGCCGCCAGCAGGTTCAACCAGCTGGCGCAGAACTCCTCGTCGCTCGCCGCCGCCACGAAGCGCGACCACGCCGCTGCCTCCGCATGGCTGCGGTGCTCCTCGGCCAGCGAGTAGATCGGTGCGGAGACGGGCATGGGCCTGGACTGGGAAAGTGGACGTCAGTGCGCGCTGCGCGTACGCCCGACGAGGCACGCCTCGGGGCGAACGCCGGGCGAACGCCTCACCGTTCGAGACGCGAGACACCGATCGGACGCTACCCGAAGCCAACGCGACACGCAATCGCCCGCCAACCCACACCCCCTCAAAGGGGAGGTGGTGCCGAGGGCCGTGTCACACAGAGGACACGCACCCGAGGCCACACCCCGGTACAGCCGATGGATACCGCCCTGCGCGACTAGGCCGCGGGCGCCTTGGCGTCCTCAGCGTCGGCTGGCAGCGTGCCGATCAGGCGGTCCTTCACGTCCGCGAAGTTGCGCATCGAGTACAGGTGGAGATATATCAGCTCGAGCTCGTCCGTCTTCGCCAGCTCGGCGAGCTGATCCCCCGACAGCGCGCGCAGCTTGGCACGGTTCACCGCCATGAAACCGGTGAGCGACAGCGTGGCGCCGGCCGGCGTCGTCACCTTGGCCTGCATCGGCTCGAGCACGCCGGCAGCCTTGAGACGGCGCCCGAATGTCTGGGTGCGCACGAAATGCGCCTGGTATTCCTTCAGGAAGGTGAGCACGCGGTCCACATACGCCGTGGGCCTGCCGTCGTCGCCGAACAGACGCTGTCCACGGCCCTCGGTGTTGAGGCCGGGATAGGCCTCGTCCACGCACAGCGTGAGCGTCTTGGCGTCGGCGCTGGCGGCGAAGACGAAGGGGTAGCGACGGATGAAGGCCGGGATGTACTTGGCGTTCCAGTGGCCGTCAGGGCCGAGGTAGAGGTTCTGGTCGCCCTTGACGCCCAGCACCACCGCCGGCATGACGTCGTCGCCCACGGCCGTGAAGACGACCGCGTACTCGGTGGCGGCGCGCAGGATCTCCACGGCCATCAGTGGCACGGCGTTCACCCCCGCGCTGAAGGTGTAGGTGCCTCCGACCTCGATCGAGTGCTTGCCGTGCCGCGCCGCCGAGACGGGAACGGCGGTTTCATAAATCAGGAGTTGTTTGCTCATCATCATGCTCCGTTCGTATGCGAACTTGGATCTTCACGAATCGAACCCACGCTGCCCATCAGGCTCTACCCGATGCGCCACGGGGCACTGCAGCCTACTTGGCGCTCACCACGGTTGCCGCCGGATGCGCCTCGTCGCCCTCGACGGGAGGACTTCCGATCAGCCGGTCCTTCACGTCCGCGAAGTTGCGCAGCGAGTAGAGGTGCAGATACAGCAACTCCAGCTCGTCGGTCTTGAGCAGCGGGCCGACTTTCTCGAGCGACACTTCGCGCAGCTTCTTGCGGCTGACGACCTGGAAGCCGCCGAGGGCGTGCTTCTCTCCGCCCGGCCCCCTCACCCGCACCGTGGTCGGCTCGAGGATGTCCAGTTCCTTGACGCGCTGGCAGAACTGGCGCGTGCGCAGGAAATGGGTCTGGAACGCCTGCAGGAACTTCAGCACGCGTTCGGTGTAGGGCGTCGGCTTCTTCTCGGCGTCGAAAAGGGCCTGGCCCTTGCCGGCACGGTTGAAGCCGGCGCTCGCCTCGTCGATGCACAGCGTCAGCGTCTTCCGGTCGGGCCCCGCCGCGAACACGAACGGATAGCGGCGGATGAAGGCCGGGACGTACTTGGCGTTCCACTGACCGTCGGCGCCGAGATAGAGATTCTGTTCGGTGTTCAACCCGAGCACCACGGCGGGCAGGATCTCGTCCCCCACGGTCGTGAACACGATCGCGTACTCGGTGGCCGCCAGAAGGAATTCGACGGCCATCAGTGGCACGGCGCTGGCGTGCGACGCGAAGCCATATCCCGTGCCGGACTCCACGCTCACGTCCGCGTGGCGCGATGGGGACACCGGCACGGCCTGTTCGTAGAACATCATCTGCTTGCTCATCGTCTGGCTCCTCCAGGTCAATGGAACCGGCATGCGCCGCAGCAGGCCCGGGCGAGCCCACCCAGGGCTGGCTCGTTCGCCAGCCGAGCGATTGCCGATGCAACAACTCATTCTGACGCGCAGCCCTGCGCTTCCGCCCCCCCAGGATGGATGGAATTGGGGATGGCGCCACACCGGGGCTGCCGCAAGTGGCAGCCCCGACGCGGCCCTCAGACCACGACGCGCAGCTTGCTGTTCGGATAGCCCCGCTTGCGTCCCAGGTCGTTGAGGAACTCGTCATACCAGCCTTCGGCGCCGGTTCGCTGCGCCGCAGGGCTGGTGCGTGCGGCCGCCGCCAGGCTCCAGTCGATCACGGGCACGCCCGCCGCCGCATCGCGTGCCCCCGCCGCCGGTGCGCCGTCCTTGGACACCGGCACCACCGTTGCCGCCTCGGGCGCCAACGCGGCGATGGCAGGCCGACGCGACCACGTGGCCCACAAGGCGCCAGGTCGTTCGGCATCCGCGCGTGCCGCCGCGCCGCGCGCGACACCCGTGTCGACAGTGGCTCCTGCCATGTCCCGCGACCGCGCCACGGCCAGTGCGGCCGAGCGGGCCGGGACCGGATCCGAGGCCGCGGCAGCCGCCGCCGTCGTGCCCGTCGCCAGCGCCGACGACTGAGCGCCCGGCGCCGCGAGCGTGTTCGCGGCCGACAACGTGCCGGTGGGCGCTGCCGCGGATGCCGGCTTCTCGGTCGGTGGCGCGAACTTGGGATCGTCGGTCGCCAGCGTGAAGCTGTCGAACGAAGTGACACCCGCGCGGCTGAACAGCCCCACGCCACCATCCACGACGTTGGCGTTGTAGATGCGGCTGAGCACCTGCTGGCCGTTCAGGCTGACGACCGCCGTCGTGCCACGCAAGGTGATCGACAGCGTCGCATCGCCCGCGGCGACCGTGCGCGATACCGCGGCGTCCACGACCCACCCCGCCTTGGCCGTGTAGTGGCCCAGCAGCACCTGGTTGGTCGCCGCCGACACGGCTGCCCACTTGAAGTCCGTGGGCGAGTACATGTCGAAGACGATGCCGCCCTGCCCTGCCACGGACAGCGTGGCACTGAGCTGCAGGCTCGACGCCGCACTGACCGCGATGTCGTTGCTGGCCAGCGCGAACGGCGCACCGCTGGCCGCCGTGCCGACCAAGCGGCCGGACTGGATGCTCCAGCCTGCCCCGAAGGGCGTAAGCAACGCCGGCGCCGTGCCCGTGAACTCGTCGGTCAGCGTCATCGTCACCTTGGGCGGGATGCGCTGCACGACCACGTTGTCGATGCGGGCCTTGGCATTGTCCGCTCCCAGGCCGTACATGCCCGCGTTGATGCCGTAGGTGAAGCCGTCGCCGTCGACGCGCGGCGTGAACGAGAAGCTGACCGAGTTGCTGTTGTTGACCACCAGCGTGACGGCCGTCCCATTGATCGCCACCAGCACGTTGTAGTCGGACCCGGCCTTCAGCAGCACGTTCTTCGACGCCTGCACCTGGAAGCCCGAAGCCGTACGCTGGCCGATCTCGATCTTGTTGGTCGAGATGTTGATGCCGGCGAACTTGAAGTCGGTCGGTCCGTAGTAGTCGAACACGATGTAGGCGTTGGCCTTGAAGCCCGCCACCGGCTTGAGCGCATTGATCGTGGCCGTGATCTCGAAGTAGCTCGGCACCGTGACATCGGAATTGAACAGGCTGATCGCGTCCTTGTTCGATGAGCCCGACAGCGGCGCCACCTCGTAGGCGTTGTTGGTCACCGTCCACGTACCCGACGCCGCCACGAACCCGTCGGCGTTGTTGCCCGCGAAGGTCGCCGAGCGCAGTACGTCGCGCGGACCGCCGGGGATGTTGCCGGCCTGCGGATCGGCCGGTGCGCCTGTCTGGTCGCCCCAGGCGAAGTCCTTCTGCAGCACCAGGCCCAGCTCGCCATGCGGTTCGCCGAAGCGCGTCGGGATCGGGTTGTTGTTGGTGGGTGCGGGCGGCGTGCCGGTGTTCACGGCGTCGCGGTAGCGAGTCGGGTCGGCGCCGTCGCCGGCGGACAGCGCATACAGGAATTCGGGCAGGTAAGGCTGCAGCGTGCGGCTCACGCTGGCCTGGCCGAACGGGGCGTACGGCACGATGTAGCTGTTGTACTCGCCCACCCAGTCGATCAGGCGGTCGCCGCCGGTGTTGCCGATCAGCACGTCGCGCCCGGCGCCACCGTAGGCGCGGTCCTCGTAGGTCGGGTGCGTGTCGGGCTTCTCGTTGTCGAACCTGGCGTCGATGTCGTCCTGCGGGCCAAGGTCTGTGGTTTCGGTGTCGAGATAGTCGTCGACCTGCAGCAGATCGTTGCCCCAGCCGCCGTAGACGTTGTCGCGGCCGGTGCCGCCGACCAGCCAGTCGTTGCCGAGGTCGCCGAAGATCGCGTCGGCGCCGTCGTCGTCGACCACCGGATAGCTCTCGGTCTGCTGGCCCGTGGCCTTGGGCACCGTGCCGGCGGGCCGTCGTACGCCCTCGAACGGTGTCGTCAGCGGGTCGAAGCCGGCGTCATACAAGCCGTTGGGCGCACGGAAGTTGAGCAGGAAGTTGCTGCCGGTGCCGTCGAGCGTCGGCGAGCCCGTGCCATCGAGCAGGATCTTCACCCGCGGGTTGTACTCGTCGTAGAGGTCGAATTCGCCGGCCCTGAAGCGGTTGTTCAGGTGCTGGCCATCGGTGTCCTCGGGGTGGAAGAACAGCACGTTGCCCGGGTTCTGCTGCGTGGGATTCACGACCAGCGCGTTGGCAATGCCGACATTCGCGTAGCCCAGGTCGATCAGGCCGACGCGGGCTCCGGTGTTGTCGTAGGCCGGGACGTAGGCCTGAACCAAGGCCTCCGCACCGGATATCGCGTCGTCGCCCGAGCCGCCGTGCAGCCAGTCACTGCCCCAGCCGCCGAAGATGATGTCGTCGGCGTACGGTCTGGCATCCTGGTTGTCCGGGTACTCGTCGTCGCGGGCCAGCCACCCGGCGTCGACACTGAAGGGCACGAGGTCGACGGTCTTCTTCAGCTCGCCGCTCCTGTTGATCACCGCGGTCTGGATGCCGCCGGGTGTCGAGATGGGCTCGTCGAGCGCGTTGCCGTTCGAATAGCGGGTGTCGGCGTCACTGCCGAGCAGGCCGGCGATGCCGTACAACGGCTCGCCCGACGTGCTGTTGCGGCTGGTGAAGATCAGCCCGTCGTCGCCGAGCACGCCATCCTGGCCGGTGCCGCCCGAGATCCAGTCGTGGCCGTAGCCGCCGACGATGTCGTCGTTCTGGCCCTCGCCGAACAGCACATCGCTGCCGGTCATGCCGAAGATGATGTCGTCGCCCGACTCGCCATGGACCAGGTCGGCCGCGCCGTTGTCGTCCGCACTGCCGTCGCTGTCGAGGTCGGCCGCACCGTTCACGTACTTGCCCGCCTTGTCGCCGGCACGATCGCTGCCCCCCAGCGTGTAGTCGAGCTGCTGCATGGCGCGCGGCACGATGCGCACGGTGCCGTCGTAGTCGTCCGGGTCCGTCGTGCCACCGCTGTCATGCAGGAACGTGCGGAACGCGTCGCCCGTGGTGACGACGCGCAGCACGTTGGCGTTGTCGCCCATCATGTAGTCGGCATCGCGGGCGTGGCCATCCACGATGGCCTGGATCACGTTGGTGCTCGTCTTGCCATCGACCGTTTCGCTGACGGTCACGGCATCGCCGATGCCGTTGCGCGCCAGGTCGATGCCCGCGCCGCCGTACATGGTGTCGGAGTCGTCGGGGCGCATGGCATTCGTGGTCAGGCCGAACAGCGCCGAGCTGCCGCCCAGCATGTCGTCCTGGCCCAGGCCGCCGTACATCAGGTCGCGGCCGCCGTTGCCTTCCATGTAGTCGTCGCCATCGCTCGTCTGCTCAGGCACCGCGAAGCGCAGCGTCTGGCCGAGGTCCGGGTCCGGCGCGATCTCGCCACCATCCACGACGACGATCTCGCGCAGCACGCTCATCGGCAATCCGGCATAGACCGGATAGGGAGCTTCGTCGATCGAGCCGTCGCCCTGCATCAGGTCGTCGCCGAGCTGGCCGTACATCACGTCGTTGTCGGAGCCGCCGGCCATCACGTCCTTGCCGAAGCGGCCCAGCGGCGTGGCCTCGACCGCATCGCTGTGGTCGAGCAACTCGATGTCGCGCCCGATCGCGTTCGCCGGGTCGCTCTGGCTCGCGGCACCCACGTTGACCGTGATCGTGCCGTCGGTCGTCGAGTAGATCGGCGTGTCGAGCGTGCTGCCGTCGGCGTCGAGATCCGTCAGCAGCCTGAAGCGCGGGCTGAGGTCGTCGCCGCGACGCCAGACGATGGCGTTGTCACCGGCCATCGCGTCATCACCCTCGTCGCCGTCCATCAGGTCGTTCATGCCCACGTCGGGCGCGTCCTCCACCACGAGCGTGCCGGCGATGGCGCCCGCCAGCTCGTCGACGCCGCCCGCGACGTTGTGGCCGCCGATCATGTCGTCGTCGTCGAGGCCGCCCCACATGCGGTCGTCGCCCTGCTGGCCGAGCATGACGTCGTCACCCTCTTCGCCGTACATCACGTCGCCCTGGCCTCCGAGGCTGGCGCCGATGTCGATCGCGAAGTAGTTGCGCGACGGGAAGTCGGGCGTCAGCGCGAGCACTTCGACTCCCAGCAGGTTGCGCACGCCCACATAGCTGAACTGCGGGTAGACGCGGCCATGGTCGCCGAACATCAGGTCGGTGTTGGCCTTGCTGGTCTCGTAGTCCCCGTCGCCGTCGTCGCCGCGCATCACGTCGACGTCGGTGCCGCCGAACATCAGGTCGTTGCCCTCGTCGCCGTACATCGTGTCACGGCCGCCCTTGGTGGGTTGCTCCGTGGTGATCAGGTCGAGCGTCGTGAGGTCGGTGTCCGCCGTCACGCCGCCGCCGTACTTCGTCCACAGCGCCGGGTTGTTGGCGCCGATATCGATGCCCGAGATCTCGCTCAGGCGCCCGGTCGACAACCACTCGAACGCCGCGTTGTCGCCCAGCATGATGTCGTTGCCGTCGAGCGTGGGCACGGTCGCCAGCGCATCGCCATACAGCAGGTCGCCCTTGACGCCGCCGGCAATGATGTCGCCGCCCGCGTTGCCGGAGATGGTGTCGCGCCCGCCGTATTCGGGGTGCTCCTCGTCGGTGGTGCGGATCGTCTTGACCGCCGAGCCGAGCACCTTCTTCAGGTCGCCGCCGGAGGCGCTACCCGCCGCGACAAGGAAGATGTCGGCGTTGTCGCCGAGCAGCATGTCGCCGAGGTCCCAGGAGCCGGCTGACGCAGTGACGTCATCACCGAAGATCACGTCATCGCCCGTGCCACCGATGCCCACGTCGGCACCGCGATTGCCGGACAACTCGTCCTTCCCGCCCAAGCCGTCCTCGAACGAACGGATCAGGTCGAGCGTGTCGCGGCTCGGGTCGGAATCGAACGTGAAGTCGAGCAGTGCGTTGTCGCCGATCAGGATGTCGTCACGGTCCGCTGCGACGGAGCTTGCGTCGGGCAGTGGCACTGCGCGGTCGCCATACAAGCGGTCGATCCCGTTGGGGTCGGAACCATTGACGCCGCCGATGATGATGTCCGCGCCTGCATTGCCCGACATCGTGTCCGCGCCGCCAACGGCGTTGACCTCGGCCACGGTGTCGAAGTTCGGGTCGATCGGGGCCGTGACGTCGATGTCGTCGGTCGTGGTGATCAGGTCGACCGCGGTCCCCATGCTCATCGATGCCACCTGGACCTTGAGCCGGCCAACGGTGCCGATCAGGTAAAGCGCACCGTTGTCGCCGAGCATGATGTCCTCGCCGTCCGGCGTGGACGGTGTCGTGGTGCTCAGCGGGAAGACCACGCCGTCGCTGTCGCCGTACATCGTGTCGCCGGCGGTGCCACCGATCAGCACATCGTCGCCGGCGTTGCCGGAGACGATGTCGATGCCGCCCAGGCCGTCGCGGTAGGAACGGATCAGGTCGAGCGTGTCGAGGTTGGTGTCGGTGCCAAGCGCGAAATCGAGCTCGCCGTTGTCGCCGATCACCACGTCGCTGCCCTCGTTGCCGAACAGCACGTCGACGCTGCCGTTGACGCCGCCGATGACGACGTCGTTGCCGAGTTGACCCTCGGCCCACTCGCGCCCGCCGGTCGCGTTGCTCGTGTCGGTCGTCTTCACCAGCTCGAGGCGGCCGAAGTTGGCCGGGGTCGTGCCGTCGGCGAAGTCCATCTGGCCGTTGTCGCCGACGATGATGTCGTTGTCGCGTGCCTCCGTTGCGCCCCGGGCCGAACCGAGGGTCGGCGCCGTCGGCGGCACATTGGAAGCCACCACCTTGCCATGGCCGCCGAACAGGGCGTCGCCGCCCTGCCCGCCGAAAATGTAGTCGTTGCCGTTGTCGCCATAGATCACGTCGTCGAACGGAGTGCCGACCGTCGGATCCGGCGACAGCAGTACGGTGTTGATGGTCCTGAACCGCCGCTGGTCGAACACCACGCGGCCACCGTCGCCGACCATCACATCGTCGCTGACCTCGGTCGGGTGCGCGAACGACGCCAGACGCGGATCGACGTCGCCGCCCATGAGGTCGTTGCCGCCGCCGCCCAGCATGATGTCGTCGCCAGCGTCGCCGGACATCATGTCGTTGCCGTCGCCGGCCACCACGTCGGTGATGATGAGGTCGAGGGTGCGGATGTCGTTGTCTCGGTACTGCCCAACCAGCAGCGCCGCGCTACCGATGCCAATGACCTTACCTTGGTCGCCATCAAGCAAATTCGAGTCGATCTTGGCCACCAGGCCGTCGTCGCCGAACATGATGTCGTTGCTGCTGCCGCCCACGACGAGGTCATCGTCGAGGCCGCCAAACAGCACGTCGGGCTCGGTCTGGCCGAACACCTGGTCGTCACCGGCGTCGCCGAACATCACGTCGGCGCCGGTGTCGCCCTTCATGACGTCGTTGTCTTCGTTGCCGTGCATGAAGTCGTTGCCGGCGCCGCCGGACATCACGTCGTCGCCGGTGTTGCCGTCCAGCGTATCGGCCTGGTCGTTACCGAAGATGGTGTCGTTCTCGGCGCCGCCCTGGATGTCGTCGAAGCCCTTGCCGCCGAGCAGGAGGTCGTCGCCGGCGTTGCCGCGGATGGTGTCGTCGCCGCTGCCGCCGAGCACGAGGTCATTGCCCGCATCGCCAAAGATCGTGTCGTTGCCGCCGAAGCCTAGGTCGGTGGCGCGGATCGTGTCGAGCACTGCATCGAGCAGCACATCGATCTCGGCACTGATCAGGTCCGGGTCCTTGGGCGTGCTCACCGGCGTGGGCACATAGGCTGCCGGGCGCAGCGACGCGATGTCGATGTGGTTGCCCGACATCGTGTAGTCGAAACGACCGCCGTCGCCGATGATCAGGTCATTGCCGGCACCACCGCGCAGCGTGTCGTTGCCACCCGCGCCGATGACGACGTCGTCTTCCGCGCCGCCGTCGATGGTGTCGTCGCCGTCGTCCTCGCCGATGCGCGCACTGATGAATTTTGGCGTCGCCGAGTCCGCATTCCGGCCGTTGTCGCCGAACAGAAGGTCGTAGCCACCGGCGCCCTTGAGGTCGTCGTTGCCATCACCGCCAATGATCGTGTCGTTGAGGTGGCTGCCCCAGAGCTTGTCGTTGCCCAGGCCACCCGAAATGCGCCACCCTACGGCGTCAACCGACGCGGCGGCATTTGAAGGATTGAACTGGACCGTGTCATCACCGACCCCGCCTTCGATCTCGCCGGTGATGTTGCCGCTGTACTTGTCGAAGTCGTACAGCACGAACTTGTCATCGCCTTCGCCGCCGAGGCCGACGATCCTTGAAACGCCGCTGTAGGTCTTGCCCTCGGATTCATCGACCCCCAGATTGGGCGACCAGACCTTGACCTGGTCATCGCCCACGCGCCGCAGGTAGAACTCCTCGTGGCCGTCGGACTTGTCGCCATTGAGACGGTCCTCGGCGTTGGGCCCCATGCTCAGGAACAGGGTGCCGCTCTGCACGTCGCCGAGCAGCGGGTTGCGGTCGAAGTTTTCGTTGAAGCTGAAGAGCGTCTGCTTGCCGGTGATCGGGAATTTCTCGTCGATGCCCAGCAGCGAGATCTCGAGGAAGGCGAACAGCTCGAAGGTCAGCTCGCCGCTCACGTCGAACGGCGCCAGCGGGTTGCCGTTCTCGGCGATGATGTTGCCGATGATTTCGCTGGCGTGGATGTTGCCGTCGGGCACCGAGTCGTGCCAGTCGAAATTGATGACGGCGTCGATGCCGCCACCGACGCCGGCGCGCGCGATGCCGATGTTCAGCTCTGCCGCGCCCACGAGGCCGAATTCGAAGGTGATTTCGGGATCATCGGTTCCCTTGGTTTCCCCATCAGCGAGGAAGAAGCCGTCGAACAGCAGTGCGCCGTTGCGGAAGCCGCCCTCGGCAAAGCGCCGGTAGCCATAGGTGTCGTAGCCCACGGCATGCAGGTCGAGGTCGAAGCCGAAGCTGATCTCGATCGACACCGCCAGCGGCCCCCACACCGGGAATACCTGCAGGTATTCGAACGACACGCCCAGCTCGGGGAGTTCGTACTTGACGAGATCGGCATCACGGTCGATGAGCAGCCGGATGCCTTCGAGCGGGCTTTCGAAGATAGGCATCGTGAGACCAGGCACCAGCGTCTGGTCGCGCAAGTTGGTCAGGAAGTCGTTCGTCTCGATGGCCGCATTGAAGCCCGAGACATCCGCCGCCAGCCCTGCCGTCAAAAGGCTGATTTCGTCCGCGCCAAGCGGCTTGGCTGTGATCGCGGGATCGAAGTAGTCAGCACCCGCACCACTGTCGAAGAGCACGAAATCGCCCAACGGAAGCACCGGCAGGCTGGTGATCGAGCCGACCGTATTGATCACGTCGAGGATGTCGGCCACCGCCTCGATGAAGTCCGCATCGACCTCGCCGAAGATCTCCGCCAGGTCGAGCAACGTGAACGGCTCGCCGGCCAGGTCGGACAGAACCGGGATGGGCGCCGTCAGCAGGTCGATCACCGGCATGAAGGGCTCGATGATCGCCGCGATCTTCTCGAACGGCTCACCCAGCAGCTCCTTGATACCCGACAACGCGTCAAGCTCCATGTCACGCAACTCGATGCGGGTGATGAAGTCGGTGACGGCGTCTCCGTCAAGCGAGGCCACCGACTGCGCCGTCGGCATTGCCCAGTCGAAGATGAACTGCGTGCTCAGCACCGGCAGGCCATAGGTCTGCGTGGTGCGCAGGTCGAATGTTGCGGCTCTGCCCTCGAAGGCGCCAGGCAGGCTGTCGCCCTGCAGCGTTGCCTCGACGTTGAGGTTGCTGCCCAGTTCGGAGAAACCGAGCTTGGGATCGCTGGTGCTGCCGTCCTTGACGTCGACGACGAAATGCAGCTGAACGCCGCTGTCCTCGCCAGGGTCCTTGACCTTGAGCTGCAGGAAGCCCAGCTGGCCGGTGTAGGCCGTGGTGTCCATGTCCGTCGGCAGCTTGATCGTCAGGTCGAGATTAAGCTCATCGGCGTCGGAGACCAGGATGTAGGCGCCGTTCTCGAAGTCGACGCCAAAGGCCAGTTCGATGCTCCAGTCGAAAGTCACCTTCAGCGGAGCGTTGACGTCGAAGCCCAGGTGATCGGGGCCGATGTCGAAGTCGTCGACGATGATCGTGTCGGAATGCGCGACCGTGAAGTTCCACTGGCGGTAGCGCGAGCCAGGCGGCGTGGTCGGCGCGACGTCCTTCGGATTCGTGATCGTACCCACCAAGTAGCCGTTGAGCGCTCCGCCGACGAACAGCGCCTGCAACAGGTCGGTGACCTTGGTATCGGGATCCGGATTGACCGAGTTCTCGATGCCGTTCTTCAGCGTTCGCACCAGCGTGCTGCGGAAGTCCTCGATGAACAGTACGTCGCCGAGTTGGTCTCCCACGAAAGGCAGTTGGATCCCCAGCACGTCGCTGGACAGCTGATCGCTCAGCGTTTCAAGGTACAGATCCAGCGTGTCGATAGCCAGCAGGATGTTCTCGAACGGGTCGTAGGGCACGACCTCGGTGGTGATGTCGGCGACGATGGGGCCGAAGTTCGGCCGTGTCACCGTGTTGCTCGCCACCGTGCCGATCGCCTTGAACTCGCCGATGAAGTCGTCCGGACCTTCGCCGCCGTAGAACATCGGCAGCACGATGTCGATCTTGTCCTTGCTGACCAGCGGCGCGTTAAAGTCGTTGAAGCCAGCGTCTGCGTCCAGCGCCACGCGGCCCTTGCCGGCGCGGTCCAGGCTGAACGCGTAGTCGATCAGCACGTCGCCGTCCTGCACGAAAACGGCCAGCGGGCCGAGCGCCGCGCGGAATACCAGACCCAGGCCGTCCTCGCCACCGGCGTACTCCTGTCCCTCGCCCTGCACGTGCAGTGATCCGGCGATGCGGGTCGACTCGAGAAGGTCCTGCGCGCTCGGCGTGGCGAGGTCGATCGCCACGTCGAGCTGCATGTCGAGCGTGCCGCTGACTTCGAGAACGCCCGCGCTCGTCAGATTGGGCGACGTCGCGCCCGTGACGATGTCCAGGCCCAACTTGGTGCTGAGTGCCTCATGCATGTTCATGCTCATCAGCACTTCGCCTGCACCGACGTCGAGGTCGAGCCTGACCCAATCCACGGCGCCGGCGGTGGAAGGGTTCACGCCCACAGGCAGCCCAAACGCTCCGCGCAACGCGCGCGGAAGGTCCTGCAGCCTCAGAGCGGGCAGGAACATTCCCTCGGGGCCGATGGCGGCGATGGCGCTGTCGAGCACCGCGTCGGCATTGCCCACGCCGTTGGCGAAACCATCCACGAGGCCGAGCAGTCCACCCACGCTGCGCTGGATCGCCGGCAATTCGACGTTGAGCGCCGCGAAGTTGGTGTCGACGTCCTCCAGCATGCCCTGCAGGTTGGCAAGCGCGGCAGCGATGTGCTCGTAGCTCAGCTTGTCGAGCGGCTGCAGGTTGCCCAGCAGGGCCAAATTGAGCGCCGAGTGGCTGAAGGGCTCGTCGAGGCCCGTCATCTGGAACGGCAGCACGTACGGTGCGTCGTCGAGGGCAGCGAAGTCGGCATCGAATCCGAGGTCGTCGAATCCTGGCTGCACCTTGACGGTCAGGTCGAAGCTACCGTAGCTGGCCGCGGCTGCCGTGGTGCCGTTGGCCTGCGCGAGCGTGGCCGGCGTCTGACCGATGTACTCGTCGTCGGAGAACGTGCCCTTGACGTTGGCGAGCCGCAACGTGGCGCCGTCGACGCCCACGATCACGGCGCTGTCGCCCGGATTGGACCCGAGGAGCAGGCCGCCGACGGTGAACGCGCCGGACAACAGTCCATCGTAGTTCAGCAACGTCTGCTTGCTCACGACCGGCGCCGCCAGCACGCCTTCCTTCGCGAGAAGTTCGGCCAGGGTGATGCGATTGACGCCGGGCCCACCCGGGTCGACGAGGTTCGCGGTCACGTTGGCGTCGAGCCGGCCCTTGACGTTCACGTCCACGCCGACGATGCCGTACAGGCCCTCCCCGGGCACGCCGGCGTCCGGCGTCTTCACCGTGAGGCCGTCGATGCGCAGTTGCGCATCGCGCACGAAGAAGCGGTCGTTCAACTGGGTCAGACTGATGCTGCCGCCTTCAATGAGATTGGGGTCACCGTCGCCAAAGGTGTCGGGCAAGGCGTCGTCGCCGGTCAGGAACAACCCGATGCCGACAAGAGCGCCCGAGTCGTTGATCGTCTCGACGCGGAACTGCTGCGTACCGGCAGGGCCGTTGTGAACCAGTTTCAAGCCCGTGTGAGTGCTATTGAGGCTGGCCACGACCAGCGGCAAGTCGGGCCCGACCGGATCGGGGAAGTACGCGTTGATCACGGCGATGAGGTCACCGACAGTCGGATCGTTCGGCAGCCCGTTCAGCGGGTTGTAGGCCACATGCGCGCGGTCGAGTCCGGTCGGGTCGAGGACGATCTCGTGCGCAACGCCGGCAGTGTCGAAGATCACGAAATCGCTGCGGTTGGCTGCCGTGGCCACGTTCGGCAGGCCCAGTTCGGTGTGGGCCTTGGAATTCGTCGCCCGCACGGTGAATTCGATCTTCGTGTCGTCGATCGGAGTGGTTGGGTCGTTGTCGCCGGCCACCAGGACCAGCCTCGTGCCCTGACTCGTCGAGTTGTCGAATGCCGCCGTGACCGTGCCGAGCAGGCCGGCGGCAGCCAGCGCATTGTTGACGTCGGCCACCAGATCGGCCGGCGACACGTTGCCCGCGGTCGCGGCCACCGAAATCGACACCGGCACCGGGGGAGCGCCATTCACGGTACCGTCGCGGTTCTTCAGGATGTCGATCTCGAACGTCGCGTCGAGGACGCCCGACAACCGGCCCACCAGCAGCGGCGCCGCCTTCTGTGCAATGAAGACCTCATGCGCCGTCGGCACGCCGCTCGTGAACAGGTTCGCAAAGCCGAGCTCGGTGACGAAGGGGTCGCTCGATTCGACGTAGATCTGGAACGTGTGGCCCGCGTCCACATGCTGCATGCCCAGGCGCGTGAGCGTGGCCGCGTCCAGGCCGACGACAATCTTGCCGGCGTCGGGCGTACCTGAGAGCGCCGCGTTGATGGCGGCTTGCAGGTCGGACACGAGATTCCCGATCGTCAAATTCGTGTTCGTCGCCGACGCCGCCAAGTCGACCTTGCGCGCCGTGCCGCCGTCCACCGAAATCTTGAACGTCGAATCGCGCGTGATGCCATAGATCGAGCGCACCCCTGTTTCGCCCGTGAGCGCCCGCTCGATCCTCGCGTCGATGCCGTGGAGGCCGTTCAGGCTGGCCAGTGGCGTGTCGTTGAAGATGACCGCACCGGGTGGCGAGAGGTTGACGCCGAAGGTCATGCCCAGGCCCGTACGCCCCTTGATGTCGACGCTGGTTTCGGCGGGCGGTCGCGCCGTATCGATGGTGAGTTTGTCGAACGGGTCGAAGGCCACGTCGTGCTCGAACCGCACGCGGTTGATGTCGTCGTCGAAACCGGCGCCGTTGGCGACGACGGGCAGTTGAGTGCTCACCGCCGTGCGCGCACCGGCGTGCAAGTCGACCTGGTAGGTCAGCTCATTGGTTTCCCAGTTGTAGGTGGGATTGATGGCGCCCGCGCCCTCCAACGTCGGCGTGCCCAGCACTTCCTTGAGCTTCGCACCCAAGGTCTGGGCGGTCGAGAACGCGGGCAGGAGGTACGATGTGCTGTCCACCGTGACCTTCTTCAGCAACCGGTTTGCATCTCCGGCGGAACCGTCGATGCCGTCGCCCCCGGTGTCGAACAGCAGCATGTCGATCAGGCCGGAGTAGCGCGCCTTGTCCTCGTCGGCGAAGTTCAGCAGATCCGACAACGTGGCCTCGGCAAACGGGATGCCGAAATCGGTGAACTTCTCGGTATTCGACAGTTGCTGCAGTGCCGTTCCCAAGCTGCCGATCAGGCCAATCATGCTCTCGGCACTGATCAGGCTGAAGTTGAGCGCCTCGGCGAAGTTGTTGAGGACAATCGTGTTGGACAGTGACCCGACGCCCGGCACCGAGCCCTTCGGTGAATCCTGGTTGGACACGGTCGGCTCGTACGTGAAGTGCAGATCGAACCGGTTGACGGTGCCGTCCACGAAAGTGGCCGCGGCCGAATTGAACGGGTCGAAGTTGCCAACGATGGCCATGTGGGCCGGCCGGAAGTCGTCGTCGGCAGGCGTCTTGGCATCCTCCAGTCCGGGCAGGACCGAGACCGGCAGCTTGAGTTGCACGGTCGATGCACTGCCCTCTGCGGCGTCGAACAGCTGCGCCGTGGGCGTAAGCACGAGTTCGGCAAAGGTGACGCCGGCATCGAAGGTCAGCCTGCGGCTGATTTCGAGTGACTGCCCTCCCGTGGTCGCCAACCGCAGCTGGCCGAGAACTTCCGAGGCCGTGACCTGGCCGCCCAGCCCGGCCTCTGCCAGTGCCTGGTTGACGTCGCCGACGAGGTCGGCAAGGCTCTCGTTGATCGTGACGACGCTGAAAGCCAGCACGTCCGCGTCCAGTGCCTTGAGCACGATCTTGCCCCCGACGACGGTTGCGTCGATGCGGTTGGCACCAACCGCAGCATCGATCGCGGCGTTGATGTCGCCGGCCAGGTCGGCCAAGCTGGCGCGGTCGTAGTCGGGCACGACGACCAGGACAGTGGCGGTGGACGTGCTGGCGCCGGTGTCCGTCTTCAACGTGAGCTTGAAGCGCGCCGGGTCAGCCAGGTCGGCCGTGGCGGCGCTGGCGGCCGTCAGGGCGCGCGTAGCGGTTGCATCGCCGGCCAGGCCTACCTCGCTGGTGGCCGTGCCCGAGGCCTGGACGCGGATTGCGCTGACCGTGCCGCCCAATGGATTGAAGCGGATGTGGCCGCTGCCGTCAGCCACTACCTGCACGACACCCCACACCGCAGGGTTGGCCAGCATCCCGGCGTCGATGTCGGCAGCCAGATCGCCGGCATCGGTGTTTCCGTCGGTGTCGGTCGCCGAGAGCGTGAACGATGCAGACGCCTCCGTCCCGTCGTCGAACTTGACCGTGACAGTGAAATTGGCATCGGCGCTGATGTCGAACACAGAGGCGGGCGCGGGCGCCACCACGGCGGTGGCGGCCGCGCTCTGCCCGTTGTTGAACCCGATCTGCGTGTGCGACGGATCGGGGCCGCGCACCGTCACCAGCTTGGGCAGCGCACCGCCCACCGACAGCAGGAAATTCTGGTCGGCGGTGAACTCCCAGATGTTGCCGCCGGTGCCGTCCGGCGTGGCCTGCAGCACGCCGAAGGTGTTGTTCACGTCGTTGCCGAAGCCGAGCGGCGTGTCGGTTGTCGCCACGACATCGAAACGCAGCTTGTCGCTGCCGTCGAGCGACACCTCGACGAGGTCGCCGAGGCCGGCCGCGACCAGGGCCGCATCGACGTCCGCGACGACGGCCGACAGTGGGTCGCCGTCAGCATTGTTGTCGGGCACGGTCACCGGTGTGGAGATGCCGAGATTGCCGATGCGCAGGAAGAAGCCGGCCGCATGCGACAAGTTGGCGGAGCTCAGTGCATTGGCCGCCACGACGCTGCCGCTCGCCTGCTCGACGCCATGCTGGTCGTCGGTGAATCCGAGCACGTCTGGATCGTTCGGGTCGAGCAGCGCCGTCTCCACGTCGGCCTGCAGCTTGAGCGAACCGTCGATGACATCTGCTCCGAGGAAACCGATGTTGAGATGGAAATCCGGAATGTCGCCAACGTCGGACTTGACGCTGGCGACGATCGGCTCGGCCTTGCGGACGAAGAAGTCCAGCGCATTGATCTGTGCCGTGCTCTGGCCGCCGGTATGAATGCCGAAGTCGAACGCAAAGCTCAGCTTGGAGGTGACTGGCACCTTAGGCTGCCCGGGATTGCTGTCGACTTCGCCTGTGAACGCCAGCAGCTTCAGCGCGTCGGCCTCGAGGCCGAGGTCGATGGCCATCATCTGCGTGATGGTCAACTCGAAGCCGACCTTGAACGTGAACTCGGCGTCGGGGTTTTCGGTCGTGTCGTCGACCTTGGCGTCGACGATCTTGAAGTCGACCACGTAGGACGAACCGGACAGGTGATCCAGGTGCTTCTCGGGACTGAAGTAAAGCAGGATGCCGTCTTCCAAGAAGTGCTTGACGTCCCCGGTAGTCAATGGCGCGAGATCGAGGTAATTTGCGAAGGGCTCGAAGAACCAGGCCTGCAAGAACTCGCCAGGGTCCACGACACCATGTCCGGGCTGACCCAGGAGATCCTTGTCGAGCCCGGCGAGAACGCCTTCGTCGTCGTCACTCGTATTGAAGTTCAGCGGATCGCTTGGATCGGCCAGCCCGTTGACGCCATCGAGATTGGCATCCACCCGCACGCTCAGCAGGTCGAGCACCGTCGGTGCCTCGTAGACCGGATTGCCGTCGGTGTCCTTGCCGGCCTTGAGCAGGATCGGCACGCGGTCGCCGAGCAGGTCCTCGGCCACCAGGAAGTCGGCCATGCGGTCGCCGAGCGCATCGATGCCATCGGCGAGCCCGTAGGACGCCGCAGGCAGCAAGTCGACGCTGAGCAGCACCCGCGGCTCGATCGGCTCGATGTGCACGCGTCGCCGCGGCTCCTGCGCGGCCCCTCCGGCGCTGCCGCTCCAGCCCGCCAACGCCTTCTTCAGGCGAGAAACCAGCGCGCGCGGTTGACGCTCGGACTTGCGGAAAAAGCGGCTCTTCATGATCCCCTCCGGACAGCAGCAATCGGCGCCGTGGCGGGGTGCGACCTCAGGAAAACCCCAAACCCGTGCCGACTTTCTGAGCCTAAGCCCGCGGCGCAACTACCACTCGACGGCCTTAGGGGGCCCCCCTCGAGTCAGCTACGGGTAAACGCCAATAGCGAGTGCGGAGTGGTCAAAGCGGTACTGCCGCATCGTGGCGCAGGAGCAGCGCAGGCGCGAAACGTGCGCGAATGCGTGTCTGCCGCCCATTCGAAGCATGCTTGCAGTGACCCTGCCGGGGCACCTGCACGCTGCAGGCAAATCGAGAGCTGCTCGAACGCCGAATCTGCAACTAGAGCGCCTGCGCGCCGATGGTGGTGGCGGGCAACACGGGCGTGAACCCGTGCTTGCCCGCCATCGCCCTCTTACAGCGCGCGCCCGCGATCCGCCTTCGGCAGCTCGATCACCAGCCGCGCGTTCGGCGACTTGCTCCACTCCGGTGCGCCCAGCTCGTTGACGAAGCCGAGCTTCCAGTTGCGCGAGGCCACCGCCGTCGCGAACCAGTCGCGGCCGTCCGTGGACGGACGACCCGCGGCCGCGGCGGCACCTTCCGTGCGTGCCATCGGCAGTGCCCAGTCGATCTTCGCCGCCCCAACGGCGCTGCCGTCCGCGCCATCGCGCCAGTCGGCGCCACCGAAGCGCCACGGCTTCAGCGAAGGCGTGGTCCGCACGCCCAGCGCGAGGGTGTCGTCCATCACGCCGTGGTCGACGTGATCGAG
>DASTJE010000262.1:0-7715 GCA_035716845.1 Burkholderiaceae bacterium
CGGGCAGCTCGCCGCACTCACCAACGGCGGCGATGGCGACCCGATGCGGCCCGGCGGCGTCGCGGCGATGAACTGGAACGGCCGCGTGCTGCCCGTCCGCGTGGCGGGCAAGTGTGGCGCCGACGTCGCGGACATCGTGGACGGCATGCGCTGGGCCGCGGGCCTGCCGGTGGCGGGCGTGCCACCGAACCCGAATCCTGCACGCATCATCAATATCAGCTTCGGCGGCAGTGCCGCCTGCGGCAACCTCTACCAGCAGGCCATCGACGAGCTGCGCGCGCTGCCCAACGGCGGAGCGGTCGTGGTCGCGGCCGCCGGCAACGGCTGGAGCAGCACGATCTCGCGTCCGGCCAGCTGCAATGGCGTCGTCGGTGTGGGCGCGCTCAACCGCGATGGTTTCAAGAGCAACTATTCGAACTTCGGCCCCAAGGTGGTCGTGTCGACTGTTGGCGGCGACGACAACGACGGCACGTGGGGCCCCTACCTTGCCGACAGCGGCATCGTCACGATCGGCAATGCCAGTGCCACCTCGCCCGGGCTGCCGACGTACTACGGCGAATTCGGCACCAGCTTCTCGACACCGATCGTCGCCGGCGCCGTCAGCCTGATGCTGTCGGTGAATCCGGCGCTTACCGTCGAGCAGGTCATCCAGGGCCTGCGCGCGAGCGCGCGGCCCCACGTCACCTCGAGCGTGCCGGGGGTCGGCAGCTGCAGCGACGCCAATCCCGGGCGCTGCCTGTGCACGAGCGCGACCTGCGGCGCCGGCATCCTGGACGTGAAGCGTGCGCTGGATTTCGCGGCGGCGCCCACGTCCTATGCGCCGCCCATGCTGAGCGCGCCCGACGTCGACAGCCCCGAGCTGCGCAGCGCCGTCGCGCTCGGCCAGGACCGTCCGGCCAACCCGTTGCCGCCCCCTCAGGCCTCGGGCGGTGGTGGCGGCGGCGCGTCGAGCGCACCGTGGATCGTCGCGCTGCTGCTGGCCACCTGCGCGCTGGGTGCGGCGCAGCGGCTCAGTTCGCGCAAGGCCCGAACACGCTGCCGCCGGGCAGGCTGAGCGCGCGCAGCTGCGCGGCCAGCGCCGGGCTGGCGTTGTCCAGGCGCAGGCGCCACTCGACGCCAGCTTCGCGCGTGGCCGCCACGCGCGCCGTGCGCACCCCGCGCTTGGCCAGGTTGTCGAGTTCGGCCTCTGCGGCGCTGCGTGCGTCGAAGCGGGCGAGCACGAGCGCCGGCTCGCGCTCGCCCGGCAGTCGGGCCTCCTCGTAGGCCACGCGCAACGCCTTCAACTCGGCCTCCTTCTTCTGCACTGCGTCGCGGCCGACCAGCGGGCCGATGACCACGCCGAACTGCGCGCCGAGCTCCCGGCTGGCGCGGATCCAGCCCCGCTCGGGCAGCAGGGAGGCCAGCGCCTGCTCGGCGCCTTCGAGTGCGGACGCGGTGAAGGGCCCGGCCTCCAGGCACTGCGCGCTCGTCTGCCGCGCAGCCGAAGCCGCCGCAAGCGCCGCAGCCGCCTCGCCCGGGCCCAGCACGCGCAGCGCCTGGGGGTTGATCTGCTGGGCCAGCCGATCCGGCTCGCGCTGGGCGGCCGGGCCCCACCCGAGCGGGCCGTTCAGCCAGCCGGCGCTCCAGGCCCAGTAGCCGAGGTTGGCGGCGACCAGCGCGACGACGAGCCAGCGCAGCATCAGTGGCTGTCCAGGCGCACGCTGACTTCGCCGCTGGTGACCGGCAGCACGCTGCCGTCGTCGCGTCGCACGAGCAGCGCGCCGTTGGCGGCCACCCCCTCGCACCGCCCTTCCGCCACGGCGTCGCCACGGGCCGGGTCGAGCACGCTCACGCGCTGGCCGGCCAGCAGGTCGCGCTGCGCATACGGATGGACGAAACCGGCAAAGCCCTCACGCTCGAACTGCTGCAGCGCGCGCACCAGCGGCAATGCCACGCGGTGCAGTGCGGCCGGCGCGGTGGCCGCGGGATCGATCTCCTGCAGGCAGGCGAAGCCGTGCGTCAGGTCGCGCGCCGCGCCCGTCGCTGCGGGCAGCGCCGCGATGTTCAGGCCCACGCCGACCACGACCATGCGCGCGGCGCGCACGGCCACGGTCTCGATGAGGATGCCGCCGAGCTTGCGGCCCCGCCCCGGGGCGTCGATCAGCCACAGGTCGTTCGGCCATTTCAGGCCCACGCGCGGCGGCACGCCGGGCTCGCGCGGGTCGAGCGCGTCGGCCAGCGCCACGCCCGCTGCCAGCGACAGGCCCCACCAGTCGCGCGGGGCCATCGGCACGCCCAGGGAGAAGGTCAGCGAGGCACCGGGCACCGACATCCAGCTGCGGCCCAGGCGGCCGCGACCGAGTGTCTGGTGTTCCGCCACCAGCAGGCAGGCGTGGGCATCGGCGGCACGACGGCCGAAGGGCTCGTCGTCGCCGCGCGTGCCGCGCGCACGCAAGTCGTCGAAACCGCCCGGCGCGGTGAACCCGCCTTCCGCGCGCCCCGCGCCGCGCCGTGCACGTTCGAGCAGCAGGGAATTCGTCGACTCGGCGTGCGCCAGCACTTCCACCGACACCCCGGGCAGGTAAGGCTCGATCTGGCGCCAGAGGCCCTGGGCATTCCAGAACAGGTGCGAAGCGCCCGCGTCCGCCAGCGTTGGAGGTGCGTCGGGCCGCACGATCGTCCCCCGGCGGCATTCAGCGCTTGGGCGCCAGCATCGTGCCGCGGCAATCGCGCGCGCCGCAGCGGCAGGCGTACTCGCGCTTGAGCTTGGGCGTGTAGCGCTCGTCGATCACGAGCCCGTAGTCGTAGAACAGCTCCTCGCCCGGCTTGATGGCCCGCAGCGCCTTGATGAAGACGCGCCCGTCGCGCTCGTCGGCCTCGCAGTTGGGGTTGCAGGCGTGGTTGATCCAGCGCGCCGCGTTGCCGCCCACCCCGGCGTCGATCACGTGTGCGTCGTCGAGGTGGAAGAAGAAGGTGTGGTTGGGGTCGTCCGGATTGGCCGGGTGGCGCCGCAGCGCCTCGGGCCAGGTGATGACCTGGCCCTTGTATTCGATGACGGTCTCGCCGGCGGCGATCGGCTTGAGCGCGTACACGCCCTTGCCATGGACCCCGGAGCGGCGCACCTGGATGCGGCGCGCGCCTCGAGGTGACTTCGGTTGCTTGGCTGTGGCCATTCGGTACATTGGATTCATGGGTGCGCGCGTGCGTGCACGTGTACACGTGCGTACGCGCGCGGGAACAAGGAGCGGATTGTAGAGATGAGCAAGGCCCTGATCATTGCCGAGAAGCCCAGCGTGGCGCAGGACATCGTGCGCGCGCTGACCCCCGTGGCGGGAAAGTTCGAGAAGCACGCGGACCATTTCGAGAACGATCGCTACGTGGTGACGTCGGCGGTGGGCCACCTGGTGGAGATCCAGGCGCCCGAGGAATACGACGTCAAGCGCGGCAAGTGGAGCTTCGCCCACCTGCCGGTGGTGCCGCCGCACTTCGACCTGGCGCCGATCGACAAGGGCAAGTCGAGGCTGGCCGCCGTGGTCAAGCAGGTCAAGCGCAAGGACGTGACCGAGCTGATCAACGCCTGCGACGCGGGGCGCGAGGGCGAGCTGATCTTCCGGCTGATCGTGCAGTACGCCGAGGGCAAGAAGCCGCTGGCCAAGCCGATCCGGCGCCTGTGGCTGCAGAGCATGACGCCGCAGGCCATCCGCGAGGGCTTCGACAAGCTGCGCGCCGACGAGACGATGCTCGGCCTGGCCGACGCGGCGCGCAGTCGCAGCGAGGCCGACTGGCTGGTGGGCATCAACGGCACGCGCGCGATGACCGCCTTCAACTCGCGCGACGGCGGCTTCTTCCTCACCACCGTGGGGCGTGTGCAGACGCCCACGCTGTCGATCGTCGTCGAGCGCGAGGAGAAGATCCGCCGCCACGTGGCGCGCGACTACTGGGAGGTCAAGGCCACCTTCGTCGCCGCGGCCGGCAGCTACGAGGGCAAGTGGTTCGACCCGAAGTTCAGGAAGGGGGACGACGAACACGCGCGTGCCGACCGCCTGTGGGACCGCAGGGCCGCGGAGGCCATCCAGGCGGCGTGCCTGGGCCAGGGCGCCAGCGTCGTCGACGAGGCCAAGCCGAGCACACAGGGCAGCCCGCTGCTGTACGACCTGACGACGCTGCAGCGCGAGGCCAACTCGCGCTTCGGCTTCTCGGCCAAGACCACGCTGCAGCTCGCGCAGGCCCTGTACGAGAAGCACAAGGTGCTGACCTACCCGCGCACCGACAGCCGCGCGCTGCCCGAGGATTACGTCAAGGTGGCGCGCGACACGATGCAGATGCTCGCCCAGGAGCAGCTGCCCGGGCCGCTCGCCGCACTGTCGGCGCACGCCAAGAAGGCGGTCAAGGACGGCTACGTCAAGCCGACCAAGCGCGTGTTCGACAACACCAAGGTCTCGGACCACTTCGCCATCATCCCGACCCTGCAGCCGCCCAAGGCGCTGACCGAGATCGAGGCCAAGCTCTACGACATGGTGGTCAAGCGCTTCATCGCCGTGTTCTACCCGGCCGCGGAGTTCATGGTCACCACCCGCATCTCCACCATCGGGGCGCACAAGTTCCAGACCAACGGCAAGGTGCTCGTGAACCCGGGCTGGCTGGCGGTGTACGGCAAGGAGGTGCAGGAGGACGACGCCAACCTGGTGGCGGTCGCCGACGGCGAGCGGGTGCGGGCGAGCGACGTGGACGTGGTCGCGCTGAAGACGCGCCCGCCGGCGCGCTACACCGAGGCGACGCTGCTGTCGGCGATGGAGGGCGCGGGCAAGCTGATCGACGACGAGGAACTGCGTGCGGCGATGCACGAGAAGGGCCTGGGCACGCCGGCCACGCGTGCGGCCATCATCGAAGGGCTGCTGGCCGAGAAGTACCTGCTGCGCGAGGGCCGCGACCTGGTGCCCACCGCCAAGGCCTTCCAGCTGATGACGCTGCTGCGCGGCCTGGACATCGAGGACCTCACGAGGCCCGAGCTCACCGGCAACTGGGAGTACCAGCTCGCCGAGATGGAACACGGGCGGCTCGCGCGCGACGCCTTCATGGCCGAGATCGCCAAGATGGCCGAGCGCATCGTGCGCAAGGCCAAGGAGTACGACCGCGACACCATCCCGGGCGACTACGCGACGCTGGCCACACCGTGCCCGAACTGCGGCGGCGTGGTGAAGGAGAACTACCGCCGCTATGCCTGCACCGGCCCCGCGGGCGCCCCCGAGGGGGCGGGCTGCGACTTCTCGATCACCAAGATCCCCGCCGGCCGCGCCTTCGAGCTGGCCGAGGTCGAGGCTTTCTTGGCGCACAAGAAGATCGGCCCGCTGGAGGGGTTCCGGTCCAAGGCGGGCTGGCCCTTCACGGCCGAACTGAAGCTGGTGTTCGACGAGGAGATCGCCAACTGGAAGCTCGAGTTCGACTTCGGCGAGGACGAGCGCGGCAAGTCCGATGGCGAGGCGGTCGACTTCACGGGCCAGGCCTCGCTCGGCGCCTGCCCCAAGTGCAAGGGCCACGTCTACGAGCACGGCAGCAACTACGTCTGCGAGCACAGCGTCGGCGCCCACGTCACCTGCGACTTCAAGACCGGCAAGATCATCCTGCAGCAGCCGGTGTCGCACGAGGAGGTGCACAAGCTGCTGGCCACCGGCAAGACCTCGCTGCTGGAGAACTTCGTGTCCAACAAGACACGCCGCAAGTTCAAGGCCTACCTCGCCTACGACAAGAAGGAGGGCAAGGTGGTGTTCGCCTTCGAGCCGCGCGCAGCCAAGGCGCCGGCCAAGGCCGCCGCGAAGAAGGCCGCGACGCGGGCCGGGTAGGCACGTGAGCGCGGCCGTTGCGGTCAAGCTGCTGGCCGTGCTCGTGGTGGCCGGACTCGGCTACCTGGCCGCGCGGATGCGCTGGCTCACCACCGGCACGCCCGGCAGCGACGCGGCGCGCGTGCTGTCCAACGTCGCCTTCTACGTCTTCGTGCCGGCGCTGCTGTTCCGCACCACCGCGCGGCTGGACCTGCAGGCGATGCCCTGGCGCACGCTGGCGGCCTACTTCGTGCCGGTGCTGGCGGTGATGCTCGCGGTGTACGCGTGGCAGCGCTGGCGCCGGCCCGCGGCGCCCGCGGCACCTTCGGTGCGCGCGATCAGCGTGGCCTTCGGCAACTCGGTGCAGATCGGCATCCCGTTCGCTGCCGCGGTGTTCGGCGAGGCCGGGCTGGCGATCCACATCCCGCTGGTCAGCCTGCACGCCCTGGTGCTGCTGACGGCGGTGACCGTGCTGGTGGAACTCGACCTCGCCCGCGCAGCCGGGCGCGGCCGCAGCGGCGCGTCGCTTGCGCGCACGCTCGGCACGACGCTGCGCAACACGCTGGTCCATCCGGTGGTGCTGCCGGTGGTCGCCGGGCTGGCCTGGCACCTGGCGGGCAGGCCGCTGCCGCCGGCGATCGACGAGATCCTGGGCACGCTGGCCAGCGCCGCCGTGCCGCTGTGCCTGGTGCTGATCGGTGTCTCGCTGGCGCAGTACGGGGTCCGCGGTCACCTGCGCGGGGCCACCGCCGTGACGCTGGGCAAGCTGCTGCTGCTGCCGTGCGCCGTGCTGCTGACGGCGCACTGGGGGTTCGGGCTCGCGGGCCTTGCACTGGCCGTGCTGGTGATGATGGCCGCGCTGCCGGTGGGGGCCAACGCCTTGCTGTTCGCGCAGCGCTACGCCACGCTGGAAGGCGAGGCGACTGCCGCGACCGTGGCCTCGACGCTGGCCTTCGTCGGTACCGCGGCCCTCTGGCTGGCGGTGCTCGCGCTGCTGGACTGAGCGCCGCGGCGGCGCGGCGGGCGCTGAGAGACAATCCGCACCATGAATCCGGTCGACGTCGCCGCGCTGATGGCCCACATGGGTGCGGCCGCGCGTGCGGCCTCGCGCGTGCTCGCGGCCGCCCCCACGGCGGCCAAGGACCAGGCGCTGAGGGCGCTGGCGCGCCGCCTGCGCGAGAACGCCGCGCCGCTGCAGGCCGAGAACGCCCGCGACATCGCCGCCGCCCAGGCCGCCGGGCTGGCCGCGCCGATGGTCGATCGCCTCAAGCTCACCGCGGCGGTGATCGACACGGTGGCCGAGGGCTGCGAGCAGCTCGCCGCCATGCCCGACCCGGTGGGCGAGATCGTCGAGCTCAAGCGCCGCCCGAGCGGCATCTCGGTGGGGCGCATGCGCGTGCCGCTGGGTGTGTTCGGCATGATCTACGAGAGCCGCCCCAACGTGACGATCGAGGCCGCCTCGCTGGCCATCAAGAGCGGCAACGCCTGCATCCTGCGTGGCGGCTCGGAGGCGATCCACTCCAACGCCGCGCTGGCGCGCGAGGTGCAGGCCGCGCTGGTGGAGGCCGGGCTGCCGGCCGACGCGGTGCAGCTGGTGCCCACCACCGACCGCGAGGCGGTGGGCCGCCTGATCGCGATGCCCGAGTCGGTGGACGTGATCATCCCGCGCGGCGGCAAGGGCCTGATCGAGCGCATCAGCCGCGAGGCCAAGGTGCCGGTCATCAAGCACCTGGACGGCAACTGCCACGTCTACGTCGATGCGTACGCCGACCTCGAGCTGGCGCTCGCGGTCAAGGTGACCGACAACGCCAAGACGCAGAAGTACAGCCCGTGCAACGCCGCCGAATCGCTGCTCGTGCATGCGGCGATCGCGCCGCGTTTCCTGCCGGCCATCGGTGCCATCTTCGCCGCCAAGGG
>DASTJE010000263.1:0-6888 GCA_035716845.1 Burkholderiaceae bacterium
GACCTGCGCCGACACCGAGGTCGACACGCCGCTGGCGGCCATCGCGGCGTCGACCCAGCCGACGATCTTCGACGAGATGATCGGGATCACCGACAGCACCGGCTTGAGCAGGTACTGGCCCGAGTTGCCCGCCTTCACGAAGGACTTGCAGGCGTCGAAGTCGATCGCGAAGTCGGCCACCGTGTCGGGGTTGACCGTCAGGTTGACGTTCATCTTCAGCCCGGTCTGCAGGCCGCTGGGGACCGTCAGCGGCACTTCGACGGCACCGACCTTGTCGGGCACGATCGAGTTGGCCAGGGTGCCGGCGGGCGACCCTGCCGGCGCGGTGCTCGACAGCAGCAGCCGCATCTGCGTGTAGGTGCCGGCCTCGAGTTGCGCCTGGCCCAGCGGCATCAGCGCGCCGTTGGTCAGCGTCAGCAGGTCGACGCGCTTCGGCAGGCTGGCGTTGCCGATGTCGACCCAGCCGGCGTCGTTCTCGGTGGCCGTGCCGCTCTTGTGCACGCGCACGCCCGCGACGGTGACGTAGACGTTCTTGTAGCCGCACGCCGGCGCGTCGGTGAGCGACAGGCGCATCGTGCCGGTGTCGCTGCCTCCCCCGCCGCCGCACGCGATCAACGCGCTGGCGGCGGCGCCGGCGAAGGTCAGTGCAGCCCACGATCTGCGATTCATGTCAGAACTCCTTGTCAAATGTGCAACACGCACAGTCATGCTAGCGATGCGTGGCCCCAGCGTCGTATTAATTTGTCAGGTGGTCTGTCAGACAACGCCGCGAGTTGCGTGTCGGGCGTGACGAAATCACGTCCTGGCACGCAGGGGCTCAATGCACCGCGGCGCCGTCCACGAACACCTGCAACTCGCCGGGGGTCATCGCATGCCAGCGCTCGTCGCAGGTCATCGGCTCGGTGGCCACCACGCACACACGGTCGTCGGGCGTGGTCGCTGCGCGGAAATCGACCGTCACGTCCTCGTCGGCGAGCGTCGCGTGCCCGAACGGGTGGGCGCGCTCGACGTAGTGCAGCCGCGTGCTGCAGTGCGCCCACAGGGCCTGGCCGTTGGACAGCAGCACGTTGAAGGCGCCGTGCGCCGCCGCCTGGGGCAGCAGCTCGTGCAGCGTCAGCGTGAGCTCGGCCACGCTCGGCACGCCGGCGTGCGCCTTGGCCAGCTCCTGCATCAGCCAGCAGAACGCGTGCTCGCTGTCGGTGTCGCCCACGGGGCGGAACGCGGCGTGCAGTCGCGGCGCGAATCCCCGGAGGTCGCCGTTGTGGGCGAACACCCAGTAGCGTCCCCAGAGCTCGCGCACGAAGGGATGCGTGTTCTCGAGCGCCACCCGGCCCTGGGTCGCCTTGCGGACGTGCGCGATGACGTTGCGGCTCCTGATCGGGTAGCGCTGCACGAGCTCGGCCACCGGCGACTCGCGCGCGCTGCGCGCGTCGACGAAGGTGCGCAGGCCGCGGTCCTCGAAGAACGCGACGCCGAAGCCATCCTTGTGTTCGGCGGCGCGGTGCGCGAGGCCCGCGAAGCTGAACATCACGTCCGTCGGGACGTTGGCGTTCATGCCCAGCAGCTGGCACATCGCCTTCAGGGCAACGGGACGAAGAGCTTGACGATGCCGCGCAGGGTGACCAGGTTGCCCGGGTTGCCCTTCTCTTCCAGCACCGCGCTCATGCGGCGCAGGATGCGCTCGCTCCTGCGTGCGCGGGCGATCAGCAGGTCCGCCAGCCAAGGGTACTCGTTGACGCGGTTGGCCTTCTCGTAAAGGTCGAAGCGCGGCTTGAGCGCCAGCAGCGCGGCCTCGTAGCGCGCGCGCGCCTGCGCGTCGGTCAGCAGGGTGTCGCGTGCCTCGGCCAGGGTCTCGGCGGCCAGGATGCCGGTCTCCATCGCCTTGCCGATGCCCTCGCCGGTGAAGGCGTAGGTGCTGCCCGCCGCTTCCCCGGTGACCAGCAGGCCGGGGCGCGACCAGCGCGCGCCCTGGAGCGAGCAGCGCAGCGGGGCGCCCTTGAGCGGACCGAGCAGCTCGCCGCCGTCCAGCAATTCGGCTGCAGGCGCATAGACCTCGCGGAAGCGGTCGAACATCTCGCGCAGGTTGACGTCGGCCATGGTCTGGCGGCCGTCGCGGCCCTTGGCGTGGCTGTGCGCCAGGCCCACGCCGATGTTGAACACGCCGTCGGGCCCGGGAAAGATCCAGCCGTAGCCCTTGGACAGGCGCTTGTGCCACACCACCTCGAGCGCGGTGATGCGCTCGGCCAGCGCCGGGCGCCGTACGTAGCCGCGCAGTGCCACGCCGCTGGGGGTGTGTCGATCGCACACGCCCGCCGCGATGAGCGCGCCCGGGACCGCCCCGGTGGCCAGCACGACCCAGCCGGCGCGCAGCGCGTGCTCGTGTCCGTCGGCCAGCCGCAGCCGTGCGCCGCACACGCGGTGCCCGCCGTCGAGCAGCGGCGCCTCGAAGCGCGCGGGCGCGAGCCAGCTCGCACCGGCCTCGAGCGCGGCGCGGCGCAGGATGTCGTCGAGCACGCGCCGCGGCACCACGGCCAGGCGGCCCGGCACGTCGACGCGCCCGCCGCGCGGCCCGATGCACGCCACATGCGTGGCGCGGCGCGCGGCGTGCATCACCTCGTGGTGGACGCCCAGCCGCGCCAGTGCCGCGTGGGCGTCGGGAATCAGGCCGTCGCCGCAGACCTTGTCGCGCGGGAATTCATGCTGGTCCGCCAGCACCACGCGGAAGCCGGCGCGGGCGAGCTGCTGCGCGCAGGCGCTGCCGGCCGGGCCGGCGCCGATCACCAGCACGTCGCAGGAAGAAGGGGCGGCCACCATCGGGCGCAAATTGTAGGCAGCACCCCGATTGCGCTGCGTCAAGCGACGGTCGTGCCGCCCGCGCGAGCATGAGCCCATGAAGACGTCGCTCACGGAAAGCCAGCGCGGGCAGCTCGAGGCTCTGCTGCGGGCGCGGCAACGCGACCTCGAGGCCCGGTTGCAGGCCGACCTCGGGGCGCAGGCGCGCGCCGAGCAGGCGCGCGGGGAACGGCTCGGCGCCGCCGAGGACGCCGCGGAGAGCGACGCCGAGCGCGAGGTGGACGTGGCGCAGGCAGAGTTCGAGCGGCGCGAACTCGGGGCCGTCAAGGCCGCACTGCAACGCCTGCGCGAGCCGGAGTTCGGCCGCTGCGCCGACTGCGGCGCCGCGATCCCCTTCGGCCGCCTGCAGGTCGAGCCGTGGGCCGCGCGCTGCGTGCCCTGCCAGGAGGCCATCGAGCGGCGCGCCTGAGGCGCGCCGCCCGCGCGGCGCTCAGGCGGCGGCCTTCACCTTCAGGCGCCAGGCGTGCAGCAGCGGCTCGGTGTAGCCGCTGGGTTGCTGCTGGCCCTTGAACACCAGGTCGCATGCGGCCTGGTAGGCCATCGATTCCTTGAAGCGGCCGGCCATCGGGCGGTAGGCGGGGTCGCCTGCGTTCTGCTGGTCCACCACGGCGGCCATGCGCTCGAAGGTGGCACGCACCTGGGCCTCGGACACCACGCCGTGCAGCAGCCAGTTGCAGATGTGCTGGCTCGAGATGCGCAGCGTGGCGCGGTCTTCCATCAGGCCGACGTTGTGGATGTCGGGCACCTTGGAGCAGCCCACGCCCTGGTCGACCCAGCGCACCACGTAGCCGAGGATGCCCTGGGCGTTGTTGTCGATCTCCTGCTGCCGTTCGGCCTCGCTCCAGTTCGCCTTCCTGGCCACCGGCACGCTGAGCAGGCCTTCGAGCAGCGCGTCGGCGCGCGCGTCGGCGTCGATCTTTTCGAGCGCCTTCTGCACCTTGAAGACGTCCACCTGGTGGTAGTGCAGCGCGTGCAGCGTGGCCGCGGTGGGGCTCGGCACCCAGGCGGTATTGGCGCCGGCGCGCGGGTGCACGATCTTCTGCTGCAGCATCGCGGCCATCAGGTCGGGCATGGCCCACATGCCCTTGCCGATCTGCGCGCGGCCGCGCAGCCCGCAGGCCAGGCCGACCAGCACGTTGCTGTCCTCGTAGGCCTGGATCCAGGCCGTCTTCTTCATGTCGCCCTTGCGCAGCATCGGCCCGGCGTGCATCGCGGTGTGCATCTCGTCGCCGGTGCGGTCGAGGAAGCCGGTGTTGATGAAGGCCACGCGGTCGGCGGCGGCGGCGATGCAGGCCTTGAGGTTGACGCTGGTACGGCGTTCCTCGTCCATGATGCCCAGCTTGACCGTGGCCGGCGGCAGGCCGAGCAGCCGCTCGACGCGGCCGAACAGCTCGCTGGCGAAGGCCACCTCGGCCGGGCCGTGCATCTTGGGCTTGACGATGTAGACCGAGCCGCGGCGCGAGTTGCGGATGCCGCGCGCCGTCAGGCCCTTGAGGTCGTGCAGCGCGATCGCGGTGGTCACCACCGCGTCGAGGATGCCTTCGGGGATCTCCTGCCGGCCCTCGCCCCACAGCACCGCCGGGTGCGACATCAGGTGGCCGACGTTGCGCACGAAAAGCAGCGAGCGGCCGTGCAGCAGCACGTCCTCGCCGCGCGGGCCGGTGTAGGCGCGGTCCGGGTTGAGGCCGCGCGTGAACGTGCTGCCGCCCTTGCTGACCTGCTCCGTCAGCGTGCCCTTGAGGATGCCCAGCCAGTTGCGGTAGGCGTGCACCTTGTCGGCGGCGTCGACCACGGCCACCGAGTCCTCGAGGTCGAGGATGGTCGACAGCGCGGCCTCCAGCACCAGGTCGCACACGCCGGCCGGGTCGGTCCTGCCGATCGGGTGCGCGGGGTCGATGCGGATGTCCAGGTGCAGGCCGTGGTGCGACAGCAGCACCGCGGAGGGCGACCCCGTCTCGCCCTGGAAGCCGACGAACTGGGCCGGGTTCTTCAGGCCGACGGTCTGGCCGTTCGCCAGCCTCACCTGCAACGCGTTGTCGACCACGCGATAGGCCGTCGAGTCGAGGTGAGAGCCCTTCTTCAACGGCACGCAGCGGTCGAGCACGTGGCGCGCGTACTCGATCACCTTGGCGCCGCGCAGCGGGTTGTAGGCCTCGCCATGGGGGCCGAGCTTGGTGGCCCCGTCGGTCTCGGGCAGCGCGTCGGTGCCGTACAGCGCGTCGTACAGCGAGCCCCAGCGTGCGTTGGCCGCATTCAACGCGTAGCGCGCATTGGTGATCGGCACCACCAGCTGCGGGCCGGCCTGCAGTGCGAGCTCGGCATCGACGTTCTTCGTCGTCGCCTTCACCTTGGCAGGCACCGGCACCAGGTAGCCGATCTGCTCCAGGAAGGCGCGGTACTTGCGCATGTTGCGGATCGGGCCCGGGTGGGCCTGGTGCCAGGCGTCGATCTCGGCCTGCAGGCGGTCGCGCTCGGCCAGCAGGGCCGCATTCTTCGGTGCCAGGTCGGCGACGATCGCGTCGAAGCCTTTCCAGAACGCGTCGGCGGCGACGCCGGTGCCGGGCAGCACTTCGTCCTCGATGAAGCGGGCGAGTTCGGTGTCGACATGCAGTCGGTGGTGGGTGGTGCGGGTGGACATGGTCAGTTGGAGTCGGTGGAAGCGGGGAAATGGTCGAGCACGTCGGTGAGCGTGCGACCGGTGAACGCGGGTGCGGGGTCGAGCGCCTCGCGCGGGGCGCCGCCGCGGTTGACCCACAGCGTCGAGTAGCCGAACCAGGTGGCGCCCAGCGCGTCCCACGCATTGCTGCTCACGAAGAGGATCTCGGCCACCGGCAGGCCGAGCGCGCGCGGTCCCAGGGCGTAGGCGGCCGGATCGGTCTTGAACCGCTGCACCGCGTGCACCGAGAGCACCGGGTCGAGCAGGCCGCGCAGCCCGGCGCTCTTGATGGCCACCGCGAGCATCTCCGGGTCGCCGTTGGAGAGGATGCCCGCGCGGATGCCGCGCGCGCGCAAGGCCTCCAGCACGCCGCGGTTCTCCGGGTAGGCCGACAGGGCGCGGTACTGGTTCAGCAACTGGGCCTCGGTCGCTTCGTCCAGCGGCAATGCCAGGCGTGCTGCGGCGTGGCGCAGGCCGGCGCGCGTCACGTCCCAGAACGGCAGGTAGCGCCCGCTCATCGTCAGCAGGCGCGTGTAGTCGATCTGCTTGTCGCGCCACAGCTGGGCCAGGCGTTCGCCCTGGCCGGGAAACAGCTGCTCGGCGCGGTGCGCCACGCTGTAGACGTCGAACAGCGTGCCGTAGGCGTCGAACAGCACGGCGCGAAGGGTTGCCATGGTCTGGACTGTATTCCTCGCGTCGATCGACATTAACTGCCGATTTCGGCTTGGATTCGTGACACCGATGCAAAATCGGCCCGTGGACAAGCTCAAGCAGATCGAGTCCTTCGTCGGCGTCGCCACCAAGGGCAGCCTTACCGCAGCGGCCAAGGCCGAAGGGGTGGCGCCGGCTGTGATCGGACGGCGCATCGACGCGCTCGAGGAGCGTCTGGGCGTCAAGCTGATGGTGCGCACCACGCGCCGCATCACGCTCACCCACGAGGGCAGTGCCTTCCTCGACGACTGCCAGCGCCTGCTGGCCGACCTGGCCAACGCCGAGGCGAGCGTTTCCGAGGGCGGCGTCAAGGCGAGCGGCTATCTGCGCATCACGGCGCCGGCCGGGTTCGGGCGCCGCCACGTGGCGCCGATGATCCCGCGCTTCCTGGCGCAGCACCCGGACGTGCACGTGTCGCTCAACCTCTCCGACCGTGTGGTCGACATCGTCAACGAGGGTTTCGATTGCGCGATCCGCGTCGGCGACCTGCCCGACTCGAGCCTGGTCAGCGTGCGTCTGGCCGACAACCGACGCCTGTGCGTGGGCGCGCCGGGCTACCTCAAGCGGGCGGGCGTGCCCAAGACGCCCTCCGAACTGCACCGGCACGAGTGCCTGACCCTGAGCTCGGACGCCAGCCAGACCCGCGGCTGGGCCTTCCTGGTCGATGG
>DASTJE010000264.1:0-21726 GCA_035716845.1 Burkholderiaceae bacterium
GGCGAGGATGCGCGCGTCGGAGCCGATCGTCACCAGGTCGAAGCCCTTGGCGATGCGCGAACGCGCCACGTCGCTGCGCCCGTTGTGCACGCCGGCCTTCAGGCCGTGCGCATGCGCCCGCGCGAGGATGTGGTCGATCGCCTGCGCGACCGGCGGGTCGACGTCGTCGAACAGCGGCCGGCAGCCGAGCGACAGCGACAGGTCCGACGGCCCGATGTAGACCGCGTCGATGCCCTCGACCGAGCAGATCGCGTCGAGGTTGTCGAGCGCCTGGCGCGTCTCGATCATCGCGAACACCACGACGTTGTCGTTGGCCGCGGTGGCGTAGTCGGCGCCGTGCACCAGGCCCGCGCGCACCGGCCCGAAGCTGCGGCCGCCGCGCGGTGCGTAGCGGGCGTAGGAGGCCAGGCGCTCGGCGTCCTCGCGCGTGTTGACCATCGGGCAGATCAGGGTCTGCGCGCCGGCGTCGAGCGCCTTCATGATGATGCTCGGCTCGAGCCAGGGCACGCGCACCACCGGCGCGGTGGGCGTGGCCTGGATCGCCTGCAGCATGGGCACCAGCGCCGCGTCGTCGATCAGCCCGTGCTGCATGTCGATGGTCAGGGTGTCCCAGCCCTGGTGCGCCATCACCTCGGCGGAAAAGCTGTTGGGCACCGCCAGCCAGCCGTTGACGGCCGCCCGGCCCTGGGCCCAGAGCGTGCGAAGCTTGTTGTCTCTCATCGTGACTCCTCGTGTGCGTGTCGATGTGCGTCGATGGGCGCCGCCGCCCGCTCAGGGCTGGCGGCCGATGTCCTCGCTGCGCGCCGTCCAGGCCCGCGCCTGTTCGCTGATCGTGATGCCCAGGCCCGGACGCGCGGGCAGGTGCATCCAGCCGTCGCGGATGTCCAGCCGCTCGTCGAACAGCGGTTCGAGCCAGTCGAAGTGCTCGACCCAGGCGCCGTGCGGGTAGGCCGCCGCCAGGTGCAGGTGGATCTCCATCGCGAAGTGCGGCGCGAGCCGCAGCCGCGCCTGGTCCGCCAGGGCGGCGATCCTCAGGAACTGCGTGATGCCGCCCACGCGCGGTGCGTCCGGCTGGATGATGTCGGCGCTGCGCAGGCGGATCAGCTCGACGTGCTCGGCCACGCTGGTCAGCATCTCGCCGGTGGCGATCGGCGTGTCGAAGGTCGCCGCCAGCTGCGCGTGGCCCTCGGCGTCGTAGGCGTCGAGCGGCTCCTCGATCCACAGCAGGTCCAGCGGCTCGACCATGCGGCAGAAGCGTTGCGCGGTGACGCGATCCCACTGCTGATTGGCGTCGATCGCGAGCTCCACGCGACCGTCGATCAGCTCGTGCACCGCCGACACGCGCTTCCAGTCCTCCATCGGGTCGGGCTGGCCGACCTTGAGCTTGATGCCGCCGATGCCGCGCTCGAGCAGCGACTCGACGTTGCGCAGCACCTGCGGCAGCGGCGTGGACAGGAAGCCGCCCGAGGTGTTGTAGCAGCGCACCGCGTCGCGGTGCGCCCCCAGCAGCTTGGCCAGCGGCAACTGGGCGCGCCGGGCCTTCAGGTCCCACAGCGCGTTGTCGAAGGCGGCGATCGCCTGCACCGCCAGCCCGCTGCGGCCGACGCTCGCGCCGGCCCACGCCAGCTTGTCCCACAGGCGCGCGATGTCGTTGGGGTCCTCGTCGAGCAGCGTGGGCGCGATCTCGCGCGCGTGCTCGTACATCCCCGGCCCGCCGGCGCGCTTGCTGTACGAGAAGCCCGTGCCGCTGTGCCCCTCCCGCGTCTGCACCTCGACGAACAGGACGGCCACCTCGGTGAGCGGCTTCTGCCGGCCCGTCAGCACCTTGGCGTCGCTGATCGGGGACTTCAACGGCAGGATCACCAGCGACAGCCGCAGCCAGACGATGCGGTCCAGCGTCGCCGCGCCGCCCGGGGCGTTCGCCGCAAGCGGGTGGGGTCGCAGGCGCGCCGTGCTCACCGGGCTCACTCGGGCTTGATGCCTGCGGTCTTGATGACGCGCGTCCACAGCTCGATCTCCTTCTGGACGAACTGCGTGTAGGCCGCGCCGCCGGGCGGCGGCACGACGAATCCGGTGGCCTCGAGGCGCTGCTTGATCTCGGGCGAGGTCATGATCTTGCGCAGCGCGGACTCGAGCCTGTCGACGATCGGCTGCGGCGTGCCCCTGAACACGCTCATGCCCGACCAGGACAGGGCCTGGAACCCGGGCAGCCCGCTCTCGGCCAGCGTCGGCGTGTCCGGGTACAGCGGGTTGCGCTGCAGGCTCGACACGGCCAGCGCGCGCAGCTTGCCGGCCTTCACGTGAGGCAGCGCCACGTCCTGGTTGATGAACATCACCGGGATCTGGCCGCCCAGCAGGTCCTGCATCATCGGGCCGCCGCCGCGGTAGGGAATGCCGACCATGAACAGGCCCTTGCAGTCCTTGACCGCCGGCGCGCACTTGCTGCCCTCGAGCTTGAACAGCTCCATCGCCATGTGGCCCGAGGCCGCGTGCGTGAAGCCGTAGTTGAGCCTGCCCGGGTTGGCGCGCACGTAGTCGACGAACTCCTTGAAGCTCTTCCACGGCGTGCTCGCGTTGACCACCAGCACGTTGGGGCCCGAGTGCACGTGCGCCAGGTGGACGAAGTCCTTCATCGAGTCGTAGCCCAGCTTCGGGTCCAGGCCGTGCGCCACCGCGTTCTGGCCCACGCCGGTCTGGATCAGCGTGTAGCCGTCGGCCGGCATGTTCTTGGCGCGCAGCGTGCCCACCGTGCCGCCGGCGCCGCCGATGTTCTCGACGATCACCTGCTGGCCCAGCTCCTTGGTCAGCGCCTCGGCGATCATGCGCGCCATGATGTCGCTGGTGCCCCCGGCGGGGAACGGGCTGACGATCTTCAGCGGCCGGTTGGGCCAGTTGTCCTGCGCGAGTGCAGGCAGCATGGCGACGGTGGCCGCCAGGGCGACGAGGGTTCTGCGCAACATGTCGGTCTTCCTTCCGTTTCGTACTGGGTGAACGGTGCGTTCAGCGCACCAGGCAGGGGCGCTTGGCGTCGAAAGTCCAGCCCGGGATCAGGTGCTGCATCGCGACCGCGTCGTCGCGCGCCCCCAGGCCGTGCTGCCTGTAGAGCTGGTGCGCCTTCTCGACCTCGGCCATGTCGAGCTCGATGCCCAGGCCCGGCCGCGTCGGCACGCGCACGTGGCCGCCTTCGATGCGCAAGGGCTCCCGGGTGAGCCGCTGCCCGTCCTGCCAGATCCAGTGCGTGTCGATCGCGGTGACCCTGCCGGGCGCGGCGGCGCCCACGTGGGTGAACATCGCCAGCGAGACGTCGAAGTGGTTGTTGCTGTGCGAACCCCAGGTGAGGCCCCAGTCGCGACAGGTCTGCGCCACGCGCACGCTGCCGGCCAGGGTCCAGAAGTGCGGGTCCGCGAGGGGGATGTCCACCGACTGCAGCGACAGCGCGTGCACCATCTGCCGCCAGTCGGTGGCGATCATGTTGGTGGCCGTCGGCAGGCCGGTGGCGCGGCGGAATTCGGCCATCACCTCGCGCCCCGAGAAGCCGCCCTCGGCCCCGCACGGGTCCTCGGCGTAGGCCACCACGCCGTGCATGTCGCGCATCAGCCGCACCGCATCCTTCAGCAGCCAGCCGCCGTTCGGGTCGAGCGTGATGCGCGCCTGCGGAAAGCGCTCGTGCAGCGCGACGATGGCCTCGACCTCCTGCTCGCCGCGCAGCACGCCGCCCTTGAGCTTGAAGTCGTTGAAGCCGTACAGCGCGTGCGCCGCCTCGGCCTGGCGCACGATCGCCTCGGGCGTCAGCGCCGTCTCGTGCCGCACGCGGAACCAGGGGTTCGGCGCCTCGGGCTCGCTGCGGTAGGGCAGGTCGGTGCGGGTGCGGTCGCCGACGTAGAACAGGTAGCCCAGCATCTCGACCGAGTCGCGCTGCTGGCCTTCGCCCAGCAGCGCCGCGACCGGCACGCCCAGGTGCTGGCCCAGCAGGTCGAGCAGGGCCGACTCGATCGCGGTGACGGCGTGGATGGTCGTGCGCAGGTCGAAGGTCTGCTGGCCGCGCCCTCCGGCATCGCGGTCGGCGAAGGCCTCGCGCACGCGCCGCAACACCGATTGCACGTCGCCGATGCGCCGGCCGACGACCAGCGGCGCCGCGTCGTCGAGCGTGGCGCGGATCTTCTCGCTGCCGGGCACCTCGCCCACGCCGGTGCGTCCGGCGCTGTCGGTGAGGATCAGCAGGTTGCGCGTGAAGAAGGGGCCGTGGGCCCCGGACAGGTTGAGCAGCATGCCGTCGCGCCCGGCGACGGGAATGGCCTGCAGGCGGGTGACGGTCGGCGCAGCGGTGTCAGCAGTCATCGTACAACATGGCCGGAGCCAGTCCTCAGGCGAGCGCCGCGCGCCGGCGGCGTTCGCGGCCGTTGGCCAGGTGGGTGCGCATCGCCGCGCGAGCCGCCTCGGCATCGCCGGCGGCGATCGCGTCGTAGATGCTCTCGTGCTCGGCGTTGACGCGGCGCAGGTAGGCCGCGCGCTCGGCAGCGCCCTCGGGCTCGACGCCCGCGCCCAGGCGTGCACGCGGGATGATCTTGGCCCCCAGCATCGCCATCAGCACGCCGAAGTGCGGATTGCCGGTCGCGCGCGCGATCTCGCTGTGGAAGCGCAGGTCCGAGTCGACCGCGTCGCGGCCGGCCTCGACGGCGCGCGCGAAGTCGTCGAGCGCGGCGCGCATCACCTTGAGATGGCCCGCGTCGCGCCGCTGCGCCGCCAGCGCCGCGGCCTCGGTCTCGATGCCGATGCGCAGCTCGAGCACCGCGATCACGTCGCGCAGGGTGGCCAGGTGGCGCGGCGCGATGCGAAAGCCCGCCCCCGCCTCCGGCGGACCGACGACGAAGGTGCCCACGCCGTGCCGCGTGCGCACCGCGCCGGCGTGCTGCAGCTTGGACAGGGCCTCGCGCACCACCGTGCGGCTGACGCCGAACTCGTCCATGAACGCCGCCTCCGTGGGCAGGCGCGCGCCCGGCGCCAGCTTGCCGGCGGCGATGCGCTCGGCGAGGGCGTCGGCCAGGTCGTGGGCCAGGGGGCGTTGGCGTCGGGTCAGCATGCGGGCAAATACCGAGTCGCGATCGATCGGGGAGGGTTAGCATTGTTGTACGACAACCGACAACTGAGTGCCCGGGAATCTACCTAGCCCCGCGATGGACCCCACCACCCCCCTGCGCTTCCGTCGCCTGCTCCTGACCGGGGCGGCCGGCAACCTCGGCCGCGAGCTGCGGCCGCGCCTGAAGAAGTACTGCGACGTGTTGCGCGTGTCGCACCGCAGCGAGTTCGGACCCGCGGGCGCCGGCGAGGAGGTGATGCTCGCCGCGCTGGGCGACAAGGCCCGGGTGATGGCGCTGTGCGAGGGCGTCGATGCCGTCGTGCACATGGGCGGCGTGTCCACCGAGAAGACCTGGGAGTCGATCCTCGACGCCAACATCGTCGGCATGGTCAATCTGTACGAAGGCGCGCGCGCCCACGGCGTCAGGCGCATCGTGTTCGCGAGTTCCAACCACGTCACCGGCTTCTACCGCCAGGACGAGGTGGTCTCGCCGCGCGACCCGGTGCGCCCGGACGGCTTCTACGGCCTGTCCAAGGCCTTCGGCGAGAACCTGGCCCAGCTGTACTGGGACAAGCACGGCATCGAGACGGTGAGCCTGCGCATCGGCTCGTCGTTCGCCGAGCCGAAGGACCGCCGCATGCTTGCCACCTGGATGAGCTTCGACGACACCGAGCGCCTGGTGATGGCCGCGCTCACCGCGCCGGTGGTGGGCCACAGCGTGATCTACGGCATGAGCGACAACTCGACCCTGTTCTGGGACAACACGCCCGCCCGTCACGTGGGCTACCGTCCGCGCGACAGCTCCGACGCGTTCCGCGCCGCCGTGGAGGCGCGCCAGCCGGCGATCGATGCCACCCAACCGGCCGCCCGCTACCAGGGCGGCGTATTCGTGACCCAAGGCCCTTACTTCGAGGACTGATACAGGAGACGATGACGATGAAGATGCTCAAGACCCTGCTTGCCGCTGCGGCGACGGCGGCCCTCGCCGGGCATGTCCAGGCGGTGGAGTTCCGCTCGGCCGACACCCACAACGCCGACGACTATCCGACGGTGGTGGCCGTCAAGTACATGAGCGAGCAGCTCGAGAAGAAGAGCGGCGGCAAGCACAAGATCAAGGTCTTCAACAAGAGCGCGCTGGGCTCCGAGAAGGAGACCATCGACCAGGTGAAGATCGGCGCGCTCGACTTCACGCGCGTCAACGTCGGACCGATGAACAACATCTGCCCGCTGACGCAGGTGCCGACGATGCCCTTCCTGTTCAACAGCATCCCGCACATGCGCAAGGTGCTCGACGGCCCGGTGGGCGAGGAGATCCTCAAGAGCTGCGAGTCGGCCGGCTATATCGGCCTGGCCTTCTACGACAGCGGCGCGCGCTCGATCTACGCCAAGAAGCCGATCAAGACCGTGGCGGACGCCAAGGGCCTGAAGATCCGCGTGCAGCAGTCCGACCTGTGGGTGGCCCTCGTCAGCGCGATGGGCGCCAACGCCACGCCGATGCCCTACGGCGAGGTCTACACCGCGCTCAAGACCGGCCTGATCGACGCCGCCGAGAACAACATCCCGTCGTTCGACACCGCCAAGCACGTCGAGGCGGTGAAGGTCTACTCCAGGACCGAGCACTCGATGGCGCCCGAGATCCTGGTCATGAGCAAGGTGGTGTGGGACAAGCTGCCCAAGGCCGAGCAGGACATGATCCGCGCCGCGGCCAAGGAGTCGGTGGCCTTCCAGCGCCAGAAGTGGGACGAGCAGGAAGCCAAGTCGCTGGCCAGCGTGAAGGCGCAGGGCGCCGAGATCGTCGAGGTGGACAAGAAGTCGTTCCAGTCCGTGATGGGCCCGGTCTACGACAAGTTCATGACCACGCCCGACATGAAGCGCCTGGTCAAGGCGGTCCAGGACACGAAGTAAACCCACCCCCGGAGCGCTCTCGCGCTCCCCCTCGGCGTTCGAAGGACCCCTTCAGCGCCCAGGGGCACCGTCAAGGGACCGGCCGAGCCGGTTCCCTGGCGGTCGCTGGGCCAGCCGAGCCAATACCACCATGTACACGCGCCTGTGCGCCGCGCTGTCCAAGCTGTGCCTGATGCTGGCCGTCGCCCTGCTGCTGGCGATCGTCGTGAGCGTGCAGTGGCAGGTGTTCGGGCGCTACGTGATGAACGACACGCCCACCTGGGCCGAGGCGCTGGCGCTGCTGCTGGTGCTCTTCGTCACTGCCTTCGGTCTGGCGGTGGGCGTGCGCGACGCCGGCCACATCGGTCTTGAATCGATGGTCGCGCTGCTGCCGGCGCACTGGCGCCGCCGCATCGAGCTGGTGATCCACGCGCTGGTGGGCACCTTCGGCGGCTTCATGGTCTACGGCGGCTGGATCTGGGCCGCCGCCAAGTGGAACGAGAAGAAGCCGATGCTGCCGGTGCCCGACGGCATCGACTACGTGCCGCTCATCATCGCGGGCGCGCTCATCGTGCTGTTCTCGATCGAGCACGTCGTGGCCAATCTGCAAGGCAAAGTGGTCGAGCCCGCATGGAACTGACGAAGAGCCGCCTCGAGTCAGTTCGCGCCCCCTTGGGGGGCCGCGAGCGCAGCGAGCTGGGGGGCACATGGAACTGACGAAGAGCCGCCTCGAGTCAGTTCGCGCCCCCTTGGCGGGCCGCGAGCGCAGCGAGCTGGGGGGCCCATGGAACTGACCGTCCTGGCCGTGACTTTCACGGTCCTGCTGCTGATCGGCGTGCCGGTCGCGTTCGCGATCGGCCTGTCGTCGATCGCCACCATCCTGGTCGCCGGGCTGCCGATGGCCGTCGTGTTCCAGAAGATGGTGGGTGGGATGCAGGTGTTCTCCTTCCTGGCGATCCCGTTCTTCGTCTTCGCCGGCGAACTGATGCTCTACGGCGGCATCGCCGAGCGCATCGTGCGCTTCGCCAACAGCCTGGTCGGGCACGTGCGCGGCGGCCTGGGCATGAGCAACGTGCTGGGCTGCACCCTGTTCGGCGGCATCGTCGGCTCGCCGGTGGCCGACGTGTCGGCCATGGGCAGCGTGATGATCCCGCTGATGAAGAAGGAGGGCTACGACGCCGACTACGCGGTCAACGTCACCACGCACGCGTCGCTGGTGGGCGCGCTGATGCCCACCTCGCACAACCTGATCCTGTTCACTCTGGCCACCTCGGGCATTGCCTCGGTGAGCGTGCTGGGCCTGATCCTTGCCGGCGTGGTGCCGGCGCTGATCCTGACCGCGTGCAACCTCGGTGCCGCCTACTGGGTGGCCAAGAAGCGCGGCTATCCGACGCACGGCGCCTTCCCCGGCTGGCCTGCAGTGGCGCTGGCCTTCGCGGCCTCGCTGCCGGGCCTGCTGGTGGTGGTCATCATCCTCGGCGGCATCCTGAGCGGCATGTTCACGGCCACCGAGTCGGCCTCGATCGCGGTCGGCTGGGCGCTGCTGATCACGGTCTTCGTCTACCGCTCGCTCAGCTGGCACAACTTCCTCAAGGCCTGCGCCAAGGCCTGCAAGACCACCGGCGTGGTGCTGCTGCTGATCGGCATCTCGGCGGCCTTCGGCTACTTCCTCGCGCTGTACGAGGTGCCGCAGAAGACCGGCGAGCTGATGAAGTCGGTGTCGGACAACCCGTGGGTCATCTTCCTGATGATCAACGTGCTGCTGTTCGTGCTCGGCACCTTCCTCGACATGGCGCCGACGATCCTGATCTGCACGCCGATCTTCATGCCCATCGCGATGCAGTTCGGCATGGACCCGCTGCAGTTCGGCGTCGTGATGCTGATCAACTGCGCGCTCGGCCTGAACACGCCACCGGTGGGCACCGTGCAGTTCGTCGGTTGCGCGATCGGCGAGGTGTCGGTCGGGCAGGTGATGCGTACCATCTGGCCCTTCTACGGCGCGCTCGGCCTGACCCTGATCCTGGTCACCTACGTGCCGGCCTTCTCGACCTGGCTGCCCGGAATGCTGAAGTGAACCCGCTCCCCCTGCCCGCCTGCGACGGCCCCGGCGTGGCCTTCACGCCCAGCACGCGCTACCCCGACCCGGCGGTCGAGGTGCTGCACGAGAGCTTCCTCGCGTTGCGCCTGTACTCCGCGCACGTCGAACAGCTGGCCACCGGTTGCCGCTGGGCCGAGGGGCCGGTGTGGTTCGGCGACGGCCGCTACCTGCTGTGGAGCGACATCCCGAACAACCGCATCCTGCGCTGGGACGAGTGCTCGGGCACGACCAGCGTGTTCCGCGCGCCGTCGAACAACGCCAACGGCCTGGCGCGCGACCGCCAGGGCCGCCTGCTCGCCTGCGAGCACCTGACGCGCCGCGTCACGCGCACCGAGTACGACGGCTCGATCAGCGTGCTGGCCGAGCGCTGGGACGGCAAGCGCCTGAACTCCCCGAACGACATCGTCTGCGCGCGCGACGGCGGCGTGTGGTTCACCGACCCGCTGTTCGGCATCGCCGGCCACTGGGAGGGCGAGCCTGCGGCGAGCGAGACGCCGTGGGCGGTCTACCGCATCGACCCCGTGAGCGGCGCGCTCGAGCGCAAGATCGACGACCTCGCGGCCCCCAACGGCCTGGCCTTCTCGCCCGACGAGTCGATCCTCTACGTGGTGGAGAGCCGCGCCACGCCGCACCGCCGCATCTGGCAGTACGACGTCGGCCCCGGCGCCACGCTGTCGGGCAAGCGGCTCTTCGTCGATGCGCAGGGGCCCGGCGCCTACGACGGCATTGCCGTCGACGTGCAGGGCAACGTGTGGTGCGGCTTCGGCAGCAACGGCGCGCCGGGGGTCGATCCGGCCGGACTGGACGGCGTGCGCGTCTACGACTGCACAGGCCGGGCCATCGGCCACGTCCACCTGCCCGAGCGCTGCGCCAACCTGTGCTTCGGCGGCGCCAGGCGCAACCGCCTCTTCATGGCCGCCAGCCACTCGCTCTACGCGCTGTACGTCAACGTGCAAGGTGCCGGCTGAGGTGGTCGTGGCGCCGGTGCTGATCCGCATGCGCGACGACGACAACGTCGCGATCGTCGGCAACGACGGCGGACTCCCGGCGGGGACCGTGCTGCCGGGCGGCGTCACGCTGGTGGAGAAGGTGCCTCAGGCGCACAAGGTGTCGCTGGTCGACATCGCCGCCGGCGCGCCGGTGCGGCGCTACGGCGTCACCATCGGCCGCGCGCGCGAACCCATCGCCGCCGGGCGCTGGGTGCACGAGCGCCTGCTCGAGATGCCGGCCGCGCGCGAGCTGCAGGGCCTGCCGATGGCCACGCATCGCCCGCCCGCGGCCCCACCGCTCGAGGGCCACACGTTCCAGGGCTACCGCAATGCCGACGGCTCGGTGGGCACGCGCAATCTGCTGGCGATCAGCACCACGGTGCAGTGCGTGGCCGGCGTGCTCGACGTGGCGCTCGAGCGCATCCGCCGCGAGCTGCTGCCGCGCTACCCGAACGTCGACGGCGTGGTCGGCCTCGAGCACAGCTACGGCTGCGGCGTGGCCATCGAGGCGCCGGGCGCCGCGATCCCGATCCGCACGCTGCGCCACCTTGCCCGCAACCCCAACTTCGGCGGCGAGGTGATGCTGCTGTCGCTCGGCTGCGAGAAGCTGCAGCCCGAGCGCCTGCTGCCGCCGGGCTCGATCCCGCTGGCCGATGGCGCCACGCTGGGCGCGGTGCGGCTGCAGGACGAGCAGCACGTGGGCTTCGAGTCGATGATCGCCTCGATCCTCGCCACCGCCGAGCGCCACCTGGAGCGCCTGAACGCGCGCCGGCGCGAAACCGTGCCCGCGAGCGAGTTGGTGGTGGGCGTGCAGTGCGGCGGCAGCGACGCCTTCTCCGGCGCCACCGCCAACCCGGCGGTGGGCGTGGCGGCCGACCTGCTGGTGCGCGCCGGCGCCACCGTGATGTTCAGCGAGAACACCGAGGTGCGCGACGCGGTCGAGCAGCTCACCTCGCGTGCGGCCACCCCCGAGGTGGCCACTGCCATCGTGCGCGAGCTCGGCGACTACGATGCCTACCTGGCGCGCGGCGGCGTCGACCGCAGCGCCAACACCACGCCGGGCAACAAGGCGGGCGGGCTGGCGAACATCGTCGAGAAGGCGATGGGCTCGATCGTCAAAAGCGGGTCGTCGGCGATCGCCCACGTGCTGCCGCCGGGCGAGAAGCTCGCGCGCGACCAGCGCGGCCTGGTGTTCGCGGCCACGCCGGCGTCGGACTTCATCTGCGGCACGCTGCAACTCGCCGCCGGCATGAACCTGCACGTCTTCACCACCGGCCGCGGCACGCCCTACGGCCTGGCGGCCTGTCCGGTGGTGAAGGTGGCCACGCGCAGCGAGCTGGCGCGGCGCTGGCACGACCTGATGGATCTGAACGCCGGGCTGGTCGCCGACGGCGTGCAGACCGTCGAGGAGGCGGGCTGGGCCCTGTTCCGCCTGCTGCTGGCGGTGGCCAGCGGCGAGCGCACCTGGGCCGAGCGACACCGGCTGGCCAACGCGCTGGTGCTGTTCAATCCGGCGCCGGTGACCTGACCCGACGCGACCCGCCCGTGGCCACGTGCGCGGCCAGGGCCGCAGCCGCTACTTCTTGGCGTAGGCCTTGAGCTGCTTGTCGGCGCCGACCTCGACGACGCTGCCGACCTTGAAGCCCGGGTCCTTCTCGGCCTCGAACTTCTGCGTGCTGCCATCCTTCAGCGTGACGGTGGTGACCCAGACCTTGTGCTTCTTGAGCTGCTTCTCCAGCTCGTTGCCGAGCAGGCCGCCGATGGCCGCGCCGCCGACGGTGCCCACGGTGCCGCCGTCGGTCGCCTTGTTGCCCACCACGCCGCCAGCCACCGCGCCACCCACGGCCCCCGCGCCGCTGGCCTTGCCCTTGCGCGTCTCGGTCTTCACCGCACTGACCACGCCGCACTGGGCGCACAGGCCGGCGAGCTTGACGCCTTGCACCACGCCCGGTGGCGAGGCGGCCGGCGCGTCGGCCGCATGGGTGGCGTAGCTCGCGAACGCCAGCAGGGCTGCACACAGGGTCGTCATCGTCCGCTTCATCGTCGTCTCTCCTGGTTGTCGATCACACAGGCCGAACGATACGCCCGCGGCACGCATTCAGGCCATGAACCCGAGGTCGCGCGTCGTGAAATTGACGAGATTCGGGAACACGTCGTTCAACGCCGCGTCGGACGCACCGAACCAGCGGCCGAGCGTGGCGCCGAACTGGTCCACCGCGGTGCCGGGCAGCAGCGCGCCATTGCCCAGCTGGTCGGGGCTCGAGTCGAAATTGTTGTTGTTGGCGTTCTTCACGCCCAGCACCGGAAAGGCGCCGTAGAGGTCGCCGCCGCGCACCGCGCCGCCCATCACGAAGTGGTGGGCACCCCAGCCGTGGTCGGTGCCGTCGCCATTGCTGGTGAAGGTGCGCCCGAAGTCGCTCGCGGTGAAGGTGGTGACCGCGTTGCGCGCCCCGATCGCCCCCAGCGTGGTGTCGAAGTAGCGCAGCGCGTGGGCCAGGCGCGCCATCAGGTCGGCATGGTTGCGGTTCTGCAGGTCGTGGGTGTCGAAGCCGCCCAGGCTGACGAAGAACACCTGGCGCCGCGCGCCGATGCCGGCGCTGCCGGAGGCCTCGATCATGCGCGCGACCATCTGCAGCTGCTGCGCCAGCGGGTTGAATGCCGTGGTCGCCGGCGCCAGCGGGTCGGGCGTGTAGCGCAGCTTGGGGTCGTTGCTGGCGTTGTAGCTGCCGCTGGCGGGCGCGGTGCCGAACAGCGGGTCCGACGCCGGCTTGAGCGCACTGCGCAAGGCGACTTCGGCGTCGATCGAACGCCCCGATACCGCGCCCACGTCGCCCTCGAGCAGGTGCGTGCCACGCCCGCCGCGCACGATGCGCTCCATCGCCGCGGCCACCGCCGACGAGCCGTAGATGCGGCCATTGCCGTCGCTGCCCATGCGGATGGCGCCACCGGTGCCGACCTGGTACTGCCGCACGTCCTGGCCGGCCAGCCAGACGGCGTTGCCGCTGACCGAGATGGCGGAAAAGGTCGCGGCCTGGTTCGCGGCGGCCAGAAGGTCCGCCAGCCGTCCGCCCCAGCCGACCGTCGCGCCCTCCGGCCGCAGCGCCTGCCAGGTGTTCTGCTGGTCGTTGTGCGAGTACAGGCTGGCCGGCTTGGGGTGGCTCGCCTGGGCGTATTGCGCCTTGCTGGTGGGCATCACCAGCGGCCCGACGTTGGGCACGATGGCCAGGCGCCGGTCGGTGTCGAACATCGACTGCAGCGTGGCCAGGTACGGGTGCAGCGCGAAGCTGCGGCCCTGCGCGCGCAGCGGCGCGATCGGCAGCGCACCGCCCAGGCGGGCGGGTGAACCGGCGCCGGCGCCGGCGTTGGGCGCGGTGCCGGGTGCCAGCAGCGCGATCGGGTCGGGCGCCTGGTTGCGCGTGCCCGTGTAGGCGTTCCACGACGTGCTGTCGGTGGCCAGCACGGTGTTGAAGGTGTCGTTGCCGCCGAACAGGAAGACGCACACCAGGGCCCGGTAGTCGGTGGCCGCCTGCGCCGCTGCGGCGCCGACGGCCGCGAGGTTGAGCGCCACCGGACCGGCAGCGCCGAGGCCGGCCACCGCGGCGGCCTGGCGCAGGAAGAGGCGGCGCGATGCGTCGGGTTGGATCAGCATGGTTCGCGCTCCCTTACTTGGCGACGATGAATTCAGGTGCCACCAGCGTGAGGAACACGGCAGCGTTGACGCGGTTGCGGCGCGCGGCGTCGATCTGCGCCTGGTTGCTGCCGCTGGGCGCCGGAATGGCGATCGACGCGACGGCGCCCTCGACCTCGCTGGCCAGCGCCGCCGGCACCGCGCCATGGATCAGCTTGGCGCCGACGCGCGCCACCAGCGCCGCGGGCTGGTCGGCCAGCGCGAGCTCGGCCGTGAAGTCCGGCTGCAGATCGCGCCGCGCGAGCGTGCTGTTGTAGCTGCCCACGCCCAGGCTCACTGCGTCGCGCATCGTGTTGACGTAACCCGCCGCCGTGGTCTCGTGCAGGATCTGCATCTCGGGCGCCACCAGTCCGGCCGCCGCGGCAGCCGTGCCAGGCGCGACGTAGCCCGGGCGGTAGAAGTTGAACACCGAGGGCGCACGCAGCGGGGTCTGGCCAAGCGATGTCCCCGGGTTGTCGGTGTTGCCCACGCGGTACTGCCCGCTGTCCGAGCGGTAGCCGAAGGCGCGCAGCAGTGCGGACAGGCGCAGCACCGGCTCGCGCACCTTGCCGCTGCGCTCGCCGACGGTGCGCGCCTCGGGGTGCATCAGGATGGTCTTGACGACGTGCTTGAGGTCGCCACGCACGCCGCCGCCGTTGTCGGCAAAGGCCGCCGCCACCGCCGAGACGTAGGCCGGGCTCGGGTTGCTGGTGACCAGGCGCTGGATCAGCTGACGGCCGATGAAGGGGCCCACGTTCGGGTGCCGGTACAGCGTGTCGAGTGCCGCGCGCAGGCTGGCCTGCGGGTCGGCCGGGCTTTGGGCCGCGATGGTCGTGCCGAGGAAGGCCTTGGCCTCGGTGGCGTGGAACTGCGGGTAGCCCATCAGCGGCTTGAAGGCGCGGTCCGGATCGCTCACACCACCGACCGCGCCGCTGGTGAAGCAAGCGTTGTCGGGCCAGTCCGGACAGGCCCAGCTCCAGCCGGTGAACACGCGGGCCAGCCCGCCGATGTCCGCCGGGCCGTAGGTCTCCACCGGGACGCCGTTGGCAAGCCGCACGCTGCCGTCGGGCGCCAGCTCGTGCAGGCCGATCGAGAACAGCTGCATCACCTCGCGCGCGAAGTTCTCGTCGGGTACGCGGCCGGTGCGCGGGTCGGCCTTCTGGTTGCGCAGGTGCGAGAGGTACACCCCCATCATCGGGTGCAGCGACACGGCCTCGAGCAGGTCGCGGTAGTTGCCCAGGCCCTTGTCGGCCAGCGTGTCGAGGTAGGCCGCCACCGCGCGCGGGTTGTCGCCCACCGCGTTGTCCTGCATCGAGATCACCATGATCTGCGACAACGCATAGGCCACGCGCTGCCGCAGCTGGTCCTCGCCGCTCACGGCCGCCTGCCAGAACGCGTTGAGGGTGCCGTCCTGGCCGGCGCTGCCCGTCGGGTTGGCCGCCTTGACGGCAGCGTCGCTGGCTTCCCAGGTGGCGCGGTGCGACGACGCCGGCTTGGCGAACTGCTCGTCGATCCAGGCGCCGTAGCCGAGCGCCATCACGCGGTCGATCGAGGCCTCGGTCGGGCCGAAGCTCGCCTGTGCGAGGAAGCGTGCCGCCGCCTCGCGCGACGCGGGCATTTCGGGCGCTGCGGCCTCTCCGCCCGCTCCCCCGCTGCCGCCACCGCAGGCCGTCAGCGCGATGCCGACCGCCAGACCCACCCACCGAGCGCCCCAACGACCCATGCGACCTCTCCCGCAGCCGCGTGCGCCGTTCGCACGCTCCGGAGCGCGATTGTTCGAGCGGCCGGTCGACCTCGCGCGTGAAGCGTTGCGCGCCTCGCGCGGGATTTACCAACGTTCACATCGCCAGCACGGGCGCCAGCGCACGCCTGGCGGTGGCCTCGTCGAGCGCATTGCGCGCCGCCCAGTCGGCCAGCTGGTCGTCGCCGATGGGCCCGACGTTGAAGTAGCGTGCCTGCGGGTGCGCGAGGTAGAAGCCGCACACGCTCGACGCCGGCGTCATCGCCAGGCTCTCGGTCAGGCCCATGCCGACCTCGGCCGCGTCGAGCACGCGGAAGAGCCCGCTCTTGACGCGGTGGTCCGGGCAGGCGGGGTAGCCCGGGGCCGGGCGGATGCCGCGGTACTGCTCGGCGATCAGCTGCTCGTGCGTCAGCGTCTCGTCGGCCGCGTAGCCCCAGAACTCGGTGCGCACGCGCTGGTGCAGGCGTTCGGCGAAGGCCTCGGCCAGGCGGTCGGCCAGGGCCTTGAGCATGATGGCCGAGTAGTCGTCGTGGTCGGCGAGGAACTGCGCTTCCTTCTTCTCGACGCCCTGGATGCTGACGGCGAACATGCCGGCGTAGTCGGGCTTGCCACCGCGCGGCGCGACGAAGTCGGCCAGGCAGCGGTTGGGGCGCCTGACCCCGTCGACCACCGGCCGCTCGGTCTGCAGCCGCAGGCCGTGCCACACCAGCAGCGGCGCGGCGCGCGACTCGTCGGCATAGAGGGCGATGTCGTCGTCGGCCACCGCGTCGGCCGGGTACAGGCCGAACACGCCATGCGCCTGCAGCCAGCGGCCCTCGACCAGGCGCTGCAGCATGCGCCGGGCGTCGGAGAACAGCCGCGTGGCCTCGTGGCCCACCACCTCGTCGCGCAGGATCTGCGGGAACCTGCCCGCCAGGTCCCAGGTCTGGAAGAAGGGCGTCCAGTCGATCAGCGGCGCGAGCTCGGCCAGGTCGACATTGCGCAGCACGCGGCGACCCAGGAAGCGCGGCCGCGGGGGCGTGTAGCCCGTCCAGTCGATCGGCGTGCGGTTGGCGCGGGCCTGGGCCAGCGTGACCAGCGGCGCGGCCTTCTTGCGCGCGTGCAGGTCGCGCACGCGCGCATAGTCGGCCTCGAGCTCGGCGATGAACTTCGCGGCGCGCTCGTCCGAGAGCAGCTCGCTGCACACGCCCACGCTGCGCGAGGCGTCGGGCACGTAGACCACCGGACCCTCGTAATGCGGCGCGATCTTGACCGCGGTGTGCACGCGGCTCGTGGTGGCGCCGCCGATCAGCAGCGGGATCTTCCTGATGCGGAACCACTCGTCGCGCTGCATCTCGGCGGCGACATGCTGCATCTCCTCCAGGCTGGGCGTGATCAGCCCCGACAACCCGACGATGTCCGCGCCTTCCACCCTGGCCTTGGCGAGGATGTCCTGGCACGGGACCATCACGCCCATGTTGACGACCTCGAAGTTGTTGCACTGCAGGACGACGGTGACGATGTTCTTGCCGATGTCGTGCACGTCGCCCTTGACGGTGGCGATGACGATCCTGCCGCGCGGCCTGGCCTCGCCGCCGGCGTCGACGAGCGCCTGCTTCTCGGCCTCGATGTAGGGCAGCAGGTGGGCCACTGCCTGCTTCATCACGCGCGCCGACTTCACCACCTGGGGCAGGAACATCTTGCCCTGGCCGAACAGATCGCCCACGACGTTCATCCCCGCCATCAGCGGGCCCTCGATCACGTGCAGCGGACGGCCGCCGGTGTGGCGGACCGCCTGCCAGGCCTCCTCGGTGTCGGCGACGATGAACTCGGTGATGCCGTGCACCAGCGCGTGGGAGAGGCGCTCGCCGACCGGCAGCGCGCGCCAGGCCAGGCGCGCACTGTCGTCCTTGCCGGCGCTCTTGGCGCGGTCGGCGATCTCGATCAGGCGCTCGCCGGCGTCCTTGCGGCGGTTGAGCACCACGTCCTCGACACGTTCCTTCAACTCGGGGTCGAGGTCGTCGTAGACGCCGACCATGCCGGCGTTGACGATGCCCATGTCCATGCCGGCGCGGATCGCGTGGTACAGGAACACGGTGTGGATGGCCTCGCGCACCGGCTCGTTGCCGCGGAAGCTGAAGCTGACGTTGCTGACGCCGCCGCTGACCTTGGCGCCGGGCAGGTTGGCCTTGATCCAGCGCGTGGCCTCGATGAAGTCCACCGCGTAGTTGTCGTGTTCCTCGATGCCGGTGGCGATGGCGAAGATGTTGGGGTCGAAGATGATGTCCTCGGGCGGGAAGCCGACCTCCCCGACCAGGATGCGGTACGCGCGCGCGCAGATCTCGGTCTTGCGCGCGAAGGTGTCGGCCTGGCCGCGCTCGTCGAAGGCCATCACCACCGCCGCGGCGCCGTAGCGGCGCACCAGCGCGGCCTGGCGGCGGAACTCGGCCTCGCCCTCCTTGAGCGAGATCGAGTTGACGATGCCCTTGCCCTGCAGGCACTGCAGGCCGGCCTCGATGACCTCCCACTTGGAGCTGTCGATCATCACCGGCACACGCGCGATCTCGGGCTCGCCGGCCATCAGGTTGAGGAAGCGCACCATGGCAGCCTTGCTGTCGAGCATGGCCTCGTCCATGTTGACGTCGACGATCTGCGCGCCGTTCTCGACCTGCTGGCGCGCCACGCCCAGCGCCTGCTCGTAGTCCCCGGCCAGGATCAGCCGCGCGAAGGCCTTGGAGCCGGTGACATTGGTGCGCTCGCCGATGTTGACGAACAGCGAGCCGGGGCCGATCTCGATCGGCTCGAGGCCGGAGAGGCGCAGCGGCGGGGGGGCGGAGGGCGTGGCGGACATCGTCGGGGCAGCAGGCAGCATCGACGAGCGCCGTTGCACAGCGCGGAAGGTGCGCGCAGTCCCGAGCCTGGCAGCGCGGTCGGGCGCCGTTGCAACGCTCCTCGGAACAGGGCGCGATTGTAGGGGGTCGCCCGCGCCTTGAAGGCGCCGGCTCAACCACCATCTTGGCGCCACGGGTAGCATGCTGCCGCCCACTCAGCCGGAGAACCTCGATGACGCTGTTTCGCCGCCCCCTTGCCTGGATTGCCGCCCTCGGCGCCGCCGTCGCGCTGTCGGGTTGCGGCTACAACCAGTTCCAGACCCTCGACGAGCAGACCAAGAGCGCCTGGTCCGAGGTGCTCAACCAGTACCAGCGCCGCGCCGACCTGATCCCCAACGTCGTGGCCACGGTCAAGGGCGAGGCCAACTTCGAGCAGGAGACGCTGACCAAGGTCGTCGAGGCGCGCGCCAAGGCCACCGCGATCCAGGTCACGCCCGAGACGCTCAACAACCCCGAGGCCTTCGCCCGCTTCCAGCAGGCGCAGGGCGAGCTCGGCAGCGCACTGTCGCGTCTGCTCATGGTGACGGAGAACTACCCCAACCTGAAGGCCAACCAGGGCTTCCAGGACCTGCGGGTGCAGCTCGAGGGCACCGAGAACCGCATCACGGTGGCCCGCAACCGCTACATCAAGGCGGTGCAGGACTACAACGTGCTGGCGCGCCAGTTCCCGACCAACCTGACGGCGATGGTGTTCGGCTACGCGGTCAAGCCCAACTTCACGGTGGCCAACGAGGCCCAGATCTCGTCGCCGCCGCAGGTGAGCTTCGACAAGGCCCCCGCCGCCGCGCCGGCCGCCTCCCGGTAAGGGCGCACCATGCGCTGGTGGCAGCGGCTGGCGCTGCCCCTCCTCCTCCTCGCCGGTCTGGCGGGCGCGGCGGCGCAGGACGTGCTGCCCGTACCCGCGCTGACCGAGAGGGTCATCGACCAGACCGGCACGCTCTCGGCCGACGAACAGCGCCGCCTGATCGACAAGCTCGCCGCGTTCGAGCGCGACGCCGGGCCGCAGATCGTGGTGCTGATGGTGCGCACGACGGCGCCCGAGGACATCGCCGCCTACGCGCAGCGCGTGGGCGAAACCTGGAAGATCGGGCGGCGCGATGTCGGCGACGGCCTGCTGCTGGTGGTCGCCAAGGACGACCGTCGCCTGTGGATCGCGCCGGCCAAGGCGCTGGAAGGCGCGGTGCCCGACCTGGCCGCGCGCCAGATCGCGCGCGACGTGATCAGCCCGCGCTTCAAGAGCGGCGACTTCGCCGGCGGCATCGACGCCGGCGTCGAGGCACTGTTCGCGCGCATCCGGGGCGAGGGCCTGCCGGCGCCGGCGGCCGACTCGCGGGCCCCCGGCCCGCTCGGCCAGCTGCCGCTGACCGAGTTGCTGGTGTTCGCCTTCGTCGCGCTGCCGGTGGTGGCCAGCGTGGTGCGGCGCATCTTCGGGCGCGTGCTGGGCACGCTGGCCAGCGGCGGCGCCGCCGGCGTGCTGGCCTGGGTCGTCACCGGCAGCATGCTGGTGGCGATCCTCGGCGTCGTGATCGGCCTGCTGATCGGCCTGTTCGCCGGCGTCGCGCGCATGCTGCCGCGGCGCGGTGGCACGCACCTGCCGGCCGGCTGGGGCGGCGGCGGCTGGAGCGGCGGCGGAGGCTGGGGCGGCGGCGGGGGCGGCTTCAGCTCCGGCGGCGGCGGCGATTTCGGCGGCGGCGGCGCCGGGGGAGACTGGTGATGGGACGCCTGGCACGCATCCTCAGGCATCGCTGGCACGACGAAGGCGACGTCGACCGCGTGCTGCCGCGCGCCGCGCTGGCGCGGCTCGCGGCGCGCGTGTCGGCCAGCGAGCGTGCGCACAGCGGCGAGATCCGCCTGTGTGTCGAGCCGGCGCTGCCGACGTCCTACCTGTGGAAGGGGCTGAGTGCGCGCGACCGGGCGATCGCGATGTTCGGCAAGCTGCGCGTGTGGGACACCGAGCACAACAACGGCGTGCTGATCTACCTGATGCTCGCCGAGCATGCGATCGAGATCGTCGCCGACCGCGGCCTGAACCGCCACGTGGACCGCGAGCAATGGGCCGCGATCGTCCAGGGCATGCGCGAGCCGTTGCGCGCCGGCCGCTTCGAAGACGGCCTGGCGGCGGCGATCGATGCGGTGCATGCGCTGCAGGTGCGGCACTTCCCGCTGGCCGAGGGCCAGGCGAACCCCAACGAACTGCCCGACGCGGCCTGGCGCCGCTGATCGGCCGCGCACCAAGAAAAACGCCCGCGGCCGGGGGCGGCGCGGGCGCTTCGGCGACGGAGGACGGCGCCTACTTCTTGCGCAGCTTCTGGATCGCCGCCAGCTGGGCGGCCATCATCGCGAACTCGCCCTGGGCGGCGGCGAAGTCGATGTCGCTCTTGGCGCTCTTCATCGCCTCCTCGGCCAGCTTCTTGGCCTCGCTGGCCTTGGCCTCGTCGAGGTCGTGGCCGCGGATCGCCGTGTCGGCCAGCACCGTCACGCAGTGCGGCTGCACCTCGAGGATGCCGCCGGCGACGAAGACGAACTCCTCCTCGCCGTTGTCGGCGCGCTCGATGCGCACCGCACCGGGCTTGATGCGGGTGATCAGCGGCGTGTGGCGCGGGTAGATGCCCAGCTCGCCCATCTCGCCGGGCAGGGCGACGAACTTCGCCTCGCCGGAGAAGATGTTCTCCTCGGCCGAGACGACGTCGACGTGGATGGTGGACATCGCAGTTCCTTCGCGTTACTGGATCTTCTTGGCCTTCTCGAAGGCCTGGTCGATCGTGCCGACCATGTAGAACGCCTGCTCGGGCAGGTGGTCGCACTCGCCGTTGACGATCATCTTGAAGCCGCGGATGGTCTCCTTCAGCGGCACGTACTCGCCCTTGGTGCCGGTGAACACCTCGGCCACATGGAAAGGCTGCGACAGGAAACGCTGGATCTTGCGCGCGCGGGCCACCGCCAGCTTGTCCTCGGGCGAGAGCTCGTCCATGCCCAGGATGGCGATGATGTCGCGCAGTTCCTTGTAGCGCTGCAGCGTGGCCTGCACGGCACGCGTGGTGTTGTAGTGCTCCTCGCCCACCACGTTGGGGTCGACCTGGCGGCTGTTCGAGTCCAGCGGATCCACCGCCGGGTAGATGCCCAGCGCGGCAATGTCGCGCGACAGCACCACCGTGGCGTCCAGGTGGGCGAAGGTGGTGGCCGGCGACGGGTCGGTCAGGTCGTCGGCGGGCACGTACACGGCCTGGATCGACGTGATCGAGCCGATCTTGGTGGAGGTGATGCGCTCCTGCAGACGACCCATCTCCTCGGCCAGCGTCGGCTGGTAGCCCACGGCCGAAGGCATGCGGCCCAGCAGCGCGGACACCTCGGTGCCGGCCAGCGTGTAGCGGTAGATGTTGTCGACGAAGAACAGCACGTC
>DASTJE010000265.1:0-3031 GCA_035716845.1 Burkholderiaceae bacterium
GCGCCACCCCAGGAGCCACTGCCATGCGGGCCATGGTGCTGCATGCCCCGGGCACGCCGCTCGTGCCCACCGAGCGGCCCGACCTCGTGCCGGGCCCGGGCGAGTTGCGCCTGGCGGTGCAGGCCTGCGCGGTGTGCCGCACCGACCTGCACATCGTCGACGGCGAGCTGCCGCTGCCGCGCCTGCCCCTCGTGCCCGGGCACGAGATCGTGGGCGTGGTCGACGCCGTCGGCGCCGGCGTCGACGCGGCGCGCCTGGGCCAGCGCGTCGGCGTGCCCTGGCTCGGGCACACCTGCGGCCACTGCCGCTTCTGCCGCGGCGGCCGCGAGAACCTGTGCGACCACCCGGTGTTCACCGGCCACGGCCGCGACGGCGGCTTCGCCACGCAGGTGGTGGCCGATGCGGACTACTGCTTCACGCTCGCGCCCGGCGCCGACGCGCTGCACACCGCGCCGCTGCTGTGCGCGGGGCTGATCGGCTGGCGTTCGCTGCGCATGGCCGGCGACGAGGCGCAGGCGCTCGGGCTCTACGGCTTCGGCGCGGCGGCGCACCTGGTGGCGCAGGTGGCGCGCCACGAGGGGCGGCGCGTGCACGCCTTCACGCGGCCCGGCGACGCCGCGGCACAGGCCTTCGCGCGCGAGATGGGCTGCGCCTGGGCGGGCGGCGCCGACGAGCCGCCACCCGAGCCGCTGGACGCGGCGATCATCTTCGCGCCGGTGGGCGCGCTGGTGCCCGCGGCGCTGCGCGCGGTGCGCAAGGGCGGCCGCGTGGTGTGCGGCGGCATCCACATGAGCGACATCCCGGCGTTCGCCTACCGCCTGCTGTGGGAGGAGCGGCAGCTCGTGTCGGTGGCCAACCTCACGCGCGCCGACGCCACGGCGTTCCTGCAGGCCGCCGCGCGCATGCCGCTGCACGTGCAGGCCACCGCCTACCCGCTGGCGCACGCCAACGAGTCCCTGGGCGACCTGCGCGCCGGCCGCCTGCAGGGCGCCGCGGTGCTGCTGCCCTGACGCCGCGCGGCGGCGGCCGCGGCTACATCTCCATGCCCGGCGGCGCCATCGCGCCGGCTCCCGGCGCGGCGGCCGGCTGCGGCGCGCTGGCGATCAGGCAGTCGGTGGTGAGGATCAGCGCGGCGATCGAGGCCGCGTTCTGCAGCGCCAGCCGCGTCACCTTGGCCGGGTCGATCACGCCCATCGCCAGCAGGTCGCCGAACTCGCGCGTGGCGGCGTTCCAGCCGAACGCGCCCTCGGTGCTGTCGTCGACGCGGTGCAGCACCACCGAAGGCTCCTCGCCCGCGTTCTCGACGATGCGGCGCAGGGGCTCCTCGAGGGCGCGCTCGACGATGCGCAGCCCCGAGTCGTGGTCGAGCGTCGGCCCGTGCCGGCCACGCAGCACCTGGCGCGCGCGCAGCAGCGCCACGCCGCCGCCGGGCACGATGCCCTCCTCCACCGCCGCGCGGGTGGCGTGCAGCGCGTCCTCCACGCGCACCTTGCGCTCCTTGAGCTCGGTCTCGGTGGCCGCGCCCACCTTGATGATCGCCACCCCGCCGGAGAGCTTGGCGATGCGCTCGTCGAGCTTCTCGCGGTCGTAGTCGCTGGCGGCCTTCTCGCGCTCGCGGCGGATGGCGGCGATGCGCTCGCGGATGGCCTCGGGCGCGCCGCCGCCGCCGATGACGGTGGTGGCGTCCTTGGTGATCTCGATGCGGCGCGCGCGCCCCAGGTCGGCCAGGTGCACCTTGTCGAGCGCCAGGCCCAGCTCCTCGCTGACGATGCTGCCGCCGGTGAGCACGGCCAGGTCCTGCAGCATGGCCTTGCGGCGCTTGCCGAAGCCCGGTGCCTTCACCGCGCAGGCCTTGATGGTGTTGCGGATCACGTTGACCACCAGCGTGGCCAGCGCGTCGCTCTCCACCTCCTCGGCCACCACCAGCAGCGGCGCGCCGGCCTTGACCGCCTCCTCGAGCAGCGGCAGCAGGTCCTTCAGCGAGGCGAGGCGCTTGTCGTACAGCAGGATCGCCGCGTCCTCCAGCACCACGCTCTGGCGCTCGGCGTTGTTGATGAAGTACGGCGAGAGGAAGCCGCGGTCGAACTGCAGGCCTTCCACCACCTCCAGCTCGCTGGCCAGGCCGGAGCCGTCCTCGATGGTGATGGCGCCGTCGCGCCCCACCTTGTCGATGGCGCGCGCCAGCAGCTCGCCGATCGAGCGGTCGTTGTTGGCCGAGATCGCCGCCACGTGGGCGATCTCCTGCGAGTTGGCGCACGGCCGCGCCAGCGCCTTGACCTGCCCCACCACCGACTCGACCGCCTGCTCCATGCCGCGCTTGACGTCCATCGGGTTCATGCCGCCGGCCAGGTACTTCAGGCCCTCGGTCACCATGGCGTGCGCCAGCACGGTGGCGGTGGTGGTGCCGTCGCCGGCCTGCTCGCTGGTGCGCGCGGCCACCTCGCGCAGCAGCTGCGCGCCCATGTTCTCGAAGCGGTCCTCCAGCTCCACCGACCTGGCCACCAGCACGCCGGAGTTGACGATCTGCGGCGGCCCGTACTCGCGCTCCAGGATCACCGTGCGCCCGCGCGGGCCGAGCGTCACCTTGACGGCCTGCGCCAGGGCATCGACGCCGCGCCGGATGCGCTCGCGCGCCGCGTCGTGAAACAGCAGTTGCTTGGCGGCCATGTGCACCTCCAGGGTGGTTGCCCCTTCATGCTGTGGAGCGCCGCGCGTGCCTGGTTGAGCCCGCTCAAGGCCCCTGCGCCGCCGTCCCCTGGCCGGCTGCGATCGGTCGCGGCGTCGACGGGAAGCGGCGGCTGCACGTGCCGCGCCGGACCGGCACGCTCACGCGACCGACCGCAGCTCGCTGTGCGTCAGCTCGTCCACGCTGCACAGGCGTGCGCCGGCAGCCTGCATGCGCACGAGGGCGCGCTCGCCGTCGCCGGGCTGCAGATCGACGGCGGCAACGCCCTCCAGCGGCACCGCCACCGCGAAGCCCAGGCGCAGTGCGTCGAGCACCGTGGCCAGCACGCCGTGGTCGGTGGCCAGG
>DASTJE010000266.1:0-5817 GCA_035716845.1 Burkholderiaceae bacterium
GCGGCACCGCGCAGCAGGCTGGCGTCGAGCTTGACGTAGTCGAGCCCCAGCTCGTACAGGCGCGGTGCGCGATGCAGCGCGTGGCCCGCGTGCTCGATGCCCAGGCGCACGCCCAGCGGCCGCAGCAGCGCGGCATGGGCCGCCAGCAGGTCGACCTGCCCCACGGCCTGCGACTCGGCCACCTCCAGCCACAAGCCGCGCGCGGCCTGCGGCGCCTCGCCGAGCGACTGGCGCAGCCTCGCGGCGAAGGCGCCGTCGGCCAGCGCGGCCGCGGACAGGTTCACAGCACGCTCGCGCCCATCCTGCGCAATGGCCTGCAGGGCCAGTTGCACGGCCAGCAGGTCCAGCTGCGGCAGCCAGTGTCCGCGCGTGGCCAGCGGCAGCCAGCGCAACGCCGCCTCGAACTCGCCGCCGGCATCGAGCTGCAGCCTCAGCGGGCACTCCAGGTGCAGCAGGGCGCCGGTGCGGTCGAGCACCGGGTACTCCACCAGCCGCGCGCGCCGCGCGGCCAAGGCCTCGCCCAGGCGCCGGTGCCAGCCGGCCTCGCCCTCGGCCCCCTCGTGGCCGCGCGCCGTGCCCGACGGTGCCTCCACGCCAATGGCGTGGGCGGCGAAGGGGCCGGCGCTTTCCGCGTGGGCCAGTGCCAGGTCGGCGCGGCTCATCAGCGATGCGGCCGTGTCGTCGTGCTGCCAGACCGTCGCGCCCGCGCACGCCTGCAGGCGCGCGCCCAGCGCGGGCAGTGCCGCCGCCAGGCTCGCGCCGATGCGTGCGGCCGCCGCCTGCGCCTCGCTTTCTCCCGGCAGCGCGAGCGCGAAGTCGGAGCCGTTCAGGCGGCCGGCCAGCGCGCCCTCGCCTGCGGCTGCCGCGGCATCGGCCAGGGTCTGCGCCACGGCGCGCAAGGCCTGGTCGGCGAGCCCGCGTCCGAGCTCGCGGTTCACCCCGGCCAGGTCAGCCAGGCGCACCAGGGCGAGCACCCCCACGCGTGCACCCTCCTCGGGGCGCAGCAGCTCGCCCAGCCGTTGCATGAAGTGCGCGCGGTGCGCCAGCCCGGTCAGTCCGTCCTCGTGAGCCGTGCGGCGCAGGGCGTCCACCTGCGCCGCGTGCGCCTCGAACAGGGCGCGCACGCGCTCGACCATGCCGTTCATGGCCCGCGCCACGCGGCGCAGCTCGGGCACCTGCGGCTCTTCCACCACCACGTAGCGCCCCTCGACCAGGGCGCTGGCCTGCCGCACGGTGGCATCGAGCGGACGGCGGATGCGCGCCACGCCCAGCGCCGCCAGCGCGAGCGCACCGGCGCCCAGCGCCAGCAGCAGGAACGCCGAACGCGAGCCGCCGCGCCACAGCTCGTCGTGGGCGTAGGCCACGTGGCTGACCACCTCGACGCGGCCCAGCGCACGCCAGCCATCGCTGACCTGCGCCACGCCCGGCGCCGACTCGATGGGCCACAGCGCGACGAACCAGTCCGGCGCCCGGCTCGCGTTGGGCCCGGCCTGGCGCGTGAAGGCCTCGCGGCCGTCGGTCCCCACCCAGCGCACGCTGCGGTAGAAGCCGGTGTCGAACTGGGCCGCCAGCAACAGCTCCATCAGCTGCGCATCGCCCCGCTGCTGCGACAGCGCCAGCGCCAGGCTCTGCGCGTTGTCGCTGTTCTTCACGCGCAGCTGCGCCTGCAGCGCATCGCGCGCCGCGTGCAGGTTCACGCCCACCGCACCGGCCAGCGCCAGCAGCACCACCGCCACCAGCAGCCAACCCACTTGTCGCATCAGACTCATGGCATCACCTTCGTGCGCTTCGTCATCGATAGAACCCTTCCGCGCGCGCCTTGGCCAGCACCTCGCGCCAGCGCGACAGGCGCGCCTGCGGGTCGCCGGCGCTCTGGCGCCCGACACCTTGCCACAGACCCTCGCCGTTGAAGCTGAACACCGGCGTCAGGTCGGGCCGGCGCGACGCCGGCCGCACACTGCCGATCAGGTTGTCCAGGATCAGCGGCTCGGCGTCGGGCTGGGCGTAGTAGGCCAGCACCATGTGCGCCTGCGAGTCGCCGCCGAGCTGCGCGCGCACGTACACCATGCGCAGGCGCGCCTGCGGCATGCCCAGCGCGATCAGGGTGAAGTACTTGGCGATCGCGAAATCCTCGCAGTCGCCGCGCCCCTGGTCGAGCGTTTCCAGCGGGCTGGCCCAGTAGTCCGGCTGGCCCCACACCTCGGCGTCGTCGCGGAACACGACGCGGCGGTTGTAGAACGTGTTGACCGCGGCCAGCTGAGCCTCCTCGTCGAGCGCCGCCGCCTGCTGCAGCACGGCCTGAAGCGCCGGCAGCGCCGCCACGGCGCGCGGCCCGAGACGCTGCGCGGCCTGCTGCATCAGCAACTGGTCGGACGCCCAGGGCCAGCCGACGCCGATCGACAGTGCAAGCACCGCGGCATGCAACCAGTGCCGCGCGGGCGCGCGCGGCCTGGCCATCGAAAAGGTAGCGGCAGTCAATCGAGGGGCAGGCGTGGGACAGGCGCAGGCGGCCTGCGGGTGCAGGCTCTCCTGCACGTCATCGGCGCCCCCGGCCCGCCCTGCAGCGGGCAATGCCATGCAAGCGCGTCATCGCGCATGCGCGCGTGGAAAAGTCACGGCGCGGCTCGGAGGGCGTGCGCCCGGCGCGGGCCGCTTCAGACAGACCTGCTTACACTTTGAGGGCTTCTGAACCGTGCCCCTGTCATAGGACGCCCATGCCGCTTCGCCTTCGTTCGACCGCCCTGGCCGCGCTGCTTGCGCTCACCGGACTCTCCCACGCCCAGGGCACTCCCACACCGGGCCTCGAGGCTCTTCGGGCGGCAGCACAGTCGGCGCTGAGCACCAGCCCCGACGTCGCCGCGCGCCTGAATGCCCTGCGCGCCGCGGGCGCCGCCACCGATGCGGCGCGCGGTGGCCTGCTGCCGCGTGTCGACCTCGAAGCCACGGTCGGCCGCACCCACGACCGCATCACCAGCCGCACCCCCGAGGGCGCGAGCCTCGGCCGCCACGGAGCGGCCGTGTCGGTGACGCAGGTGCTGTGGGATGCCCACGTGATCCGCAGCGACATCGAGCGCGCCGGCCACGAGCAGCGCGCGCGCTGGTTCGAGTTCGTCGACGCCAGCGAGACGACCGTGCTGGAGGCAGCACGTGCGCTGCACGACGTGATGCGCCAGCGCACCCTGGTGGCGCTGGCCGAGGACAACTACGTGCAGCACAAGGTGGCCGCCACGCAGATCGGCAGCCGGGTGCGCGCCGGCGTGGCGCGCGGCGTCGACCAGGAGCAGGCGCAAGCGCGCCTGGCGCTGGCCGAAGCCAACCTCAGCGTCGAGACGGCGAACCTGCACGACGTGACGGCGCGCTACCAGCGCATCGTCGGCGAGTTGCCGCCCGCGCGCATCGCCCGCATGGCGCCCGGCGCGCAGTCGCAACCGGCGAGCGCCGGCGAGGCCGCGACGCTGGCGATCCGCCACAGCCCCGCCGTCAGCGCCGCCATCGAGAACCTGCGCGCGGCGCGCGCGGCCAGCCGCGGCCGCGAGGGCGCCGCATGGCAGCCGCGCGTGGAAGCGCGCCTTCGCAGCGGCACCGGACGCAACTTCGACGGCGTGCCCGACCAGAAGCGCGACACGAGTGCCGAGGTGACGCTGAACTGGAACCTCTACAACGGGGGCTCCGACCAGGCGCGCATCGCCCAGGCGGCGAGCCTGCAGAACCAGGCCGCCGACGTGCGCGACCGCGTCTGCCGCGACACGCGCCAGAGCGCCGCCATCGCCTTCAACGACACGCGCAAGTACGCCGAGCAGATCGAGGCGCTGGATCGCAACGTGATCGCCATCGAGAAGGCGCGCGATGCCTACCGCCAGCAGTTCGACATCGGACAACGCAGCCTGCTGGACCTGCTCAATGCGGAGAACGAGCTCTACACCGCGCGCCGTGCGCTGGCCAACGCCGAGCACGACCTGCTGATCGCCCAGTCGCGCAGCCTCGCCGCGGTGCAGCGCCTGAGCTCGACGCTCGGCCTGACGCGGCCGGACGCCGGCGTCGACGGCGGCGCCGGCTGGAGCGTCGGCGACGACGCCCCGGCGCGTTGCCCGGTGGTGGCGCTCGACGCCCTGGGCACCACCGGACGTGCCGCGCTCGACGCCCGCGCCAGCAGCCTGATCCAACAGACGCCCGCACCGCGCTGAGCCGCCACGGCGCCGACCACGCCCGGGGCTACGGCTTGCGCTGCGGCGGCAGGTCGGTGCACGAGCCGTGCGCGACCTCGGCGGCCATGCCGATCGATTCGCCGAGCGTGGGGTGCGGGTGGATCGTCTTGCCGATGTCCACCGCGTCGGCGCCCATCTCGATGGCCAACGCGATCTCGCCGATCATGTCGCCGGCATGTGTGCCGACGATGCCGCCACCGACGATGCGGTGCGTGTCCTCGTCGAACAGCAGCTTGGTGAAGCCTTCGTCGCGGCCGTTGGCGATGGCGCGGCCGGAGGCCGTCCACGGGAACAGGCCCTTCTTGACCTTGAGGCCCCTGGCCTTGGCCTCGTCCTCGGTGACGCCGACCCACGCCACCTCGGGGTCGGTATAGGCCACGCTCGGGATCACGCGCGCGTCGAAGGCCGCCTTCTGCCCGGCCGCCACCTCGGCGGCCACATGCGCCTCGTGCACCGCCTTGTGCGCCAGCATCGGCTGGCCGACGATGTCGCCGATGGCGAATATGTGCGGCACGTTGGTGCGCATCTGGATGTCCACCGGGATGAAACCGCGCTCGCCGACGACGACGCCCGCCTTCTCGGCCGCGATCTTCTTTCCGTTGGGGCTGCGGCCCACGGCCTGCAGCACGAGGTCGTAGACGCCCTCGCTCTTCGTGCCGTCGAGGCCCTCGAACAGCACCTTGATGCCCTCGGGCGTGGCCTGCGCACCCACCGTCTTGGTCTTGAGCAGGATGCGCTCGAAGCGGTGCGCGTTCATCTTCTGCCACACCTTGACCAGGTCGCGGTCGGCGCCGGTCATCAGGCCGTCGAGCATTTCCACCACGTCGAGCCTGGCACCGAGCGTCGAGTACACCGTGCCCATCTCGAGGCCGATGATGCCGCCGCCGACGACGAGCATCTTCTTCGGCAGCTGGCGCAGCTGCAGCGCGCCGGTGGAGTCGACGATGCGCGGGTCGTCGGGCAGGAAGGGCAGGCGCACCGCCTGCGAGCCGGCGGCAATGATGCACTGCTTGAACTTGACGGTCTGGGTCTTGCCGGTCTTGGCCTGGCCGTCGCCGGTGGTCTCCTCCACCACCACGTGGTGCGGATCGGCGAACGCGCCGTAGCCGCGCACCACGGTCACCTTGCGCATCTTGGCCATCGCGCCCAAGCCACCCGTGAGCTTGCCGACGACCTTGTTCTTGTGCGCGAGGAGCTTGGCCGCATCGACGCTCGGCGCCCCGTAGGCCACACCGAGGTCGGCAAAGTGCCTGACCTCGTCCATCACCGCGGCCACGTGCAGCAGCGCCTTGCTCGGGATGCAGCCCACGTTCAGGCAGACGCCGCCCAGCGTGGCGTAGCGCTCGACCAGCACGACCTTGAGGCCCAGGTCGGCGGCGCGGAAGGCGGCGGAGTAGCCGCCGGGGCCCGCGCCCAGGACCAGGACGTCGCACTCGAGGTCAGCTGCACCGGTGTGGGTGGCCGCGGCCGGCGCCGCCACGGGGGCAGCCGCCGGGGCCGCGGCGGGGGCCGGTGCGGGGGCCGGCGCCGGCGCTGCGGCGGCAGCTTCGGCCGTCTCCAGCGACAGCAGCACGCTGCCCTGGTTGACCTTGTCGCCCAGCGCGACCTTGAG
>DASTJE010000267.1:0-22649 GCA_035716845.1 Burkholderiaceae bacterium
CGTGCGCGTGGTCGTGGGCGTGGTCGTGACCGGGGTGGTCGAGAACTGCGCTCATGGTGGGATCGTCCTGATCTCGGCGTGATTCGTGTGGGGATGCGGCCTGCGCGACGGGCGTGCCGGGTCGGCTACTGCTTGCGCGCGGCGACGATCTCGGCGGGCTGCACCGCCTTGCCCGTCTTGTTGGACCAGCTGTTCTTCGTGTAGGTGACGACGGCCGCGATCTCGGTGTCGGACAGCGACTTCCACGCCGGCATCGCGCCGTTGGCGGCACCGTTGAGCAGGATGTCGATCTGCTTGGCCGCGTCCTCCAGGACGATCTGGCTGCCGTCCAGCGCCTTGATCGGGCCGGCGCCCTTGCCGTCCGGGCGGTGGCAGGCGGCGCAGTTGGCGTTGTAGACCTTCTCGCCACGTGCCACGAGGTCTTCCAGGGTCCAGACCTTGGTCGGGTCGTCGGCCTTGGCGGCCAGGATCTTCTTCTGCTCCTCGACCCACTTGGTGTAGTCGGCCTGCGACAGCACCTTCACGTGGATCGGCATGTAGGCGTGCTCCTTGCCGCAGAGCTCGGCGCACTGGCCGTAGAAGTCGCCGGTCTTCTCGGCGCGGAACCAGGTGTCGCGCACGAAGCCGGGGATGGCGTCCTGCTTGACGCCGAAGGCCGGCACCATCCAGGCGTGGATCACGTCGTTGGCGGTGGTGACGATGCGGATCTTCTTGTCCACCGGCACCACGAGCGGGTTGTCCACCTTCAGCAGGTAGTTGTCCGTGGGCGCCGGCTTGCCCGAGTCGGACATCTCGCGGTGGCTCACGTCGAGCGTGGACAGGAACGCGATGCCTTCGCCCTCGCCGCGCAGGTAGTCGTAGCCCCACTTCCACTGGTAGCCGGTGGCCTTGATCGTGAGGTCGGCGTTGGTGGTGTCCTTCATCGCCACCACCACCTTGGTGGCCGGCAACGCCATCGCGATCACGATCAGGAAGGGCACCACGGTCCAGGCGATCTCGACCGCCACGCTCTCGTGGAAGTTGGCAGCCTTGGCGCCGAGGCTCTTGCGGTGCTTGAGCACCGAATAGAACATCACGCCGAACACGGCCACGAAGATCACCAGGCAGATGATCAGCATGAAGTTGTGCAGCCACTGCTGATCGGCGGCGATGCGGGTCACCGGCGGGTGCAGGTTGATCTGGTTCACGGCCGGGCCGCCCGGCAGGTTGTTGACGGCCAGGGCAGCGGTCGAGACGGTGGCGACGGCCAGGGCCAGGGCGGCCTGGGCAGCGCGCTGCCCGATCGGGCGAAGACGGGTCGTGAGTCGGGTCATCGTCGTTACTGAGGGTCGGAGATGAAGGGGTACATGCGCAGGGCGGTGCGCAATTCCTGGGCCAGCGGCTGGCGCCATTCGGGGCGCAGGTAGCGGCCGACGCGGGCCGAGCGTCCGTCCCCGGACAGCTCGACCAGCGAGCGATCGCCCGCGCTCGGTTCCACCCGCACCCAGGCGGCTCGGAACTCGGTATGTTCGGTGCGCGAGCCGCGCCGGTGCGACACCGTCAGCGACGCGCCGGCCAGCGTGATCGACTCCTGGTCGGCCGCATGGCGCGCATAGACCGCCAGCGCCACGCCCACCAGCGTGAGCTCGACGGCGGCAAAGGTCAGGACCGGCGTCGCGCCCTGCCAGGCAAACGCGCCGGCAATCGCGAGCGACACGGCGCACAGCGACAGGTAGATGCCGAACACCTGCGCCGGCGACATCGAGCAGTTGCGCTTGAGCACCCATTCCAGGTGCGACACGCCCGCCTCGTGGACCACGCGCCCGAAGCGCCACGGGCCGGCGGAAGCCGCGGCGGCGCGGCGCCATGGCGCGGGGGCGAGAACGGCAGTCATCGGACGGGCGGCGGGCGGCGGCGAAATCGGCGTGAACGAGGCGACCAGAACGCTTGCAGATGATCTGCGTCAAGGTCGGAGGCAAAAACAGCGGCGGATTCTATCTGAGCGGCTCCCCGCCGCCGCCGCCGCGTCGGGCCATGCGCCGAAGTTCGTCCACGCCGATGAGCGTCTGCGCGGCGACGGGCACGCGCGGCGGTGGCCTGAAGGCGTGCCCGTAGACGATCTCGAACTCGAGCGCGATGCGCCCTGCGCCGTCGGCGCGCGCGCGCAGCGCCGCCTCCAGGCGCGCGCGCCAGCGTGGCGTGCGCAGCCCGGCGAAGCGTGCCGGGTCGGTGTTGCCGCCGAGTCCGCGCAGCTCGGCCAGCAGCGCCTGCGGCGAGGCCCAGGTCAGGCGCAGCAGTTCCTGGTCCATCACGGGCGCGGCGAAACCGGCACCCACCAGCATGTCGCCCAGGTCGTGCATGTCGACGAAGGGGGCGTGCGGCGGCCCCCAGCCGGCCTCGGCGTACAGCGCGCGCAGGCTGCGCAGGGTGTCGGGCCCCAGGGTGGAGAACATCAGGAAGCCATCCACCGCCAGCGCGTCGCACCAGCCCCGCATCACCGCCGCCGGGTCGCGCGCCGCGTGCAGCATCATGTTGGCCCACACGAGCTGGGCCGCGCCCGCCGGCACCGCGCCGTCGGGCAGCGGCGCCGGCGCCGCGCGCCAGCGCCGCGGCGACCACCAGGGCGCAGCCGCGCCGGCCGCTGCGGTGCCGGCTTCGACTGCCACCACCTGCGCCCGCGGGTAGGCGGCCCGCAGTTGCGCCGCGCCGCCGCCGGCGTGGGCCCACCAGTCGAGCACGCGCTCGGGCACCCGGCGCACGATCGGCAGTCGTTCGGCCATGCGGCGCGCGACCTCGCCGTGCAGCCAGGGCGCCACGGGCGCGCGTGCGAGCCGCTGCGCCGCGCGCGAGGCCGCCATGGCATCGAGCGCGCGCACGGTGGACACGGGGGCATCGGGCGGCATGGCGCGGCCCAGTATATTGAGCCGATGCCCCTGCACCGCACGTCAGCGCCCTTCGCGTGGCCGACCCAATGTGTCGTCTGCCGGGGCTGGGGCCGCGAGCGCCTGTGCCGCCCCTGCCGCGACCGCCATGCCGGGCCCGCGGTGCGATGCCGGGGCTGTGCGCTGGCCGTGCCCGCCGGCATCGAGCGCTGCGGCCGCTGCCTGGCGCAGCCCCTGCCCTTCGCGCGCGTCGATGCGGCGGTGGACTATGCCTTTCCGTGGAGCACGCTGGTGGCGCGCCTCAAGTTCCACGCCGCGGTCGACCTCGCCGACGCACTCGCCGCCCAGATGGCCGCGCGCCTGCGCGTCGACGCTGCGACGCAGGGCGTGGACCTCGTGCTGCCGTTGCCGCTGGGCCGCCTGCGCCTGGCCGAGCGCGGCATGAACCAGGCCTGGGAGCTGGCACGTCGCCTGGCGCGCCAGCTCGGCCTGCCGGCGCAGGCCGGCCTGCTCGAGCGCCGCGTCGACACGCCGCACCTGGCCGACCTGCCGCGCGAGGCGCGCGCCGCGGCGATCCGCGGCGCCTTCGCACTGGCGCCGGGCGCCAGCGGTCCGCTGCGCGGAAGCCGCGTCGCGCTGGTCGACGACGTGATGACCACCGGGGCCACGGCCGCCGAGGCCGCGCAGGTGCTGCTCGACGGCGGGGCGGATGCGGTCCACCTGTGGGTCTACGCGCGCACGCCCGCACCGGCGGAGGCCTGATGTTCCGCATCGTGCTCGTGCAGCCGGAGATCCCGCCCAACACCGGCAACGTGATCCGGCTGGCCGCCAACACCGGCTGCGAACTCCACCTGGTCGAGCCGCTGGGCTTCTCGATGGACGACCGCCTGCTGCAGCGCGCCGGGCTCGATTACCACGAGTACGCGCCGGTGCGGCGTCACGCCTCGTGGCACGGGTTCGTCGAGGCGGTGCGGCCGGACCCGGCGCGCGTGTTCGCCTTCACGACGCGCGGCAGCCGGCCCCATGGCGCGGTGGCCTGGCGGCCGGGCGACACGCTCGTGTTCGGCGGCGAATCCGCCGGCCTGCCCGACGCATTGCGCGAGAGCTTTGCGCCGGCGCAGCGCGTGCGCCTGCCGATGCGCCCCGGCCAGCGCAGCCTCAACCTCGGCAATGCGGTGGCCGTGGCGGTGTTCGAGGCCTGGCGCCAGTGCGGCTACGCCGGCGGCACGTGAGCGGCCGCGCTCAGGCTTCGGCGCGCGGGTCGCGGCCCATCAGGTGGCGCACCGCATCGGCGGGAGCGAGCCGCCCCTCGAGCACGGCCACCACCGCCGCCGTGATCGGCATCTCGATGCCCAGCGCGCGGGCGCGCGCGAGCACCGTGGGCGCGCTGTAGACGCCTTCCGCGACGTGGCCGAGCTCGGCCAGCACGCGATCCAGGGCCTGGCCCTCGGCCAGGCGCAGCCCGACGCGCCGGTTGCGCGACAGCGCGCCGGTGGCCGTCAGCACCAGGTCGCCCAGGCCCGACAGTCCCATGAAGGTCTCGGCGCGCGCGCCCAGCGCGAGGCCCAGGCGCGTCATCTCCGCCAGGCCGCGCGTGACGAGCGCGGCGCGCGCGTTCAGCCCCGGCGTGCCCGGCCCGGAGGGGCCGAGCGCCGCCAGGCCGTCGCACAGCCCGGTGGCGATGGCCATCACGTTCTTCACCGCGCCGCCCACCTCGACGCCCACCGCATCGGGGCTGGTGTACACGCGCAGCAGGTCGGTGTGGAAGGCGTCGGCGGCCGCGTCGCGCAGCGCCGCATCGGCGCTGGCGGCCACCAGCGCGGTCGGCTGGCCGAGTGCCACCTCCTCGGCAAAGCTCGGGCCCGACAGCACGCCGGCATGGGCGTGCGGGCGCAGTTCGCGTGCGATCTCGTGGCCCAGGGCGCCGCTGCCGGCCTCGAAGCCCTTGCACAGCCACACCACGCGCGCGCCGTCCGGCAGCGCCGCCAGCATCGCGCGCAGCCCGGCCATCGGGGTGGCGATGACGATCAGGCCGTCGCGCCCATGGGCCAGCGCCGCGGCGAGGTCGGCGCCGAGATCGAGCCCCGGCGGCAGCGCGATGCCCGGCAGGTAGCGCGCGTTCTCGCGCGCCGCGGCGAGCGTCGCCGCGTGGGCCGCGTCGCGCGCCCACAGGTGCACCGCATGCCGCGCGGCCGCCTGCACGGCCAGCGCCGTGCCCCAGGCGCCGGCGCCGAGCACGGTCAGCTGCATTGCGCGGGCCCTGCGCTGCGGCGGTGGGTCAGTTCAGCGTCGCGCCCGCCTGGCCCTGTGCGGCCTGCTGCTGCTGGGCCTCGAACATGGCCTGGAAGTTGACTTCCGACAGGATCACCGGCGGGAAGCCGGCGCGCGTGCAGACGTCGGAGACGATGGCGCGCAGGTAGGGGTAGATCATGCCGGGGCAGGCGATGCCCACGATGGCCTGCATCTGGTCGTCCGGCAGGTTGCGGATCTCGAAGATGCCGGCCTGCTTGGCCTCGATCAGGAACAGCGTGCGGTCGCCGACCTTGGTGGTCACCGTCGCCGTGACCGTGACCTCGATGATGCCCTCGGCCACCGTCTCGGCCGCCACCGCCAGATTGATGTCGACCTGGGGCTGCTGCTGCTCGAGCAGGATCTGCGGCGAGTTGGGCTGCTCCAGCGACAGGTCCTTCAGGTACATGCGCTGGATGTTGAAGACGGGGGTGGGCTCTTGGGCGTCGGCCATGGTGTGTGCGTCCGATGAAACAAACCCGCCAGAACAGCGGGTTGGGGGTGAAATTATCGCCGACGCGCCGGTTCAGGCCGCCGCCGCACCGCCGAGCAGGGGCAGCAGTGCGCCGCGGCGGTCGAGCGCGGCCAGGTCGTCGTAGCCGCCCACGTGGGTGTCGCCGACGAAGATCTGCGGCACCGTGCGCCGGCCGGTCAGCGCCATCATGTGGTGGCGCTGCGCGGGATCGAGGTCGACGCGGATCTCCTCGATCGCGCCCACGCCGCGCTGCTGCAGCAGCGCCTTGGCGCGCACGCAGAAGGGACAGAACTCGGTGGTGTACATGCGGACCGGCTGCATGGGGCCCGATTTTCACGCGTTGCGCGCCGGCGTGCCGGCGCCGCCCGCCGCAGCCCCGCTCAGGCTGCGGACTTTTCCACCGGCAGGCCGGCTTCGCGCCATGCGGAGGTGCCGCCGGACACCGCCAGCGCGCGCTCGTAGCCGGCGCGCCGCAGCAGGCCCGCGGCCCGGCCGGCGCGCGCGCCGCTCGGGCAGATCAGCAGCAGCGGCGTGGCCTTGTTGGACGGCAGGTCCTTCGAGGCCTCGACCTGGCCGAACGGGATGTTGCGCGCGCCGATGGCGTGCGCGGCGGCGTACTCGCCCGGCTCGCTGACGTCGATCAGCACGCCCTTCTCGCGGTTGATCAGCCGCACCGCCTCGGCGGTGCTGACGCGTCCGCCGCCGGTGCCGCCCTTCAGGTGCGGCCACAGCAGCAGGCCGCCGGACACGGCGGCCATCAGGACGAGGTACCAGTTCTGGGTCAGAAACTCGAGCACGGCAGGCAGTGGCGGAACGCCGGAGGCAAGGGGCGCGAATCATACAATTCGCGCCCCAATCCGGCTGCCGCGACCCATGACCAAGCTCGTCCTGATCCGCCACGGCGAATCGACCTGGAACCTCGAGAACCGCTTCACCGGCTGGACCGACGTGGGCCTGACGCCCACCGGCGTGGCGCAGGCCAGGGAGGCCGGGCGGCTGCTGAAGGCCGAGGGCTACGAGTTCGACGTCGTCTACACCTCGGTGCTGCAGCGCGCGATCTGGACCACCTGGCACGCGCTGGACGCGATGGACCGCCACTGGCTGCCGGTGGTCAAGCACTGGCGCCTCAACGAGCGCCATTACGGCGCGCTGCAGGGTCTGAACAAGGCCGAGACGGCCCGCCAGTACGGCGACGAGCAGGTGCTCGTCTGGCGCCGCAGCTACGACACGCCGCCGCCGGCGCTGGCGGCCGACGACCCGCGCTGCGAGCGCGGCGACCGCCGCTACGCGCACCTGGCGCCCGGCGAGGTGCCGCTGACCGAGTGCCTCAAGGACACGGTCGAGCGCGTGCTGCCCTACTGGAACGACACGCTGGCCCCCGCGATCCGCGGCGGCCGGCGGGTGCTGATCTCGGCGCACGGCAACAGCATCCGCGCGCTGGTGAAGTACCTCGACGGCATCGCGGACGACGCCATCGTGGGCCTGAACATCCCCAACGGCATCCCCCTGGTGTACGAGCTCGACGGCGCATTGCGGCCGCTGCGTCACTACTACCTGGGCGACCCCGAGGCCGCCGCGCGCGCGGCCGCCGCGGTGGCCGCGCAAGGCAGGGCCTGAACCGAGGGATCGCTGCGCGATGGCCCGCTTCCCGCCCGACCATCCGCAGCGCGTCGAACTCGCCGACGAGGTGCACGCCCGGCCGCCGGTGCCGGTGGCCACGCCGTCGCGCGCGACCTACGTCGCGGTGCTGGTGGACGCGCCGGGCCGCGCCGCCGAGATCGCCCACCTGCAGGCCCTGGCCGCGCAGTTCGGCGTGGCCGCACCGGCGGCCGACGCACGCCACTTCCGCGCCCGGCTGGGCGCGCTGCAGCTCAAGTGGGAGCGCCACGGCGAGTTCTCGGGCTACACCGTCATCGCCCCCGGCGCGGAGGGCCCCGCCTTCGCGCGAGCGGCCGTCGACGAACTGCCGGCGGCATGGCTGGCGGGCGTGCCCGGGCGCACCGTCGCCGCGGTGCACGCCGAGCTCACCGGCGCCGACGCCGCAGCCGACGACGCCGCGCTGGCCGAACGCTTCGGCGCGCGCGGGGTGGTGGGCTGCGAGGTGGCCGACGGCCGCGCCGCGCTGTACACCGACTTTCGCCTGCGCGAGGACGGCTGCTCGCGCGTGTGGCTCGTCAACCGCCGGCTCACCGACGCGCAGAGCGGCCGCTTCCTGCAGCGCCTGTTCGAGATCGAGGCCTACCGCGTGCTCGCGCTGCTGGCGCTGCCGATCGTGCGCGAGCTGGCGCCGCGCCTGGCGGCCATCGAGTCGGCGCTGGCCACGCTGACCGACGCGATGGCGCGCGAAGGCGCGGACGACGAGGCGCTGCTGCACCAGCTGACCCAGCTCGCCGCCGAGGTGGAGCGCCACATCGCCGCCAGCCAGTTCCGCATCGGCGCCTGCGAGGCCTACCACGGCCTGGTGCTGCGCCGCATCGCCGAGCTGCGCGAGACCCGGCTGGCGGGCCTGCAGACGATCGAGGAGTTCATGAACCGCCGCCTGGCGCCCGCGGTGGGCACCTGCAGCAACGTCGCGCAGCGCCTCAAGGGCCTGGCCGAGCGCATCGGCCAGGCCAGCACGCTGCTGGCCACGCGCGTGGGCATCGTGCGCGAACGCCAGAACCAGGCCCTGCTGGCGTCGATGAACCGGCGCGTCAAGCTGCAACTGCGCCTGCAGCAGACCGTCGAGGGCCTGTCGGTGGCCGCCATCGCCTACTACGTGGTGGGCCTGGTCGGCTATGCCGCCAAGGGCCTCAAGAGCGCGGGCATGCACCTCGACCCGGACCTCGCCGTCGGCGCGGCGATCCCGGTCGTGGTGGGCGTGGTCTTCCTCGGCCTGCGGCGCATGCGGCGCCACCTGGGCACGCACGACGGCGACGAGGCGGCCTGACGCGCGCCGCGCCGGCGACGGCATCGCCGGGCCTCAGTTCAGGCGCGCCTCGAGCGCGTCGCGGAGCATGGCGCGCAGGTGCTCGGCCAGCGCGCGCCGGTCGGCGTGCGCGCTGGCAGCGGCCTCCAGCACGCTCACCTCGACGCCCAGGCCGCGCGCGCAGGCCATGCGCCACAGGCTCTGCAGCAAGGTGGTGTCGCCGAGGAACTCGGCCTGCGCGCTGACCGGGTGCACGGGGTCGAAGTAGCGCAGCAGCACGGGCTGCACCGGCATGCCCGTCGCGATCGCGGCCTGCAGCAGGTTGGCGTGGAAGGGCAGCAGCGTGCGGCCGTCGCCGGTGGTGCCCTCCGGGAACACCGCGACGGTCTGGCCGCCCTGCAGCGCCTGGGCCATCTGGTGCACCACGCGCAGCGCATCGCGCTTCTTCTCGCGCTCGATGAACAGCGTGCCCGCGCCCGCGACCAGGCGCCCCACCAGCGGCCAGTGCCGCACATCGGCCTTGGAGACGAAGTGCGCTTCCGGCATCACCGCATGCAGCGCCGCGATGTCGAGCCAGGACACGTGGTTGGCCACCACCAGCTTGGCCCCCGGCCGCGGCGTGCCGCGCGCGCGCAGCTCGAGGCCGAGCGCGCGCAGCAGGCCGGCCGACCACCAGCGGATGCGCGCATGGCGCTCGGCCGGCGCGAGCGCCGGGAAGCGCAGCAGCACGATGGCCAGCCCGTGCAGGCCGTGCGCCAGCACGCGCGCCAGGCGCCACGCGCCGACCCATGCCCTCATCCGGCGCTGCGCTCGAAGGCGATGGTGCCGGCCACCAGCGTGGCCTGCACCCGACCCGGCAGCTCCAGCGCGCTGTGGGCGAAGGCGAAGGGCGTGTGCTTGCCCTGGCTCACCAGCGCCTCGGGCGTCACCGCCCAGCGCGCCGCCGGGTCGAACACGCAGATGTCGGCCACGCCGCCCTCGACCAGGCGACCGGCGCTCGCGGACAGCGTGCCCACCGCGGGGCCCAGCACGCGCACCGGGTCGCAGGTGATGCGCGCCAGCGCGGTCGCCAGCGGCAGAGCGCGCTGCGCGCCCCAGTGCAGCGTGAGCCCGAGCAGCAGCTCCAGCCCGGTGGCGCCCGGCGTGGCCTCGGCAAAGGGCAGCGTCTTCTCGTCGTCCTCGACCGGCGTGTGGTCGGACACCAGCGCGTCGATCGTGCCGTCGGCCAGCGCCGCCTGCAGCGCGTCGCGGTCGCGCTGCTGGCGCACCGGCGGCGCCAGGCGCAGCGCCGAGTTGAAGTAGCCGATGTCGACGTCGGTCAGGTGCAGCGAGTTGATGCTCACGTCGGCCGTCACCGGCAGGCCCTCGGCCTTGGCGCGCCGCAGCAGCTCCACGCCGGCCGCGCTGGACAGCCGCTCCAGGTGCACGCGCGCGCCGGTGGCGCGCATCAGCTCGAAGATCGTGAACAGCGCCACCGTCTCGGCGGCCACCGGCACGCCCGCGAGGCCCAGGCGCGTGGCCACCGCGCCGCTGGCCGCCACGCCCTTGCCGAGCCAGGGATCCTGCGGGCGCAGCCACACCGCGTAGCCGAAGGTGGCGGCGTACTGCATCGCCCGCTGCAGGGTCTGCGTGTTGACGAGCGGCCGGTCGGCCTGCGAGAAGCCCACGCAGCCGGACTCGGTGAGCTCGGCCATCTCGGTCAGCGCCTCGCCCGCCAGGCCGCGCGTGAGCGCGCCGAGCGGGAACAGGCGGCAGCGGCTCAGCTTGCGGGCGCGGAACTTGAGCATGTCCACCAGGCCCGGCTCGTCGAGCGGCGGGTCGGTGTCGGGCGGGCACACCAGGCTCGTGATGCCGCCGGCCGCCGCGGCCGCCAGTTCGCTCTCGAGCATGCCCTCGTGCTCGTAGCCGGGCTCGCGCAGGCGCGCGGCCAGGTCCACCAGCCCGGGCGCGACCACGCAGCCGGCAGCGTCGAGCGTGCGCTCGGCCGCGAAGTCGCGCACCTCGCCCAGCGCGACGATGCGGTCGCCGGCGATGGCCAGGTCGCCGACGCGGTCCAGCCCGCTGGCGGGGTCGACGAGGCGGCCGCCTCGGATCAGGAGCTTGCTCGTCATGCCACGTTCCCCGCAATCGTGCTCATCACCGCCATGCGCACCGCGATGCCGAAGGTCACCTGCGGCAGGATCACGCTGGCGCCGCCGTCGGCCACCGAGGAGGCGATCTCGACCCCGCGGTTGATCGGGCCCGGGTGCATGACGATGGCGTCGGGCCGGGCCAGCGCCAGCTTCTCGGGCGTCAAGCCGAAGCGCTTGAAGTACTCGCCGGCGCTGGGCAGCATCGCGCCGCTCATGCGCTCGTTCTGCAGCCGCAGCATGATGATCACGTCGGCGTCGCGGATGCCCTCGGCCATGTCGTGGCACACGCGCACGCCCATCTCGCGCAGGTCGCCCGGCACCAGGGTCTTGGGTCCGACGGCGCGGATCTCGGGCACGCCCAGCGTGGTCAGCGCATGGATGTCCGAGCGCGCCACGCGCGAGTGCACGATGTCGCCGACGATGGCCACCGACAGGCGCGTGAAGTCGCCCTTGTAGTGGCGGATGGTGTACATGTCGAGCAGGCCCTGCGTCGGGTGCGCGTGGCGCCCGTCGCCGGCATTGACCACGTGCACGTGCGGCGCGCAGTGCTGGGCGATCAGGTAGGGCGCCCCGCTCTCGCTGTGGCGCACCACGAACATGTCGGCCTGCATCGCCGAGAGGTTGGCGATGGTGTCGAGCAGGCTCTCGCCCTTGGCGGTGCTGCTGCGCGCGATGTCGAGGTTGATGACGTCGGCCGACAGGCGCTTGGCCGCGATCTCGAAGGTGGTGCGCGTGCGCGTGCTGTTCTCGAAGAACAGGTTGAACACGCTCTTGCCGCGCAGGAGCGGCACCTTCTTGATGTCGCGCTCGTTGACGCTCAGGAAGGTGCCCGCGGTGTCGAGGATCTGGGCCAGCACCGCGCGCGGCAGGCCCTCGATCGACAGCAGGTGGATCAGCTCGCCGTGGCGATTGAGCTGCGGATTGCGCTGCGACAGCATCAGGCGTCCCCCCCTTCCACCGCGAAGCTGAAGCGGCCGCCCTCGTCCTTGGCCAGCGACAGGCGCTGGCCGGGCGCGAGGCTCACGCGCGCCGCGGCGAAGGCGGCCTCCACCGGCAGCTCGCGGCCGCCGCGGTCGACCAGCACCGCCAGCGTCACGCTGGCCGGGCGCCCGAAGTCGTAGAGCTCGTTGAGCACGGCGCGGATGGTGCGCCCGGTGAAGAGCACGTCGTCGATCAGCACGATGTGGCGGCCCTCCACCGCGAAGGGCAGTCGGGTGGTGCCGGCCCCGGCGGCCAGCCCGCGCTCGGCGAAGTCGTCGCGGTGCAGCATGCTGCTGATGACGCCGGCCTCGCCGGGCAGGCCGAGGTCGGCCTGCAGGCGCGCGGCCAGCCAGGCGCCGCCCGACCAGATGCCCACCAGGGCGGGGTCGCTGCGGTCGGCCAGCAGGCGCCGCACGCCGTCGCGCAAGGCGCCGTACAGCGCCTCGGCGTCGAGGATCAGGTTGTCGCTCATGGGTTCTCGCGCAGGAACTGCTCCAGGATCAGCGCCGCCGCGGCCGCGTCGGCGTCGGCGGCGCCGAGTGCATGGGCCTCGGTGGTGGTGTAGCGCTCGTCGACCTCGTGCACCGGCAGCCGGAAGCGCCCGGCGAGCTGGCGCGCGAAGCGCTGCGCGCGCTGCGTATTGTCGTGCGGCGCCCCGTCGGGGTGGCGCGGCACGCCCACCACCAGCGCATCGGGATGCCATTCGCCGAGCAGCCGGCCGATGGCGGCGAACCGGGCCTCGCCCTCCTGCACCACGGTGGTCAGCGGCGACGCGGTGCGGGTGATCGAATTGCCGCTGGCCACGCCCACGCGGCGGGTGCCGAAGTCGAACGAAAGAAAGATGCGGGGTGGTGAGGACAACGGGCGGCTGGGGCCGCTCATGCGCGCCTGCCCGGCCGCCCGAAGGGCGCGCACGCCCCCTCGGGGGGCAGCGAACGCAGTGAGCGTGGGGGCCTAGGCATGCCCCGCCTCCTGCGACAGCATGCGCGGGTCGATGCCCAGCAGCTTGACCGCATGCTCGTAGCGCTGCTCGATCGGCGTGTCGAAGATGACGCTCGGGTCGGCCGCCACCGTGAGCCAGTCGTTGCGCGCCAGCTCGTCCTCGAGCTGGCCGGCGCCCCAGCCGCTGTAGCCCAGCGTGACGAGCAGCCGCTTCGGGCCCGAGCCCTCGGCCAGCGCCTCCAGCACGTCCTTGCTGGTGGTCATGTCGAGCCCGCCGCCGGGGATCGCCATCGTGCTGCTGTAGGGGCTGCCGTCCTCGCCCTCGGCCTGGACGCGCTCGTGCAGCACGAAGCCGCGCTCGGTCTGCACCGGCCCGCCGAAGAACACCGGCCGCTCGGCCAGGTCCTCGCGCGTCAGGCTGAGCTCCACCTTCTCGAACAGGTTCTTGAGCTTGATGTCGATCGGCTTGTTGATCACCAGGCCGAGCGCGCCCTTCTCGGTGTGCTCGCACAGGTAGATCACCGAGCCGGCGAAGGTCGGCTCGACCATGCCGGGCATGGCGATCAGGAACTGGTTCGTGAGGTCGATGCGTCGCTCGCCGGGCATGCACGAATTCTATGCCTGGGCGACACTCGGGCCCGTGCACAAGGCCCTCGACAGCGCGCTCGTCTGGCTGCGCCGCGACCTGCGGGTGGACGACCACGCCGCACTCCACCACGCCCTGGTGGACGCACGGCGGGTCTGGGTGGGGTTCGTGTTCGACCGCACGATCCTGGACCCGCTGCCGCGCGCCGACCGGCGCGTCGAGTTCATCCGCGACAGCCTGCTGGGCGTGCAGTCCGGACTGCAGGCGCTGGCGCGTCGCCATGGCGTGGACGGGGTGGCCCTGCTGGTGCGCCACGGCAAGGCGGCGGACACGCTCCCCCACCTGGCGGCCGAACTGGGCGTGCAGGCGGTGTACGCGAGTCACGACGACGACCCCTACGCGCTGGCGCGCGACCACAAGGTGCGCGGCGCGCTGGCCGAGCGTGGCATCGCGCTGCACACCGGCCGCGACCACGTGGTGTTCGAGCGCAGCGAGCTCCTGACGGGCAGCGGCGGCCCCTACAGCGTCTTCACGCCGTACAAGAACGCCTGGCTGCGCAAGCTCGAACCGTCGCGGCTGCAGCCCTACGCGGTGGACGCCTTGGCCGAGGCCCTGGCCCCGGTGCCGCCGGGCATCGAACATGGCGTGCCCGCGCTGTCGGACCTCGACTTCCTGCCCACCAACCTGCACGAGCTCAAGCTGCCGCCGGGGCCCGAGGGCGCGCTGGCGCTGCTGGACGACTTCCTGCACCGCATCGACGGCTACGCCGAGGCGCGCGACTTCCCGGCGGTCAAGGGCCCGAGCTACCTGTCGACGCACCTGCGCTTCGGCACGGTGTCGATCCGGCGCCTGGTGCGCGAGGCCTGGGAGCGCATGCAGGGCGGCTCGCGCGGCGCGGAGATCTGGCTGTCGGAGCTGATCTGGCGCGACTTCTACCACCAGATCCTGCACCACCATCCGCATGTCGTCGGGCACGCCTTCCGGCCCGAATACGACCACCTGCACTGGGAACACGGCAAGCACGCCGACGAGCACTTCGCCGCCTGGTGCGAGGGCCGCACCGGCTACCCGCTGGTGGACGCGGCGATGCACCAGCTGGCGCAGACCGGCTACATGCACAACCGGCTGCGCATGGTGACCGCCAGCTTCCTGGTCAAGGACCTCGGCATCGACTGGCGGCGCGGCGAGGCCTGGTTCGCCACCCACCTCAACGACTTCGACCTCGCGGCCAACAACGGCGGCTGGCAGTGGGCGGCCTCCACCGGCTGCGACGCCCAGCCCTGGTTCCGCATCTTCAACCCCGTGACGCAGAGCGAGAAGTTCGACCCCGGCGGGCGCTTCATCCGCCGCTACCTGCCGGCGCTGGCCAAGCTGCCCGACGCCCTGATCCACGCGCCGTGGCAGGCGCGCCCGATCGACCTGGCCGCGGCCGGCATCGCGCTGGGCCGCGACTATCCGAAGCCGGTCGTGAACCACGAGCTCGCGCGCGAGAAGACGCTGGCGCGCTACGGCGCCGTCAAGGCGCGGCGCTAGCTAGCGCCGGCTCACTGCGCCGGCCAGGGCGCCATCAGCGCCAGCCACAGCAGGCGCTCGAACTCGGGCGCGAAGCGTTCGATCACGGCCTCGGGGTCGGGGCACATCAGCGCGTCCGTGATGAGGCCGAACTGCACGCCGCCGGCGTACGACAGGATCGACACCCCCATGCCGATGTCGCCCGACTGCGGCACCCAGAACATCACCTGGTTGACGGTGCGCCCGCAGAAACGGATCGGCTCCTTCGGGCCCGGCACGTTGGTCATCACCGCGGTGGCCTTGCGCGCGAACATGCCGGTGATGGCGTCCTGCACCGGCTTGATCATCAGGCCGGAGATCGCCAGCACCGCGAACGCGAGCAGCGGCTGGTAGCTGGTCTTGAGCTCGTTCATGCGCGCGCGCACCGCGTACAGGCGCTCCACCGGGTGGGCGATGCCGATCGGCAGCACCAGCGGCGCCAGCCCGAAGCGGTTGCCGAGCTTGTGCGCCTGCTCGAGCGGGCGCAGGTTGACCGGCACCATGGCGCGGATCTCCTGGCCCGTCGGGTCGTCGCCCTTGGAGCGCAGGTAGTCGCCGATCGCCCCGGCCACGCACGACAGCAGCACGTCGTTGATCGAAGCGCCGAACACCCTGCCCACCGCCTTGACGCGGTCCAGCGGCAGGGGTTCGCCCCAGGCCACGCGCTTGCCCGGCCGCGCCTGACCCTTGAGCCGCGTGGGCGAGTCGTCGGGCATCAGCGCCAGCGCCGCCACGTCGTGCAGCACCTGGTAGCCCATGCGCGCCGCGTCCAGCGACCCCGTGAGGGCCCCGCCGGGCTGGGACAGGAACTCCATGCTCTTGCCCACGCCGGCCCCGTACATGCCGATGGCCTTGACCGTCAGGTCGGTGAAGGGGCGCATCAGGGCATCCGAGAACCCGTCGCCGGTGTCCTCCTCGGCCGCCACGCGCCGGCGCCGCACCGGCGGCGGCTTGCCGCCGTCGGCGATCGACAGCATGACCGAGATCAGCGCGATGCCGTCGCCGATGCAGTGGTGGATGCGCGAGACGAGCGCGCTCTGGCGGCCATCGAGGTCCTCGATCAGCGCGAACTGCCACAGCGGGCGCGTCGGGTCGAGCGGCTCGAGCGTCAGGGCGGCGACGCGCCGCTTGAGGGCGGCCAGCGGCGACTCGCCGGGCTCGACCGCGAGCGTCTCGCGCGTGACGTGATGCGCCAGGTCGAAGGCCTCGTCCTCCACCCACAGCGCCCCCATCGCGTCCTCGACCACCTTCTGGCGGAAGCGCGGATAGGCCAGCAGGCTGGACTGCAGGCGCGCGGCCAGCTCGTCGCGCGCGAGCCGCGGCTCCAGCAGCCACACGCCGACGATCATCATCAGGTTGGCGGCACTGTCCATGCGCAGCCAGGCGTGATCGACACGCGACATGCGTTCGGGCGGCGCGGCAGCGGCGGGCATCGGGTTCTCCTCGGCGGCAGGGCAACGCGGACGGTGCCCGCTAAGATCGCTGCGGTCCATTCCACCAAACCCCGGATCGTTGCGCAAGGAGACCGCCATGGCCGACCTGAAGGCGAAGTTCGAGAAAGCCGTTGCCGAGAGCAAGACCCTGCCCGAGAAGCCCGACAACGCGACCCTGCTGCAGATCTACGCGCTGTACAAGCAGGCCACCGCGGGCGACGTCGAGGGCAAGCGCCCGGGCTTCACCGACCTGGTGGGGCGCGCCAAGTGGGATGCCTGGAACGAGGTGAAGGGCAAGGACGCCGCCGCGGCGATGCAGGAATACATCGACCTGATCGAGTCGCTGAAATAGGCGCCGGCGGGCGCGGCGCCATTGAGTCCGCTCAACGCACCCCTCCCCGCCGCGCCGAGACTGGGCTGGCGGTCCCTGGATCGGACTCCGCGCTTGAATCGACGGGTCGCCAGGCCGCGGCTTCAACGGCAGGAGGTGATCATGAAGCGCCAAGCGTGGACGAAGCTGGCCGCGGTGTGCCTGCTCACGGGCGTGACGGGCATGGTGCTGGCCCAGCAGCCGAAGCTCGACTTCGGCAAGAGGGAGTACGACAACAATTGCGCGGCCTGCCACGGCAAGGCCGGCAAGGGCGACGGTGTCTACGTCGATCTGCTCAGGAAGAGCGCGCCCGACCTGACCACCATGGCCAAGCGCAACGGCGGCGTGTTCCCGATGGCGCGCGCCTACGACGTGATCGACGGCGGCGGCACCGGCCACGGCACGCGCGACATGCCGATCTGGGGCCAGGAGTACAGCGTCCAGGCGGCCAACTTCTACATGGACGTGCCCTACGACCAGCAGGCCTACGTGCGCTCGCGCATCCTGGCGCTGGCCGAGTACCTGAACCGCCTGCAGGCCAGGTAGGCGGCACCGCCCCGGGGCGGTGGCGCCTCGGGGCGATCCCGCAGCAGCGGGACGCGGCACTGCGCTTAGGATCGGCGACGTGACTGCCGCCGACCTGATGGGGCTGCTGCTCGCGTTCGTGGCCCGCCTGATCACGGGGGCGCAGGGGCATTGGAAGGGCTGCCCGCCGAGCGCCGAGCAGCGCATCTACTTCGCCAACCACCAGAGCCATTTCGACTGGGTGCTGATCTGGGCTGCCCTGCCCAAGGACCTGCGCGCCAAGACGCGGCCGATCGCCGCGAGCGACTACTGGACGGCCGGGCGCTTCAAGCACTGGCTCACGCGCGAGGTGTTCAACGCGGTGTACGTGGTGCGGCAGCGCACCGAGGACCAGGACCCGCTGGAGCCGCTGGTCGACGCGCTGGCCAACGGCGACTCGCTGGTGATCTTCCCGGAAGGCACGCGCAGCAACAAGGGCGAGCCGCAGCCCTTCAAGAGCGGCCTGTATCACCTGGCCGAGCAGTTCCCCGACGTGCAGCTGGTGCCGGCCTGGATCGACAACGTGCAGCGCGTGATGCCCAAGGGCGAGGTGGTGCCGGTGCCCATCCTGTGCACCGTGACCTTCGGCGCACCGCTGCGCCTGGAGCCGGGCGAGGACAAGCGCGCCTTCCTCGAGCGCGCGCGCGCCGCGGTCGTCGCGCTGCGCCCGCGCACCGCCTGAGGCCATGGGATCCCTGCGCCGCCTCGGCCCCGACGAGCAGATCGCGCTGCTGTTCGTGGCGCTGTTCGGCGCGCTGCTGCTGGTGACCATCGGCACGGCGCTGCTGTCGCTGCGCGAGAGCCGCAGCCCGGCCGAGGCCGCGCGCCGCGGCGACTTCCTGCGCGACCTGCGCGCACTGTGGGTGGGCACGGTGCTGTTCTGGCTGGCCTGGCTGTCCGGCCCGGTGGGCTCGACCCTGTTCTTCGGCCTCTTCTCCTTCCTCGCGCTGCGCGAGTTCATCACGCTGCAGCACACGCGGCGCAGCGACCACCGCTCGCTGATCCTGGCCTTCTTCGCAGTGCTGCCGCTGCAGTACGTGATCGTCGCCACGCGCCACTTCGACCTCTTCACCGTCTTCATCCCGGTCTACGTGTTCTTCGCGATCCCGGTGGTCAGCGCGATGGCGGGCGACCCGCACCGCTTCCTGGAGCGCAACGCCAAGATCCAGTGGGGCCTGGTGGTGTGCGTCTACGGCCTGTCGCACGCGCCCGCGCTGCTGCTGCTCGAGGTGCCGCGCTACGAGGGGCGCGGCGCTTTCCTGCTGTTCTTCCTCGTGGTGGTGGCGATGGCCGCGCAGATCGTGCAGGAACTCGCCAGCCGCTGGCTGCGGCGGCGCCCGCTGGCGCGCCACATCAGCCGCAGCTTCAGCCTGCGCGCCTGGTTCGTCGGCGCCTTCACCGCCGCCTGGCTGGGCGCGGCGCTGTACTGGATCACGCCCTTCAAGCCCTGGCGCGCCTTCCTGATCGCCTTCATCGCCGCGGCCTGCGGCACGCTGGGCGAGTTCGTGATGAAGGCGCTCAAGCGCGACGCCGGCGTGTTCCACTGGGGCAACCGCGCCGGCGTCACCGGGGCCGTCGGGCTGCTCGACCGCGTGGCCGCGCTGTGCTTCGCCGCGCCGGTGTTCTTCCACTCGGTGCGCTGGTACTTCAAGCTCTACGGATGAAGCCCCCACGCTCACTTCGTTCGCTGCCCCCGTGGCTCCGCAGGGGCCACTGCGTAGCCCTTGGGGCGCTCATTGGCTTCGGAACGGCCGGGCGCCGCATGAAGCCCCCAAGCTCACTTCGTTCGCTGCCCCCCGAGGGGGCGCTCATTGGCTTCGGAACGGCCGGGCGCCACTGATGACGCGCATCCTCGGCATCGACCCCGGCCTGCAGACCACGGGCTTCGGCGTCATCGACGCCGACGGGCCGCGCCTGGCCTACGTGGCCAGCGGCACCATCAGGACCGCCACTGCCGCGCGCGGCGACCTGCCGGCGCGGCTGAAGATCATCTTCGAGGGCGTGCGCGAGGTGACGCGGCGCTACGAGGCGCAGTGCGCAGCCGTGGAGATCGTGTTCGTCAACGTCAACCCGCAGAGCACGCTGCTGCTGGGCCAGGCGCGCGGCGCCGCGATGGCCGCCCTGGTGGCTGCCGACCTGGCGGTCAGCGAGTACACCGCGCTGCAGATGAAGAAGGCCGTCGTCGGCCACGGCCAGGCCACCAAGGACCAGGTGGCCGCCCTGGTGACGCGGCTGCTGTCGCTGCGCGCCACGCCGGGGCCGGACGCCGCCGATGCGCTGGGCCTGGCCATCACGCACGCCCACGCCGGCCACTCGCTGGCCGCCCTGGCCGAGGCCACGCCGCTGGCACGCCGCGCGCATGCGCAGTACCGCAAGGGGCGCGCGTACTGACGCTTGCGCCGTCTCAGCCTGCCGCGAAGGCGCCTCGACGCGCCATCCGCGACGCGAGCGCAGACGCCAGGCCGAACACCGCCACCCCCGCCACGCCCAGCACCGCCTCGGTGTGCAGCATGGCCGGCGCGCCGTGGTGGTCGGCCACCCAGCCCAGCAGCAGGCCGAGCCACCAGATCGGGAAGTTCGACAGCGAGGCCAGCACCGTGTACTTGGTGGCCGCCGCACCGGTGCCGATGGCCTCCAGCACCACCGCGGTGAAGGCCGCGTAGGCGATGCCGACGCCGAAGCTGTAGACCAGCGAGCCGACGACGTAGGTGGCGACGGTCGGCGGCGCGATGGCGAAGGCCGCGGCCACTGCGGCCAGCGCCAGCCCGATCGCGGCGTAGGTCGCGCGCGGCGCGTGGCGCTGGCAGATCCACCCGCCCGCGAAGCATCCGGCCGCCGTGACGAGCCCCGCCACCACGCCCTGCATCAGCGCAACCTCGGCCACCCCGGCGCCCCAGCGCGCCGCCACGGCGGCCTGCGTCAGCACGCCGGCCGCCGCGCCGGTGCCCACCGGCAGCACCAGCAGCAGCGCGGACAGGGCGCCGCCGCGCGTGCGCAGGCTGGCCCACCAGTCGCGCACCACCCAGCGCACCGCCGGCCCGAGCCCGCCCTGCGCGTGGTCGTGGCGCGGCACGTCGGGCACCCAGGGCAGCACGGCGCAGCAGGCCAGCATCAGGGCGCCCATCGCGGCACCGGCCATCCACGGCGCCGGCAGCGATTCCAGCAGCCACAGGCCCAGGCCGCCGCCCAGCCCGCTGCCGCCCAGGTTGCCCGCCTGCAGCCAGCCCGCCGCGCGCCCGATGGCCGCCGGCGGCGTGGCATGCGCCATCGTCGTTTCCACCGCCATCGCGGTCAGCGTGTTGAGCAGGCTGGTCAGCGCGATCACCGCCAGCAGCAGGGTCAGCGTCGACGGCCCGAGCGGGATCGCCGACATGGCGACCAGGCCGGCCGCGGTGGCGAGCGCCGACATCACGTACCAGCGCTTGGGGGTGAGCGTCACGTCCACCAGCGGCGCCCACAGCCACTTGAGCCATTGCGACAGCAGCGAGGCGCCGCCCAGCAGCGCGCCTTCGGTGATCGACAGGCCGTGGCGCGTGGCCAGGAAGACGAGCCCGACGCCGACGAAGCCGCCCAGCGCGCCGAACGGCAGGATCAGCACGAACCACGCGGCAGGGTGCAGGGCGCCGCGTGCCGGCGGCGCGACGGCGCTCACGCGAGCAGCCCCCAGGCCGCCACGGCCACGTTGCCCCAGACGCCGATATTGAAGGCCAGCAGCGCGAACACGCGGCCGAGGTTGAACAGCGTGCGCGCGCGGGCCAGGCAGCCTTCCTCGCCGAGGAAGGCGTAGAGCAGCAGGTACACGGCCGAGGGCGCCAGCGTGAGCACCACCAGCGCGCCCATGACCCAGTAGAACGCGGTCACGCGCGGCCGCCCGTCGTCACAGCAGCACGGCCAGGCGCTCGAGCACGATCACCGCCGCGGCGCCCAGGCCGGCGATCACCGTCCACTTGATGACGACGAGACCGCGGCGCCGCCACAGCACGTTGCCGGTGGCGACATAGGCCGCGAAGCACAGCAGGCCCGCCACCAGCAGCAGGCCGAAGACGAGGCGCAGCACGAGCATGGCGCGGCGCCCCCGTCACCAGGCGGGCGCCAGCGCGGCCAGGCCGGCCGGCGCGTCGCGCTCGTCGTCGAAGGTCACCTCCTCCCAGGCCTCGCGGTCGGCGAGCAGGGTGCGCAGCAGGCGGTTGTTGAGCGCGTGCCCGCTGCGGTAGGCGGTGTAGTGGGCCAGCATCGGACGCCCCGCGACGTGCAGGTCGCCGATGGCGTCGAGGATCTTGTGCTTGACGAACTCGTCGCCGTAACGCAGGCCCTCGGCATTGAGGACCTTGGTGTCGTCGACCACGATCACGTTGTCCATGCTGCCGCCCAGACCGAGGCCGCGCGAGCGCATGGCCTCCACGTCCTTGGTGAAGCCGAAGGTGCGGGCACGCGCGATGTCGCGCTTGTAGCGGCCCGAGCCCATGTCGAAGCTCACGCGCTGGCCGGTGGCGTTGACCACCGGGTGGTCGAACTCGATCTCGAAGCTCAGCACGTAGCCGTCGTAGGGCTCCAGGCGCGCCCACTTGAGCGTGGGGCCCTCGCCCTCGCGCACCTCCACCGGCTTGCGCACGCGGATGAAGCGCTTGGGGGCATCCTGCAGCGCGATGCCCGCGCTTTGCAGCAGGTAGACGAAGCTGGCGGCCGAGCCGTCGAGCACCGGCACCTCTTCGCCGCTGATGTCGATCGCCAGGTTGTCCAGGCCCAGGCCGGCGCAGGCCGACAGCAGGTGCTCGATGGTCTGCACCTTGGGCGCGCCGGGGTCGCCGCCGGGGCTGATGGTGGTGGCCATGCGCGTGTCGCACACGGTGTCGGCCGCCACGGGGATGGTCACGGGTTGCGGCAGGTCCACGCGCCGGAAGCTGATGCCCGCGTCGGGCGGCGCCGGGCGGAAGGTGAGCTCCACCTTCTGGCCGCCATGCACGCCCAGGCCCACGGCCTGCGTGATCGACTTCAGGGTGCGTTGCTGCAACATGGCCGAATTGTCCGCGACTTCCCACGCACGCGCCGCGGATCTGGCTCCGCCAGTCCGCCAGCGCGGCCCCCTTGAGGGGGAGCGGCGAAGCCGCTCCGGGGGTGGTCGATCTAATCGGCCTGCTTGCGCAGGAAGGCCGGGATCTCGATCTCGTCCATCCCGTTGGAGGCCAGCGCGTCGACCTTGGCCGCCGCCTGCGATCGCGCGTTGCGCCACACGCTGGGCGTGGTGTAGGAGGTGAAGTCCTGCGCCGGGGCCGCCGGCTGCGCCACGCTGGCCGGCTGCGCCGCCACCGCGCCGAGGATCGGCAGGTTGTCGGTGCCGGTGCGCAGCGCGGTGGCGGTGTGCACGACGCTGATCGGCGTGGTCTGGGCGCGCCGCGCCGGCGACAGGCCGGTGGCAATGACGGTCACGCGCAGCTGGTCGCCCAGGCTCTCGTCGTAGGCCGTGCCGTAGATGATGTGCGCGTCCTCCGCGGCGTAGCGGCGGATCGTGTTCATCGCGTTCTTGCTCTCGGCCAGCTTGAAGGTCGACTTGCTGGCG
>DASTJE010000268.1:0-15325 GCA_035716845.1 Burkholderiaceae bacterium
TGTCCGCGCTGTGCTGAGCCCCGCGCACCGCCCCTGACCACCGGATCCGCACGCCCCGCGCGCGACCCTGCCGCCCATGGCCCTCGACACCTGGCTGCTCTACCTGCTCGCCGCCATCGGCCTGTCGGTCACCCCCGGGCCCAACAGCCTGCTCGTGCTCACCCATGGCGCGCTGCACGGCTGGCGCCGCACGCTGTTCACCGCCGCGGGCGGCTGCCTCGGCTTCACGGTGCTGATCGGCTTGTCGATGGCCGGTATCGGTGCGCTGCTGCAGACCTCGGCCCACGCGCTCACGGCGCTGAAGCTCATCGGCGGGGCCTACCTGGTCTGGCTGGGCTGGCAGATCTGGCACGCGCCGCCGATCCAGCTGCGCACGGTGGCCGAGGGCGCGCCGGTGCGTGGCGCGGGGCTGTTCCGCATCGGGCTGCTGACGGCGCTGTCGAACCCGAAGGCGCTGCTGTTCTATGGCGCCTTCCTGCCGCAGTTCATCGACCCGGCGCGCGCGCTGCTGCCGCAGTTCGTCGTCATGGCCGCGCTGTTCGTGACGGTGGAGATCGTGGTCGAGGTGGGCCTGTCGCTGCTGGCGCACCGCGTGCGCGGCTGGCTCGAGCGCTCGGGGCGCGCGTTCAATCGCGTCTGCGGCGCCCTGTTCGCCGCGATGGGCGTCGCGCTGCCGCTCACGAAGTAGGCGCCGCGCCGGCCGCCGTCTCGGCCACGACGCCCTCGCCCAGCAGCGCGTCGATCTCCGCCTCGTCGAAACCGTACTCGCGCAACACCTCGCGCGTGTGCTGGCCCAGCAGCGGCGCCGCGCGGTCCACGCGCGGCGGCGTCGCCGACAGGTGCACCGGGCAGCCGATGGAGCGGGTGACGCCGGCCTGCGGATGCGCGGTCTCGACCACCATGCCGCGCGCCAGCGTCTGCGGGTGCGTCAGCGCCTCGCCGACGCTGTGCACCGGGCCGGCCGGCACGCCGGCCGCGTCGAGCCGGGCCAGCCACTCGTCGCGCGGGCGGGTGGCGAGCACTGCGTTCATCAGCTCGACCAGCTCGGGCAGGTGGCGCATGCGGTCGCTGTTGGTGCGAAAGCGCGGGTCGGCCTTCCACTCCGGGTGGCCGAGCGCGTCGGCCACGCCCTCCCAGCTCGTCTGGTTGGCGCCGCCGATGTTGAGCCAGCCGTCGGCGGCGTGGAAGGCCTGGTAGGGCGCGGTCAGCACGTGCGCCGAGCCGGTGGGGCCGGGCGAGCGGCCGGTGGCGAAGAAGATCGCCGCGTGCCAGTAGTTCTGCTGCAGCGCGGCCTCGGCCAGCGAGGTGTCGACGAGCTGGCCGCGCCCGGTCTTGAGCCGGTGCACGTAGGCCGCGACGATGCCCAGCGCGGCCAGGATACCGGCGTTCATGTCGGCGACGGCGCTGCCGCTCTTGGCCGGCGCGCGGCCGGGCTCGCCGGTGATCGACATCAGGCCGGCGAAGCCCTGCGCGATGAGGTCGAAGCCACCCTTGTCGGCATCCGGGCCGGTCAGGCCGTAGCCGGTGATCGCCGCGTAGATGAGGCCCGGGTTGACGCGCGCGAGCGTCTCGTAGCCCAGGCCCAGCCGGTCCATCGTGCCGGTGCGGAAGTTCTCCACCAGCACGTCGGCACGCTCGGCGAGCCGCAGCAGCGTCGCGCGGCCGCGCTCGTGTTTGAGGTTGAGCGCCAGGCCCCGCTTGTTGCGGTTCATCATCAGGAACGGCGCCGAGACGCCGTTGACCAGCGGGTCGCGGTAGTTGCGCGCGTCATCGCCGCCGGGAATCTTCTCGATCTTGATCACGTCGGCGCCGAGGTCGGCCAGCAGCATGCCGCAGGTGGGCCCGGACATGATCTGCGTGAGCTCGAGCACGCGCAGCCCGGCCAGCGGGCCGGGGTGAGCGCCGGCGGCGGGAGCGGCCACTGCTCAGCGCCCGACGAACACCGGCGTCGTCTTCGCGAGGAAGGCGGCGTAGCCGATGCGAAAGTCTTCGGTGTCGAAGCAGTCGAAGCACTCGTCGAGCTCGGCCGCGGTCAGGGGCCGCGGGTCGGCGAGGCGGCGCGCGAAGCGCTTGTGCCAGCGCGCCGTGAGCGGTGCTCCGGCGGCGATGCGCTCGGCCGCGGCGCGCGCCTCGGTGGCCACCTCGGCATCGGGCACCACGCGCGTGACCAGGCCCTTGGCCCGGGCCTCCTCGGCGTCGAAGATGCGGCCCTCGAGCAGGATCTCCAGCGCCGTGGCGCTGCCCACCAGGCGCACCAGCGGCGCCATCTCGGCGTAGGCCATCACCAGTCCGAGCTTGTTGATCGGCGCGCCGAAGCGGCTCGAGGCGCCGCAGATGCGCAGGTCCGCCAGCGCGGCGATCTCCAGCCCGCCGCCCACGCACAGGCCGTGGATCTGCGCGACGATCGGGTGCCGGCACTGCGCCAGCGCCTCGGCCGTGGCATGCATGTCGGCGCCGTACGCCACCGCCTGCGCCTTGTTGGCACGCTCGGTGGCGAACTCGCCGATGTCGTTGCCCGGCGAGAAGGCCTTCTCGCCGGCGCCGCGCAGGATGATGCAGCGCACGTCCTCGCGCGCCGACAGCGCCGAGACGGCCTGCCCGAGCGCGCGCCACATCGGCCGCGTCAGCGCATTGAGCTTGTGCGGCCGGTTCAGCACCACGGTGGCGATCGCCCCGTCGTGCTCGACCAGGATCGTTTCGTTCATCTCGGTTGCTCCACCGCGCCTTGCATGATCCGCAACCTACGAAGCCGCGCTTCCCGCCACGGATCCGGCTCCGCCGGTGTCCGTTGGCGGACGGCCCCAAGGGCCGCCCAGTGGCCCGTGAGCGGGCCCGGGGACAGCGAACGAAGTGAGCGTGGGGGCTCCATTTCAGCGGTAGAAGTAGTCGACCAGGAACATCCCGCTCGCGGGCACGTAGGTCACCATCGCCAGCACGGCCAGCAGCACGCCGATGAACCACACGTTGTAGCGCGTGACCTCCCAGACGCTGGCCTTGGCGATCGAGCTGGCCACCATCAGCACGCTGGCCACCGGCGGCGTCTGCTGGCCGATGCCCAGGTTGATGGTGACGATGAGGCCGAAGTGCACCGGGTCGATGCCCACCGCGCGCACCAGCGGCATCACCACCGGCACCACCAGGATGATGGCCGCGGCCGAGTGCAGGAACAGGCCGAGGAAGAGGAACAGCACGTTGAGCAGCGCCAGCACCACCCACTTGTTGGAGGTGAACTCCGACACTGCGCGCGCCAGCGCCTGCGGCGCCTGCACCTCGGTGAGGTAGGTGCCCAGCAGCGCGCTGGTGGCCACCAGCAGCATCACGATGGCCGTCTGCACGCCGCCCTCGACGATGGCCTTGACGAGGTGCTCGCGGTCGAGCTGGCGGTAGATCGCGAGGCCGACGAACAGCGAGGCGACGACCGCCAGCGCCGCCCCCTCGGTGGCGGTGACCACGCCACCGAAGATGCCGCCCAGGATGATGACGGGCAGCAGGAAGGCCCACGCCGCGTCCTTGAAGGTGGCCCACACGCGGCGCCCCGAGAAGGCCTCCTCGCGCGGCAGGTCGTAGCGGCGCGCGAACCAGTAGGCCATGCCCATCAGGCCGAAGCCGCCGACGATGCCCGGCACGATGCCGGCCACGAACATCTGCACCACCGAGGTCTCGGCCATCACCGCATACAGGATCATCGGGATCGACGGCGGGATGATCACCGCCAGCGTGGCGGCCGACGAGACCACCGCCGCCGCGAGCGCCTTCGGATAGCCCTTGCGCTCCATGCCGGGAATCATGATCGAGCCCAGCGCCGCGACGTCGGCCACCGCGCTGCCGGAGATCTCGGCGAAGAACATCGACGCGCCGATCGACACATGCGCCAGGCCGCCGCGGATCCAGCCGAACAGCGACGAGGCGAAGGCGATCAGGCGCTGCGAGATGCCCGAGGCGTTCATGATGGCGCCGGCCAGGATGAACAGCGGGATCGCCAGCAGCGGGAAGTTGGTGGCCCCGTTGTAGGTGACGATCGCCACGTTGGGCAGCGTGTCCATGCCGTGGGTGAGCACCATCGCCACCACCGCCACGATGCCCAGCGACACCGCGATCGGCACGTTGATCAGGACCAGCGCGAGCACCGCGCCGAACAGCAGGAGCATCGTCATCGGCCGCTCCTCAGTGCAGTCCGTCGGCCAGCGCCGAGGCGCCAGTCGCGGGCCCGTTGCGCAGCAGGTCGGCGAGGGTCATGCCCTCGGCCACCAGGATCAGCGCCGCCGAGATCGGGATCACCGACTGCACCGCGCTCACCGGCACCGCAGGCAGCGACACCAGGGTGTCGGTGGCCAGCACCGGCAGCACCATCGCGCCGACATACCCCAGCAGCGCGAAGAAGGCGATCACCAGCAGCTGGGCCAGCACCGCGACGGCGTGGCGCGGGCGCGGCGCGAGCTGCTCGACCACCTCGGGGCAGCCGATGTGCGCGCGCTTGCACGAGGCCAGCGCCGAGCCGTAGAAGGTGAGCCAGGCCAGCAGGATCGACGCCACCTCGTCGTACCAGGCCAGCGAGTGGCCGACGGTGCGGAACACCACGCCGAGCACGACCTCCGCGGCCAGCGCCACCATCAGCACGATCACCACGACCTCGAGCGCGCGGCCGTAGCCGGCACGAAAGCGCTCGAGCATCGACTGCGCTGCGCCCGCCACGTCAACGGCCCAGCGCGATCGCGCGCTCGATGATCGGCGAGGCGCCCTTGACCTCCTGGCCGAACTCCTCGTACACGGCCTTGGAGGCCGCGATGAACGCGTCCTTGTTGGGCGTGTTGACCTGCATGCCGGCCGCCTTGAGCTTGGCCAGCAGGTCCTCGTCGTCCTTGGCGGCCACCTGGTACACGAAGGCCTGGGTCTCGCGCGCGGTGTCCTCGAGCACCTTGCGCACGTCGGCGGGCAGCCCGGCCCACTTGCGCGCGCCGGCGGTCAGGTAGGCCGGCGTGTAGACGTGCCCGGTGAGCGAGAGGAACTTCTGCGCCTCCTGGAACTTGGCGCTGTAGATCTGCGTGAACGGGTTCTCCTGGCCGTCCATCACGCCGGTCTGCAGCGCGGTGAAGACCTCCGAGAACTTCATCGGGCTCGGGTTGGCACCGTAGGCCTGGAACATCTTCACGCGCCACTTGCCCTCGGGCACGCGCAGCTTGATGCCCTTGAGGTCGTCGGGCACGTTGATCGGCCGCTTGCTGTTGGTGACATGGCGGTAGCCGTTCTCCCACACCGCGAGGATCCTCAGCCCCTTCTGCTCGGCGGCCGGCGCCAGCGTGGGCCAGACGATGTCCTTCTCGATGCGCTTCATGTGCTCGCGGTCCTTGACCAGGTAGGGCATCTCGAAGACGCCGAACAGGTCGACCTCGGAGGACATCACCGTCGAGGGCACGGCCAGGTCCACGGTGCCGAGCTTGAGCTTCTGCAGCAGTTCCTTGTCGCCGCCGAGCTGGCTCGAGCCGAACACCACCACCTTGGCCTTGTCGCCCAGCTTGGCGTTGGCGCGGCGCGCGTACTCCTCGGCGCTCTTGGCGAACAGCGAGCCGGGCTCGCCCACGTGGCCGAGCTTGATCTCGGTCTGCGCCCAGGTCGGCGCGGCGAGACCGGACAGGGCCGCCGCACCCAGGCCGGCCAGAAGAACTCGTCGCAGGGGGTACAGCGTCATGGCAGTCTCCTCGTGGATCGATGACGGTGGGGCGATTCTGAGCGCCGCGGCACCGCGCGCCACCTCGGGATTCCTCGCCCAGGGTCGCTCCCAAGGCCCAATCACGACCAGCGCGCGGCGCGGCGCGGCGGCGCGTGCGCCGCTATTCGTAGCGCGTGCCGCGCGCCAGCAGATCGGGCGTGCCGATCAGCGCATTGAGGCCGTCGAAGTCGAGCATGCGCTCGCGCCACGGCGCGGTGCTGCCGTGCGCGTGCAGGCTGGCGTAGTAGCCCTGCAGCGCGTGCGCCACCGCGCGCGCGGCGCCACCCGGGAAGATGACGATGCGAAAGCCGCGCGCGGCGAGTTCGTCGGCACCCTGCACCGGCGTCTTGCCGCCCTCGACCATGTTGGCCAGCAGCGGCACGCGCGAGGCGAAGCGCGCGCAGGCCGCGTCCATCTGCGCGGGCGTGCGCAGCGCCTCGACGAACAGCGCATCGACGCCGCAGGCGAGGTAGGCCTCGGCGCGCTCGAACGCGGCGTCCAGGCCCTCGACGGCCAGCGCGTCGGTGCGCGCAAGGATCAGCGTGTGGGCGCTGCGGCGCGCGTCGAGCGCGGCGCGCAGCTTGCCGCACATCTCGGCGGCGCTCACCACGGTCTTGCCGTCGAGGTGGCCGCAGCGCTTGGGAAAGCCCTGGTCCTCGAGCTGGATCATCGCCGCGCCCGCGCGCTCGAAGGCGCGCACGGTGCGCTGCACGTTGAGCGCGTTGCCGAAGCCGGTGTCGGCATCGACGATCACCGGCAGCGCGACGCGCTCGGTGATGCGCGAGAGCGTGTCTTCGACTTCGGTGGCGGTGGTGAGCCCGATGTCCGAGCGGCCGAGCCGCGTGTAGGCGATCGAGGCGCCCGACAGGTACAGCGCCTCGAAGCCGGACTGCTCGGCGACGAGCGCCGTCAGGGCGTCGTAGACGCCAGGGGCGAGCAGCGGCCGGGGTTCGGCCAGGCGTTGCTTGAGTGAGGTCATCGGATCAGCTCCTTGGCCGTATGCGCCGCGATGAAGCCGCCGGCCACGGCGCTCAGCAGGCCATTGCCGGACAGGTAGCCCCACACCGCGTTGCCCGACACGCCGCGCGCGGCGCCGCCGGCGGCCAGCAGGTTGGGCAGCGGCGCGCCATCCGAGCGCCGCACGCGGCAGCGATCGTCGATGTCCAGCCCGCCCTGGGTATGGAACAGCGCGCCGGTGACCTTGACGGCATGCAACGGCCCACGCAGCCGCGTGCCCTGCAGCGTGGCCGCGAGCGTGACGGCGTCGCAGCCGATCAGGCGCGCCAGCGCGGCCGCATCGGCCGCGTGCCGCACCGCGCCGGCCTCTTCGGCGGCAACGAAGTCGGGGAACCCGCGGCCGAGTGCCAGCAGGCGCTCGTCGAACACGTTCCAGGCGATGCCGCCCGGCTGGCGCAGCACCTCCACCGCGGCCTCCGAGTAGCCGGCCGTCTCGTCGTGGAAGCGCCGGCCCTCGGCGTTGACCTGGACGCCGCCTTCCATCATCAGCGCCCAGGTGATGAGCGCGCCCTGCGGCACCGCCCACGAGCCGTGGCCCTGGTAGCCGCCCAGGTCGGCGAGGCCGGCACCGAGCGCACGGCCCCAGGCGATGGCGCTGCCGTCGTTGCCGGCGTGGCCGCCGAACGCCGCGTCGCGCATTTCGGGCAGCCACTCGCGCACCATCGGCGCGTTCCCGCCGAAGCCGTTGCAGGCGAGGATCAGCACGCGGCAGGCCAGGTGCTCGACCGTCCCGTCGGGCCGTTCGAAGCCGGTGCCGAGCACGCGCTCGTCGGCGTCGACCCACAGCTCGCGCACCAGGGCCTGCGGCAGCAGCGTGGCGCCGGCACGCTCGGCCGCAGTGTCGAGCGCCGCCACCAGGGCCGCACCGGTGCGCTCGGGCAGCGTGTGCATGCGGCGCACGCCGTGGCCGGGGTAGAGAAAGCCGTCGAGCAGCGTGAAGGCCAGGCCGTGGCGCTCGCCCAGCGCGTCGAGCGCCGGCGCGATGGCCTGGGTGTAGGCGGCCACCAGGTGCGGTGCGGCGGTGCCGCGCGCCTTGGCCTGGATGTCGGCCGCGAAGCGCTCGGCACTGTCGTCGGTGACGCCGGCCGTGCGCTGCACCCGCGTGCCGGCCGCGGGGATGAAGCCCGAGGACAGCGCCGTGCTGCCGCACGGCGTGGCGTCGCGCTCGAGCAGTACGCAGTCCACGCCCGCGTCGCGCAGCATCAGCGCCGCGACGAGCCCGCAGGCGCCGGCGCCGACGACGGCCACCGGCACCTCGGGCGTGCCGGCGGGCAGCGCCGCCGCGCGGACCACGCGGGCCGGGTGCGCCATCAGGCCGTCGGGCGGTGCAGGTAGCGGCCGCGCGGCTTGCCCAGGATCTGCCCGTCCTCGTAGATCGGCTGGCCGCGCAGGAAGGTGGCGTCCACGCGCGCCGAGAGCTCGAGGCCCTCGAAAGGCGTGTAGCCCTGCGTGGAAGGCGACTCGCTGGCGCGGATGGTCCAGGTGTGCGCCGGGTCGACGATCGCGATGTCGGCGTCGAAGCCGGGCGCGATGTCGCCCTTGCGGTTCAACCCGTAGCGCTGCGCCGGGTTCCAGCTCGTCACGCGCGCCATGTGGTGGTAGTCCATGCCGCGCTTCGTGCCCTCGCTCACCAGTGCCGGCAGCAGGTATTCGGTGCCGCCGAAGCCGCTCTTGGCCATCCACACGTTGCCGAAATAGCGGCGCGGGATCTTCATCTCGTGGCGGCAGCAGGCGTGATCGCTCACCACCCAGTCGAGCTCTCCGGCGAGCAGCGCCTCCCACAGGAACTCGACGTCCGCGCGCGGGCGGATCGGCGGGTTGACCTTGGCCAGCTCGGCCGCGGGCGAGTCGATGTCGAGCATCAGGTGGCCGATCGTGACCTCGCGCTTGAAGTCGATGTGCGGGAACACCTCGCTCATCATCAGCGCGGCCTGCACCGCCTTCTTCGAGCTCAGGTGCAGCAGGTTGATGTTGGGCAGCGCCGCCTCGTGGGCGAGGTAGGCGGCGGTGAACACGGCCAGGCCCTCGCTGTGCGGAGGCCGCGAGGCGCTGTACGCGGCCAGCCCCTTGAGCGACTTGTCCTTCTCGACGAGCCTGGTGTAGGCGGTCATGATCTCGGCCGTCTCGCAGTGCAGCGACAGCGAGATCTGCCTTGCCTTGGCCGGCAGCGCCTCGCGCGCGGCCTGCAGGCCGCGCATCACGAACTCGAAGTGCGCGACGTCGTAGCGCTCGTCCTCGCCGATCATCAGGAACTCGCGCTGCGTGTTGCTCGCGCCATGCAGCCCATGCGAGCCGTAGAACATGAAGATCTTGAAGCTCGCCACGCCGTGCTTGTCGATCAGCATCGGCAGCTCCTCGATGTGCGTGCGGTCCATCGGCGCGAGGTGGAAGCCGTAGTCGACGTGGAAGCGCCCCTTGCTGATCTTCAGCACCTCGGGGAAGAACTTGCGGTACGGCCCGCCCTTGTTGAGGTAGTACTGTCCGGTGCGGAAGTAGTTCAGGCTCGAGGTGACGCCGCCCATCGCGGCGGCGCGGCTCTCGCTGACCGCGTCCTCGTCCAGCGGCGAGTAGATGCCGCTGTGCATGTGCGCGTCGACCACGCCGGGGAAGGCGAGCCGCCCGCGCCCGTCGTAGACGGCGCGGGCGCGCTCGACGGCGATGCCCGGCGCCACCAGCACCACCTGCTCGCCGAGGATGGCGATGTCGCTCGCGTGCACCGTGTTGCCGTGCGGGCGCACCACGCGCACGTTCTTGATCAGGAGGTCGAATTCGGGATTCGCGCTCATCGGGGAGCCTCCAGGCGTCGCTTCAATCGGGGGAGCAGGCCGCCTGCCTCGACCATGTCGAGCAGGAAGCCGGGGATCGGGTCGCAGGCCAGCACCTGCCCGTCGGCGCGCGTGAGGCGGCCCTCACGTGCGTCGAAGGCGATGGCTTCGCCGTCGGCGATCGACGGCGCCTCGCGGCAGGTCAGCAGCAGCAGGCCGACGTTGAAGGCATTGCGCAGGTACAGGCCCGCGAACGAGGGCGCCACCACCGCGGCCACCCCCAGGTGCACCAGCACCGAGGCGGCCTGCTCGCGCGAGGAGCCGATGCCGAAGTGCGGCCCGGCCACCACCACGTCGCCGCGGCGCACCTCGCGCGCGAACTCCGGCCGCACGGTCTCCAGGCAATGCCGCGCGATCACGTCGAGGCCGTGCTTCATCGCGTGGCCCGGCGCGAGCTGGTCGGTGTCGACATCGGCCGGCAACCTCCAAGTTCTCATGCCAGGATCTCCCGCGCATCGGTGATGCGCCCGCGCAGCGCCGACGCGGCCACCGTGAACGGCGAGCCGAGGAACACCTGCGCGGTGGCCGCGCCCATGCGGCCCTTGAAGTTGCGCGCCGTGCTCGAGATCACGTTGACGCCCTCGGGGATCGCCGCGCCATACCCTGCGCAGGCGCCGCAGGCGCTGGGCAGCAGCACGGCACCGGCCTCGGCGAGGCGGCGCAGCACGCCCTCGCGCTCGGCCGCGGCGGCGTCCGCCAGGCTGGCCGGCGCCACCAGCAGCTGCACGCCCGGCGCCACCTTGAAGCCGGCCAGCACGCGCGCGGCGGCACGCAGGTCCTCGAGCTTGGCGCCGGTGCACGCACCGATGTAGGCCACGTCGATGCGCGTGGGCTCGAGGTCGTCCACCGAGCGCACGTTGGCCGGGCTGTGCGGCAGCGCCACCTGCGGCGCGAGCACGCTGGCGTCCCAGTGGTGCCGGCTGCCCGGCGCGCCCTCGTCGCTGTGCCAGGGGCCCACGTCCACGCCGGGCGCGCCGTGGGCGGCCAGCCAGTCGCGCGTGACCGCGTCGGGCGCCACCAGGCCCACCTGCGCGCCGAGCTCGGCGCTCATGTTGGCCAGCGTCATGCGCTCGGCCATCGGCAGCGCGGCCACCGCCTCACCGCAGTACTCGACGGCCTGGTAGCGGCCGCCGTTCATGCCGTGGCGGCCGAGCATCGCCAGCATCATGTCCTTGGCGCTCACGCCGTCGGCCAGGCGCCCGCTCCAGCGCATGAAGATCGTGTGCGGCACCTGCAGCCAGATCTCCCCGGTCACCACCACGCCCAGCATCTCGGTGGCGCCGATGCCGAACATGTAGGCGCCGAAGGCGCCCCCGGTGGGCGAGTGCGAGTCGCCGCCGACGCAGAACATGCCGGGCCGGATGTGGCCGTGCTGCGGCACCACCACGTGGCAGATGCCCATCGAGTCGTACACGTGCGGCAGCGCCTGCTCGGCCGCCCAGTCGCGCGCCAGCCGCACGATGCGGCGCGACTCCTCGTCGGCCTCGGGCACGTAGTGGTCGAGCACCAGCACGACGCGGTCCTTGTCCCAGATCGCGGCACCGAGCTCGGCCAGCAGCGGCTTCAGGCGCCGCGGGCCCGAGGAGTCGTGGAACATCGCGAGGTCGACCTTGCAGGTGACGAACTCGCCGGGTTCCACGTGCACGCGCCCGGCCGCGCGCGCGACGAGCTTCTGCGCGAGCGTGCGGGGGACCGGGCGATCGCTCATTCGGGCGTCGCCCCCGAGTAGCGGACCAGGCGCGCCCAGCGCGGCACGTCGGCCTTGACGAAGGCGGCGAACTCCTCCGGCGTGTTGCCCACCGGCTCGCCGGCGTCGGCCTCCAGGCGCCTGCGCATCGCCTCGCCCTGGATCGCGGCGCGCGCGGCGTCGCCCAGGCGGCGCGCCAGCTCGGGCGCCATCCGGGCCGGGCCGAAAAGGCCGAACCAGGCCGACGATTCGAAACCGGGCAGCGCTTCGGCCAGTGCCGGCACGTCCGGCAGCTGCGGCAGGCGCCTCGCGCTGGTGACCGCGAGCGCACGCAGCTTGCCGGCGGCGATGAGCTGGCGCGCGTTGCCCACCGCGGCGAACATCAGCGGCACGTTGCCCGCGACCACGTCGGCGATCGCCGGCGCCGTGCCGCGGTAGGGGATGTTGACGATGTACAGGCCCGCCTGCAGCTTGAGGGCCTCGCCCGCGAGGTGCAGCGACGAGCCGATGCCGCCGATCGCGAAGCTGAGCTGGCCCGGGCGCGTCCTGGCGTAGGCGATCAGCTCGCGCGCATTGCGGTACGGCTGCGCCGGATGGCACACCAGCACCGAGGGCGAACGCGCCACCATCGTCAGCGGCGTGAAGTCGGCCACCGGGTCGAACGGCAGCCTGGGATAGAGCGTCGCGTTGATGGTGTGGCTGGTGAAGCTGAGCAGCAGCGTCGAGCCGTCGGGCGCCGCCTTGGCCACCGCGTCGGCCGCCAGGTTGCCGCCGGCGCCCGACCTGTTCTCGACGATCACCGTGCGTCCGAGCTGGCGCCCCATCTCGGGCGCGATCTCGCGCGCCAGCGTGTCGGTGCTGCCGCCCGGCGGCGCGCCCACCAGGATGCGGATCGGCGGAAGGCCCTGGGCACGCACGGGGCTCAGGGTGGCCAGGGCGGCCAGCGCGAGCGTGGCTCGGCGCGTGATGCGAAGGCGAGGGTTCATCTCACAGCCCCAGGTAGGCGCGACGCAGCTCGTCGCTGGCCAGCAGTTCGGCCGGCGTGCCGGCGAAGCGCAGCTGCCCGTTCTCGAGCACGTAGGCGCGCTCGGCGATCTCCAGCGACTGGCCCACGTTCTGCTCCACCAGCAGGATCGCCAGGCCCTCGTCGTGCAGGCGGTGCACCAGCGCGAACATCTCGTCGACCAGCAGCGGCGACAGGCCCAGCGAGGGCTCGTCGAGGATCAGCAGCCGCGGCTCGGCCATCAGGCCGCGCCCGATGGCCAGCATCTGCTGCTCGCCGCCGCTCATCGTGCCGGCCTTCTGCTGCGCGCGCTCGGCCAGGCGCGGGAAGGCGGCGTAGACGCGCTCGAGGTTGCGCTCGCGCTGCGCGCGCGCACGCGCATAGGCGCCGAGCTCGAGGTTCTCGCGCACGCTCAGGTTGGGGAAGATGCGCCGCCCCTCGGGCACCTGGATCAGCCCGGCCTGCACCACGCGGCGCGAGTGCGCCCCCGTGAGGTCGACGCCGTCGAAGCGCACCGTGCCGCCGCGCGCCGGCACGAGGCCGCTGAGCGTGTGGTTGAGCGTGGTCTTGCCCGCGCCGTTGCTGCCCAGCAGCGCGACGATCTCGCCCGCGCCCACCGCCAGGCTCACGCCGCGCAGCACCTCGACGCGGCCGTAGCCGGCGCGCAGGTCGCTCACCTCGAGCAGCGCCGGCGTCATGGCGCGGCCTCCCGCAGGCGCGCCGCCGTGCCATGCCCGAGGTAGGCCTCGACGACGCGCGCGTCGCGCGTCACCTCGCCCGGCGTGCCCTCGGCGATCAGCTGGCCCTGGGCCAGCACCCAGACGCGTTCGGCCAGGCTCATCACGGCCTGCATCACGTGCTCGATCATGAACACGGTGATGCCGCCGCCCGCGATGCCGCGCACCACCGGGATCATCTCGGCGATCTCCTGCGGGTTGAGGCCCGCCAGCACCTCGTCGAGCAGCAGCAGGCGCGGCCGCGTGGCCAGCGCGCGCGCCAGCTCGAGGCGCTTGCGCCCGGCCACCGTGAGGTCGGCGGCGGGCTTGTCGAGCTGCGCGGCCAGGCCCACGCGCGCGGCCACCGCCTCGGCGGCGGCCAGCGCGGCGGCGCGCCGCCGCTCGTGCAGGTGCGCCCCCACCGCGATGTTCTCGCGCACCGTCTGCGCGGCGAAGGGCTGCACGATCTGGAAGGTGCGCGTCATGCCCTCGCGCGCATTGAGGTGCGGCGCGCGGCCGGTGATATCGCGGCCGGCAAAGCGCACGCGGCCGCGGTCGGGCACGAGAAAGCCCGACATCAGCGCGAACAGCGTGGTCTTGCCCGCGCCGTTGGGCCCGATCAGCGCGCACAGCCGGCCCTCGGGCACCGCGAGGCTCACGTCCTGCACCGCCTTGAGGCCGCCGAAGGCGATCGACAGCGCGTCGAGCTGCAGCAGCGGCTCAGCCATCGCGGCCCCTCCGCCAGACGTCGCGCAGCGGCCGCCCCAGGCCCGACAACCCGCGCGGCAGGAACATCACGATCAGCACCAGCACCACGCCGTAGATCACCATGTTGAGGCCGGGCAGCGCGCCGAACAGGTTGCGCGTGGCCTCGGCGAGCGCATGCAGCACCGCCGCGCCCAGCAGCGGGCCCCACAGCGTGCCCATGCCGCCGACGATGGCCGCCACCAGCGCCTCTACCGAGCTCGACGGCCCGTAGGCGATGGCCGGGTCGATGTACTGGAACACCTGCACGTAGAAGGCGCCGCCGGCGCCCATCAGGCCGCCCGACAGCGTGATGGCGGCGAGCTTGACGCGCAAGGGGTTCACGCCCACCGCGCGCGCGGCGTCCTCGTTGTCGCGCACCGCCTGCAGCCAGGCGCCGAAGCGCGAGTGGCGCAGCCAGGCCGTGAGGCCCAGCGCGAGCACCAGCAGGCCCATTGCCAGCAGCAGGTAGCCCTTGCGCGAGCCGAACTGCAGGTTGGCCGCCGACTCCTCGAGCGGCAGCATCAGGCCGACGCCGCCGCCGGTGAACTCGAAGGTCACGGCCAGCACGCGGAACACTTCGGCGAAGGCCAGCGTGACCAGCGCGAAGTACGAGCCCTTGAGCCCGTAGCGGAAGCTGAGCGCGCCCACCGCGGCACCCACGGCCGCGGCAGCGCCGATCGCGCAGCCCAGCGCGACCCAGGCATTGAGCCCGCCCAGCAGCTGCGCCAGCACCTGCACGTAGGCGCCGGTGCCGAAGAACAGCGCGTGGCCGAAGGAGAACTGGCCGCCGTAGCCGCCCAGCACGTTCCAGGCCTGGGCCAGCAGCGCGGCGTACAGCACCATCATCGCGAAGGTGAGCCAGACACCGGAGTCGACCAGCGCGGTGAACGCCAGCACCGCCAGCGCGAAGAGCGCGATCGCGGCGGCGTCCTTCACGCCCGGCCTCCGAACAGGCCGGTGGGCCGGAACAGCAGCACCGCGATGAAGATCGCGAAGATGCCGATCTGGCCCAGCGACTCGCCGAGGAACAGCCCGCCCAGCGACTCCACCACGCCCACCAGCAGGCCGCCCGCGAGCGCGCCGGCAAGGCTGCCCATGCCGCCCAGCACGACGACCGTGAAGGCCACCAGCACGAAGCCGTTGCCCACCTGCGGGTTCACGTAGTACGCGGGCAGCAGGAAGCAGGCGGCCGCGCCCAGGCAGGCCAGGCCGATGCCGAAGCTCATGGCGTAGACGTGGTCCACGTCGATGCCGACCAGCCGCGCGCCTTGCTTCTCTCGGGCGACCGCGCGGATGGCCCGGCCGAGGTCGGTGCGGCGCACGATCCACAGCAGCACCGCGGAAGTCACCAGCGCGCCCCCGAAGGCGACCAGCTTGGTCACCGAGATCATGGCCGGGCCGATCGCCACCGTCGCCAGCGTGTACGGCGTCTCGATGGTGTGCGTGTCCGACTTGAACGCCAGCAGCGCCACGTTCTCCAGCACGATGGACAGGCCCAGCGTGACGAGCAGGATGTTCTCGTCCTTGCCGTGGCTCGCCCGGTTGATCACGCCCCGCTGGAGCGCGTAGCCCGCCACGAACATGATCGCCACCATGGGCAGCACGGCCAGATACGGGTCCAGG
>DASTJE010000269.1:0-26471 GCA_035716845.1 Burkholderiaceae bacterium
GCGAGCCCTTCCCGGCCACCTACACGCTGCAGCTCACCAAGACGCAGGACATGCGCTACGGCGAGAACCCGCACCAGGCGGCCGCGTTCTACAGCGAGCCGAAGCCCGCGACCGGGCTGCTCGCCGGCTGGACGCAGCACCAGGGCAAGGCGCTGTCGTTCAACAACATCGCCGACGCCGACGCGGCCTGGGAATGCGTGAAGAGCTTCGACGAGCCGGCCTGCGTGATCGTCAAGCACGCCAACCCCTGCGGCGTGGCCGTGGGCGCGGCGCCCGCCGAGGCCTACCGCAAGGCCTGGACCACCGACCCGACCTCGGCCTACGGCGGCATCGTCGCCTTCAACCGCCCGCTCGACGCCGCCACCGCCGAGGCGATGCAGTCGGCCAAGCAGTTCGTCGAGGTGCTCATCGCACCCGGCTTCACGCCCGAGGCGCGCGCGCTGCTGGCGGCCAAGCAGAACCTGCGCGTGCTGGAGGTGCCGCTCGCGAACGGCAGCGGGTCCACCAACGCCTTCGACTACAAGCGCGTCGGCGGCGGCCTGCTCGTGCAGACGCACGACGCCAAGAACGTGGCGCGCGGCGAGCTGCGCGTGGTGACGAAGCTCGCGCCGAGCGAGGCGCAGATGGGCGACCTGCTGTTCGCCTGGAAGGTGGCCAAGTGCGTGAAGAGCAACGCCATCGTGTTCTGCGCCGGCGGCATGACGCTGGGGGTCGGCGCGGGCCAGATGAGCCGCATCGACAGCGCGCGCATCGCCGGCATCAAGGCCGCCAACGCGGGGCTGAGCCTCGTCGGCTCGGCGGTGGCCAGCGACGCCTTCTTCCCGTTCCGCGACGGCCTGGACGTGGTGGCCGACGCCGGTGCCGTCTGCGTGATCCAGCCCGGCGGCTCGATGCGCGACGCCGAGGTGATCGCCGCAGCCGACGAGCGCGGCATCGCGATGGTGTTCACCGGCGTGCGCCACTTCCGGCATTGAGGCGACGCGACGCGCTGCTGGGCGCGGCGGCGCTGGCCGCCGCGTACCGCGCCGCGGCGGACGCAAGACAAGCCTCGACCGCACTGCCCTCGGTGCAGGTGCTGCCCGACGCCGTCGAGATCCCGGGCTTGAGGCGGCGCCGCACGCTGCGCCTGTGCCTGCCGCCGTCGTACGCGCGCGAGCCCACGCGCCGCTACCCGCTGGTGGTGCTGCACGACGCGCAGAACCTGTTCGACGCCATCACGTCGTTCGCCGGCGAGTGGGGCGTGGACGAGGCGATGGACACGCTGGCGGCGGCCACCGGCTTCGAGGCGCTGGTGGTGGGCATCGACCACGGCGGCGAACGCCGCGTCGCCGAGATGCTGCCGCGCCCGCACGGCGAGTTCCGGCAGGCCGACGGCGATGCCTACGCCGACTTCGTCGTCCACACGCTGCTGCCCTGGGTCGCGGCGCGCTACCGCGTGCGTGAGGGCGCGGAGCACGCCGCCATCGGCGGCAGTTCGATGGGCGCGGTGATCTCGCAGCACCTGCTGCAGCGCCACCCCGGCCGATTCGGCAAGGCGCTGCTGTTCTCGCCCGCGTACTGGGTTGCGCCCTCGCTGTTCGAGCAGGCGGCGGCACAACCGCTGCCCGCCGGCAGCCGCGTCGCCTGGTACGCCGGCGGCTCGGAGGGCAGCACGATGGTGCCGCTGGTCGAGCGCATGCAAGCCCTGGTGCGCGCGCAGGGCACGGCCACGCGGCTGCACGTCGAGCCGCAGGGGCGGCACAACGAGGCTGCCTGGAGAGCTGCGCTGCCGCAGGCGCTGCGCTGGTTGTTCGATCTGGGGTAGCCACGCCGACGCACGCCTGAGAAAGCACGTGCGAGCAGAGGGTTGCCCGGAACAGCCACTGGAGGTCCGGGCCATCCAAGCCGTCAGTGACCGGTCTGCAGCGACAGCGGAAGCGGCGCGCCCGTGCCGTCAGCGCAGGCTCGGCAGCAACTGGTCGAGGATCGCGTACGCCGCCTCGACCCGCGCCGGAATCGGGAAGTTCCTGTTGGCCAGGATCACCAAGCCGAACCGCTTGGCCGGCACGAATGCGACATAGGCGCCAAAGCCACCCGTCGATCCGGTCTTGCCGAACAGGCGTGGTGAGGGCGCCTGCGGCAACACCACGGGCTGCACCGGGTTCGGATCGAAGATGACCTCGGGCGCATTGCCGTCCAGCAGCAGTTGGCGGGAAATCGGGTAGGGGAACTGCTCCCATCCAAAACCTTGCACCATGCCGCCGACCCTGAAACGGCCGACCTGCGTGATGCGGATCGCCTCGCGCAGCGGGGCCTCCAGTCCACCCGCGTCGATGTTCGCCTGCACGAAGCGCAGCAGGTCGGAGGCCGTGGACTTGAGGCCGTAGGTTTCGGCATCGAACGGGCCGGGTTTCACCCGCACGGGTCGTCCTTCGCGGTGGCCCCAGGCGTAATCGGCCATGGCGTGCGGCGGCACGTCGAAGTGGGTGTGGCGCATGCCCAGCTTGCGCAGGAGGTGTGCTTCGATCAGGCTCGCAAAGCGATCCTTCATCGCGACGGCAGCCACGGCACCCAGCAGCCCGATGCTCGGATTGGAGTACCGCCGCACCGTGCCCGGTGGCGCCTCGGCCTTCCACCCGTGGAAATACGCGAGCGCAGCGCTGTCGTCGCCCACAGATTCGGGAAACTGAAGCGGCAAGCCGCCGGCGGTGTACGTCCCCAGATGGAGCAGCGTGGCCCGATCGATCGGCCGCCCTTTCAGGCGAGGCAGATGGCGTCCAGGGTGTTCTCGAAGGGAAAGCTGGCCGGTCACGTGCCCATAGGCTGCGAGCGTGGTGGTGAAGACCTTGCTGATCGAGCCGATCTCGAAGATCGTCGAATCGGTGACCTGTGCCTGGCTCTCCCTTGACGCGACCCCGTAATTGAAGGTGTAGGACCTGCCGTCGACCGTCAGCGCCACCGCCATGCCGGGGATGTCGTGCTGCGACATGAGCGGGCGAATCGCCCCGTCGACGATCGCGCCGACTTTCGTTGCGTCACTGCCGGCGCTGGACGCCAGGGGAACCAGCAGTGCCAGCAGCAGCGTCAACGCGCGGGCACGGAGGGTCGACGGGCTCAAGGTCATTGCGGCCGCTCGCCGGGGAGTGCCCGAAGCAGCGATGAACGGACGATCGCAACATCGTAGCGGCCGTTGGCCGACAGGTCGGCAAAGGCCCCATTGGCGTCGATGGCGCCCTTGCGTGCCCGGCCGACTGCACGCATCGCGGCGTCAGTCCGTGCGGCAGGCCTTGCGCAGGAACTGCCCCGCCACGAACAGGTCGCGCTCGGTGGCGCGCCGCACCGCCGGCCCGTCGCGCCGCGCCAGCGCCGCGAGCACGTCCTCGTGCGCGTCGTTGAGCACCGGCGGCGCGTCGGCGTCGTCGAACAGGCGGTTCGACAGCGGCCCCACGCGCAGCCACACCGCCTCGATCAGGCCGAGCAGGGTCGGCGAGCCGGCCGCGCGGTAGAGCAGACGGTGGAACGCCTCGTTGGCCTCGAGGTAGGCCTTGCCGTCACGCCGGCGCAGCGCCTCGGCCATGCGGCGCGCGAGCTTGCGCAGCGTGGCGAGGTCGGCCGCGCCGCAGCGCAGCGCGCCGCGCTCGGCGGCCTCGCCTTCGAGCAGCAGCCGGATGCCGAGCACGTCGTCGAACTCGGCGCGCGTGGGCAGCGGCACCGTCACGCCGGCATGGGGCACGTTGACCAGGGCCCCCTCGGCGGCCAGGCGCTGCAGCGCCGCGCGCACCGGCATCGTGCCCAGGCCGAGCTCGTCGGCCACCTGGCGGATCTTCAGGCGCTCGCCGGGCACGAAGCGCCCGACCATCAGCCACGCGCGCAAGCGCTCGTAGCAGGCGTCCTGCTGGGTGCTGCTCATCGCTCGGCGATGCAGCCCAGCACGTCGTCGAAGGCGTCGAGCAGGCGCGCGATGTCGGCGTCGGTGGTGGCAGGGCTCACGAGCATCATGTTGTGGAAGGGCGTGATCATCACGCCGCGGTTGAGCAGGGCGAGGTGGATCAGGTGCTCGAGCGCATCGTCGAGCGCCGCGCCGGCCTCGCGGCCGTTGCGCGGCGGCGTGGCGCGGAACTGGAACTCGGTGCGCGCGCCCAGCTGCGTCACGCACCAGGCAAGGCGGTGGCGCGCGATGCGCTCGCGCAGGCCGGCCGCCAACCGCGCTGCACCGTCGATCATGCGCGCGTAGACCGGCTCGGTCATCAGCTCGGTCAGGGTGGCGCGCATGGCCGCCAGCGCCAGCAGGTTGCCGCTCAGCGTGGTGCCGATGCCGGAGTGCCCCGGGGCCGCGGCGCGCTTGGCGGCCATCGCGCGCCCTGCCCACGCGGCGCTGAAACCATAGGCCGCGCAGGGCATGCCGCCGCCCAGCGGCTTGCCGATCACCACCGCATCGGGCTCGATGCCGTGAGCGCGGCCCCAGCCGCCGGGGCCGCAGCTGATGGTGTGCGTCTCGTCGAACACCAGCGCGCTGCCGTGGCGCCGCGTGAGCTCGCGCGCGGCCGTCCAGAAGCCCGCCTCGGGCAGCACCATGCCGATGTTGGTCATGGCCGGCTCGGCCAGCACGCAGGCCACGTCGCCGGCGGCGAGTGCCGCCTCCAGCGCCGCCAGGTCGTTGAACTCCACCACCACCGTGTGGGCGGTGAGGTCGTGCACCTGGCCGAGCAGGCTGGCCCGCGGCGTGGGGCGGCCGTCGACGAGGTCGACGAACACGTCGTCGACGGTGCCGTGGTAGCAGCCGTTGAACACCAGCAGCCTGCGGCGGCCGCTGGCCGCGCGCAGCCAGCGCAGCACGAAGCGGTTGGCGTCGGTGGCCGTCAGCGCGAACTGCCAGAACGGCAGGCCGAAGCGCTCGGCCAGCAAGGCGGCCACCGGTGCGGCATCCTCGCCCGGCAGCATCGCGGTGGCCCCGCGCGCGGCCTGTGCCGCCAGCGCGCGCGCCACCGGCTCGGGCGCGTGCCCGAACATCGCGCCAGTGTCGCCGAGGCAGAAGTCCACCCGTTCGTGGCCGTCGACGTCGATCAGGCGCGCCCCAAGCGCCTCGCGCACGTGCAACGCGAACGGCGTGCCCCAGTCGTTCATCCAGTGCAGCGGCACGCCGAACATCAGGTGGGCGGCCGCGTCGTGGGAGAGCGCCCGCGAGCGCGGGTTGCGCGCCGCGAAGGCCTCGCGCTCGGCGCGCAGCAGTGCCTGGGCGCGCGCGGCGTCGATGCCCGGCCGGGCGAGGGTCAGCCAATCGTCCATTTTGTGATCACATCCAGAACCCACGCGCTCGCATATCTATTTTCATAGATCTGCACGGAAGGTCTGGATTTGATCACATTTTGGACACCCCTCCGACGTCAGCGCGGCGCCATCACGAACGCCAGCACCTCGCCGATGCGGCGCGCCCAGTCGGTCTCGCTGTGGCCGGTGCCCTCGACCACGCGCGTCTGGGCATCGCGCGGGCCATAGCCCTTGTCGCGCAGCAGTTCGGCCGCGAGCGCCAGCGCGGGGGCGTAGAGCGCGTCGAGCGCGTCGGTGCCGCGGTCGATGTAGACCCGATGCGCGCCGGCGGCCGGCAGCCGCTCGCTCAGGTAGTCGAGCAGCGCCAGCGGCAGCGCCGCGTTGCGCACCCGCTCGAGCCCCCAGGCGGTCGGCCGGCCGACGAAATGCGCCGACAGCGCCGCCGCTCCGCCGAAGACCTGCGGGTGCTCGCACAGCGCGTACAGCGAGATCAGGCCGCCCATGCTGGAGCCGGCGACGAAGGTGGCCTCGCGCCCGGGCAGCGTCGCAAAGCGGCGGTCGATCTCGGGCTTGAGCTCCTCGACGATGAATCGCAGGTAGGCGTCGGCCTTGGAGCGCCCGTTCGAGGCCTGTTCGACGTACTCGCGGCGCACGGCCTGCGGCGCATGGGCGAGCGCCTTCTCGGGGAAGTACTCGGCATAGCGTTCCGGCCCGTGGTTCCAGATGCCCACGACGAGCGTGTCGCGCAAGCGCCCCGCCTTCACCTGCGCGCCCACGGCACGGTCGACGGCCCAGGCCTGCCGGTTCCAGGTCGCTCCGGCGTCGAACAGCATCTGGCCGTCGTGCATGTAGAGCACGGCGTGGCGCCGCGAGGCGTCGTAGTCGGCCGGCAGCCAGACGTCCACGTGGCGCGGCGCGACGTGGCGCGACGCCATGTCCGGCAAGCGCTCGATGCGCCCGCTGCCCACCTGCGGCAGCGGCTGTGCGGAAGCCCCTGCCGCCGTCATCGCCAGCCCGAGCAGCCAGCGCCGGCGCCCGGGCGCCACCGTCGAGTCCACGGCGCCCTCACTTGCGCGCGGATTTGCGCCCCGCCGCCTTGGCGGCCTTGCCGCCCTGGGCCAGCAGCGCATCGAGGTTCTTGGTGATCTCGCCTTCGATGGTCTTGGCGAAGGCGCCGAGCAGGAAGCCCAGCCGCGCCTCGAGATCGAAATGGTCGGCCGCCACGATCAGGCGGCCCGACACGCCGCTGCGCGCGAACTCGACGGTGTCGCTGTAGTCGCCCTCGACCACGGTGCATTCCATGTCGAACTTCTGCTCGACCTCCTCCGCCCATTGCCAGGCGATCTTGCGGGCCTTCTCGAGGCCGAGGTCGTGTTCGCGGTGGATCTTGATGTCGGGCATGGTGCGGGGGGAAGTTCAGGGTGCCGCGAGTGTGGCGTGACGTTCGCCGGCCGGCAAGGCGGCGAGGCGCCGCACCGCGGCGTAGAAGCGGCCGAAGTCGCGCCCCTCGCGCTCGAACAGGCGCTCGAAGTCCGGCACTTGCGCGTTGTAGGCCGCCAGCACGCCCAGGCTCGCGTTGTTGGCGCGCTCGAACCAGCCGTCGTAGCCGGCGAATCCGCCCCAGCGCTCGGCCTTCAGGCGCGCATGGTCGGCCCGCATCGCCGCCAGGATCTCGGCCTTGCGGGCGCGCTTGTCGGCCTCGGGGCCCGCGCTCGCGTAGAGCGCCTGCAACTGGGCGCGGGTGCGGCCGGTCAGCGCGCGGAAGTCCTCGCGCCGGGCCTCGAGCGCGGCGTACTCGCGGCGCGCCGCCTCGCCGGCGTGGGCGGCCAGCCAGCGCTGCACGCCCAGGCGTTCGACCGCGGTGGCGAAGGACTCGTTGAAGGTCGTGTCGCCGGCGGCGTAGACGACCTGGTGCGCGAGTTCGTGGAACACGAGACGTGCCAGTTCGCCCTCGGGCCAGTGCACGAAGGTGTTGAGCACCGGGTCGCCGCCCAGCCAGTCGAGCTTGCCGAGCGTCGAGTAGGCCGGCACCGGGTAGACGCTGACCTCCAGCGCGCGCGTGCGCAGCGCTGCGGCCTCGGCCTCGGCATCGGTGCGGTCGTAGTAGCCGCGGTAGCCCACGCAGCCCACCACCGGAAAGCACCAGGTCTGGAGCTGCAGCGACAGTTCGGGCGCCGCCACCACGTTCCACACCGCGGCCGCGCGCCCGAGGTCGGCATAGCTGCGGTAGCTGCGGTTGTCGGGCAGCGCGAGTTCGCGCACCGCGAAGTCGCGGATGCGCAGGGCCAGCGCCAGGCGCTCGCGCAGGGCCTCGGGCGTGGCCGCATCGGCGCGCACCGCCTCGAACGGGCGCGCGCGCGCCACCAGGTCGAGGTGCCCCGCCGCCGACTGCGCGAGATAGCCCAGGGACGAGCAGCCCGCACCCAGGCAGGCCGCACCGAGCAGCAGCGCCGTCCCCGCCAGGCTCCAGGCCGCCACGTGCCAGACCCGCTTCACGCCACCGCTTCGACCTGCACCAGGCAGTCGTAGAAGGTGGGCGCGCGGCCGAGGTCGGTGAGGCGCTGCGAGGTGACCTCGTTCACGTTGGTGCCCGCCGGTCCGAGCTTGCGCCACCACACGCCCAGGCCATTGACGACACCGGGCCGGGCACGCGCGCTCACCTCGGCGCGGCAGCGGTACTCGCCGCGATCGTTGAAGACACGCACCATGGCGCCGCTGGCGACGCCGCGCGGCGCGGCATCGTCGGCATGGATCTCCAGCAACGGCTCGCCCTCGATGCTGCGCAGGCTCGCCACGTTGACGAAGGTCGAGTTGAGGAAGTGGCGCGCCGGCGGCGAGATCATCGCCAGCGGAAAGCGCCGGGCCAGCTCGGGCGTCGACTGCGCGCACTCGTGGTTGGGCACGTGGTCGGGCACGCCCAGGCCGCAGGACTCGACCTGCGCGCGGCCGTCCGGCGTGGGGAAGCCCCCCGCGGCGAACGGCGCGTCCGCCAGCGGCAGCGGGGCCCAGCCGCGCTCGCGCAGGGCCTCGAACGAGGTGCCCAGGGCGTCCCAGTCGATCGCCTGGCGCGCCAGGGCCTCGTCGTCGTCGCCGAAGCACGGCTCGGCGAAGCCCATGCGCGCGGCCAGGTCGCGGAAGATGCGCGCGTTGGAGCGCGACTGGCCGCGCGGAGCGATCGCCGGCTCGTTGAACATCACGTCGGTGTGGCCGTAGGCGGTGTGCACGTCGAGGTGCTCGAGCTGAGTGGTGGCGGGCAGCACGATGTCGGCGTGGTCGGCGGTGTCGGTCAGGAAATGCTCGAGCACCACGGTGAACAGATCCTCGCGCGCGAAGCCCGCCACCACCTTGCGCGACTCGGGCGCCACCGCCACCGGATTGCTGTTGTAGACCACCACGGCCTCGACCTTCGGCCCGAACGCCGGCGAGGCCTCGCGCAGCAGGTCGTCGCCGATCGTGCTCATGTTGATCGTGCGCGGGCGCCGGCCGGCCAGCAGGTCGGGCCGGTCGAGGCTGGCATTGCGCACGTCACGGAACCAGCCCGAGCTCGACAGCAACAGGCCGCCCGCGCGGTGCCGCCACGCGCCGACCAGGCACGGCAACAGCGCCACCAGGCGCACGGCGCTGCCGCCGCCGTGCACGCGCTGCATGCCGTAATTGAGGCGGATCGCCGCCGGCCGGATGCCCGCCAGGTCGCGCGCCAGGCCACGCACCTCGTCGGCCGTGATGCCGCACACCTGCGCCGTGCGCTCGGGCGGCCAGTCGAGCGCGCGCTCGCGCAGCGCCTCCACGCCGGCCACGTGGCGCGCCACGTAGTCGTGGTCGATCGCGTCGCGGGCGAACAGCTCGTGCATCACGCCCAGCGCGAGCGCGCCGTCGGTGCCGGGCCGCAGCGCGATGTGCTGGTGGCACTTCTCGGCCGTCTCGGTGCGGCGCGGGTCGATGCACACCAGCCTGGCGCCGTCGCGCTTGGCCTGCTGCGCCAGGGTCCAGAAATGCAGGTTGCTGGCAATCGAGTTGCTGCCCCAGATGACGATCAGCCGGCTCTCGCCGAAGAAGCGCATGTGCATGCCGACCTTGGCGCCGTAGGTGGCTGCCAGGGCCTCGCCGCCGGCCGTGGCGCAGATGGTGCGGTCCAGGCGCGACGCGCCGAGCTTGTGGAAGAAGCGCCCGGCCATGCCCTCGCCCTGCACCAGGCCCATCGTGCCGGCATAGCTGTAGGGCAGGATGGCCTCGGGGTCGCGCGCGGCGACGGCGCTCAGGCGGGCAGCCACCGTGGCCAGCGCCTCGTCCCAGGTGATGCGCTCGAACCGGCCCTGGCCCTTGGGGCCGACGCGCTTGAGCGGATGCAGCACCCGCTCCGGATGGTCGGTGCGCTCGGCATAGCGGCTGACCTTGGTGCACAGGGCGCCGGCGGTGGTGATGTGCGCCGGGTCGCCCTGGATGCGCACGATGCGCTCGCCCTCCACGGTGACCTGCATCGCGCAGGTGTCCGGGCAATCGTGCGGACAGGTGGCGTGGACGCTGCGCCGGGCCTCGGCATTCGGATTCATGGGCGAACTATTGCACAGCGCCTTGCGCCTGCGCCGTGGCGGCAGCGCGCGCCAGGGGTACCGTCGGGCTTGTCGCCACCGTTGCAGCCACGCCATGAAGATCCAGCGTCGCACCCTGATCGGCCTGTCGGCCTCGGTGGCGTTGCCGCTGCTGCCGGCCGGCAGCGCGCGCGCCGCGCCGGGCGTGGCCGCGACGCGGCTGGTGGTCGGCCAGACCATCACGCTGCAGGACGGCAAGAATGCCTACGGCACTGCGGCCCTGGAGGGCATCCAGCGCCACCTGGCCGCGGTGAATGCCGCGGGCGGCGTCCACGGACGCCGCATCGAGCTGACGACGCTCGACGACCTCAACAGCGTCGAGCAGGCTGCGGCCAACGCGCGCCGCCTGGCAGGCGAAGACGTGTTCATCCTGTTCGGCTCGATCGAGGGTGGCCCCTCGAGCGCCGTGGCCAAGGTGGCCGAGGAAATGAAGCTGCCGTTCTTCGGCCCGATGGCCGGCGCGCCCAACCTGCGGCGCCCCCACTCGCCGATGGTGTTCCCGGTGCGTGCCGAGCACCTGACCGAGTACCGCGCGCTGCTCGAATGGGCCCAGCGCACCGGCCTGCGCCGGGTGGCGTTCTTCCACTCCGACGCCGATGTCGGGCGGCTGCACCTGGCCAACGTGCAACGCCTGGTCGCGGAGATGGGGCTCGACTTCGTGCTCGCCGTGCCGATCGGCGGCGATACCGGCGACGCGAAGGTCGACGAGCTGGCGCGGCGCGTGGTGGACGCGCGCCCGGACGTGATGATCAACCACGGCTCGGCCGGCACCTACGGGCGCCTGATCGTGCGCGCCAAGGCGCTGGGCGCGCGCACCAGCTTCATGGCGGTGAACTCAGGCTCGTCGCAGCTCGCGGCGCAGCTCGGCGCGCTGGCGCACGGCATGGTGTTCTCGCAGGTCGTGCCCAGCCCCTGGGAACGCAAGCACGCCATCTCGCGCGAGTACCAGGACGCGATGCGTCAGGCTCGCCCGGAGGGCGCACTGAGCTACGGGGGCCTGGAGGGCTACATGACGGCCAAGGCGCTGACGGTGGCCCTGCAGGCGGCCGGGCGCGACCTGACCCGCGAGGGCTTCGTCCGCACGCTGGAGCGCTCGAGCTTCGACCTCGGGGGCGTGACCATCCGCTATGCACCGGGCGACCACGCGGGCGCGCACTTCGTCGACCTCTCGATGGTCAGCCGCGAGGGTCGATTCATCCACTGAGCGCAGTGGTACCGGCCGGCGCGGCATACTGCAGCGCCGTCACTGCCGGAGGCTGCATGCAAGTTCACGAGTCGATCCTGGCCGACGCCGCGGCCATCGCCGCGATGCGGCGCGACATCCACGCCCATCCCGAACTGTGCTTCGAGGAACGCCGCACCAGCGACCTGATCGCGCGTGCGCTCGAGGGCTGGGGCATCCCGGTGCACCGCGGGCTGGGCACCACCGGCGTGGTGGGCATCGTGAAGAACGGGTCGTCCGGCCGCGCGGTCGGGCTGCGCGCCGACATCGACGCGCTGCCGATGACCGAGCGCAACACCTTCGCGCACGCCAGCACCCACCCCGGCAAGATGCACGCCTGCGGCCACGACGGCCACACCGCGATGCTGCTGGCCGCGGCCAAGCACCTGGCGCGGCACCGCCATTTCGACGGCACGGTCTATCTGGTGTTCCAGCCGGCCGAGGAAGGCGGCGGCGGTGCGCGCGAGATGATCAAGGACGGCCTGTTCGAGAAGTTCCCGATGGAGGCGATCTTCGGCATGCACAACTGGCCGGGCATGAAGGCGGGCCAGTTCGCAGTCTGCGACGGCCCGGCGATGGCCTCGTCCAACGAGTTCAAGATCACGATCACCGGCAAGGGCTCGCATGCCGCGCTGCCGCACAACGGCATCGACCCGGTGCCGGTGGCCTGCCAGATGGTGCAGGCCTTCCAGACCATCGTCACGCGCAACAAGAAGCCCACCGACGCGGCGGTGATCTCGGTGACGATGATCCACGCCGGCGAGGCCACCAACGTGGTGCCCGACCACTGCGTGATCGAGGGCACGGTGCGCACCTTCACGCTCGAGGTGCTGGAGATGATCGAGCGCCGCATGAAGACGGTGGCCGAGGCCACCTGCGCCGCCTTCGAGGCGCGCTGCGAGTTCGAGTTCGTGCGCAACTACCCGCCCACCATCAACCACGCGGCCGAGGCGGAGTTCTTCCGCCGCGTGGCGCGCGACGTGGTCGGCGCCGAGAACGTGCTGCCCTTCGAGCCGACCATGGGCGCCGAGGACTTCAGCTACTTCCTGCTCGAGAAGCCCGGCTGCTACTTCGTGATCGGCAACGGCGACGGCAGCCACCGCGCCAGCGGCCACGGCCTGGGGCCGTGCACGCTGCACAACCCGAGCTACGACTTCAACGACGACCTGATCCCGCTGGGCGCCACGATGTGGGTGCGGCTGGCGCAGGCCTGGCTCAGCACGCCGCGCTGAACGCGCGACAACGCGATCACAGCCAGCCGCCGGCCGCCAGATCGGCCCCGCACTGCGCGGCCGACGTGAACTGCAGCGCCTGCCAGCCGTAGCGGTGCGCGGCGGCGATGTTGCCGTGGTGGTCGTCGATGAAGACGGCGTGCGCGAGGTCGAGGTCGAGCGCGGTGCGCACGTGGTCGAAGATCGCGCGCTGCGGTTTCATCACGCCGAGGAAGCCCGACCAGGTGCGGTGCGCGAACCAGCCGAAGCACGCGTGCGCGCGCTCCAGGTGCAGGGCGTAGGGCCGCGGCATGTTCGACAGCAGCGCCAGCCGGTGGCCGGCGACGCGCACGCGCTCGAGCAGGGCCACGCTCTCGGGCATCGGCTGCAGGTGCTCGGGGATCGCCGCGATCAGGGCCGCCACGCCGGCCTGCGGCAGGCCGGTGCGCGCGGCGATGCGCTCGGCCAGCGCCGCGGGCTCGACCTCGCCGCGGTCGAAGGCGCCCCAGTCGGCCTCGGGCGTGAAGGTCTGGAACACCTGCACCATCAGCGCGCGGGCCGCGGCCTCGTCAGCCGCCCGCGCCGGGAAGTGCGTGCGCATCAGCTCGAGCGGATGCCACTGCACCAGCACGCCGCCGACATCGAAGACGACGGTGCGGCGGGTCATGAGCGCAATCGCGCCAACAGCGCGGCGGTCGAGGGATCGAGGCCGCTGGCATCGCCGCTGGCGAAGCGCGGCAGCAGGCGGTTGGCCAGCGCCTTGCCGAGCTCGACGCCCCACTGGTCGAAACTGTTGATGCCCCACAGCGCGCCGGTGGTGAAGACGCGGTGCTCGTAGAGCGCAATCAGGGCACCGAGGGCGCGTGGCGTGAGCGACTCCAGCACCAGGGTCGTGCTGGGGCGGTTGCCGGGGAAGGTGCGGTGATGCGCCAGCCGTGCCGGATCGAAGACTGGCGAGGCGGTGGGCGTGGACTCGGCCCGCGCCTCCTCGACGGTCTTGCCGAGCATCAGGGCCTGGCTCTGCGCCAGGCAGTTGGCCAGCAGCTTGGTGTGCGAATCGTCGAGCGCGTGGTGCGGCCGCCGCACGGCGATGAACTCCACCGGCACCACGTCCGTGCCCTGGTGCAGCATCTGGAAGTAGGCGTGCTGGCCGTTGGTGCCCGGCTCACCCCAGACCACCGGGCTCGTCGCATAGGGCAGCGGCTCGCCGGCCATGTCCACGCGCTTGCCGTTGCTCTCCATCTCGAGCTGCTGCAGGTAGGCCGGCAGGCGCGCCAGGCCCTGGTGGTAGGGCGCCACCGAGCGGCTGGTGAAGTGGTGGAAGTTGCGGTACCAGAGGTCCACCAGGCCGAGCAGCACCGGCAGGTTGTGCTCGAGCGGCGTCTCGGCGAAGTGGCGGTCCATCGCATGGGCGCCGTCGAGCAGGGCCCGGAACGGCGCGCTGCCCACCGCGAGCGCGATCGGCAGGCCGATCGCGCTCCACAGCGAGTAGCGCCCGCCCACCCAGTCCCAGAAGCCGAAGGTCGTCGTGATGCCGAACTCGGCCGCCGCGCGCACGTTGGTGGTGGTGGCCGCGAAATGGCGGGCGATGTCGGCCTCGGCCATGCCCTGGGCCAGGAACCACTGGCGCGCGGCCAGCGCATTGGTCATCGTCTCCTGTGTCGTGAAGGTCTTGGAGGCGACGATGAACAGCGTCTCGCGCGGCGACGCGCGCTTGAGCACGCGCGTCAGGTCGTGCGCATCGACGTTGCTGACGAAGTGCAGCTGCAGGTGCGGCGCAACGTAGGGCTCGAGTGCCTGCACCGCCATCGCGGGCCCGAGGTCGCTGCCGCCGATGCCGATGTTGACCACGTGGCGGATGCCGCTCGCCGCACCGTCGCGCTGTGCGTCGGCCCAGGCCAGCAGCGCATCGAGCACGCCGTGCACCTCGTCGGCGAACGGCGCCGCCCCGCGCGGCGCGCGCAACGCGCTGTGCAGCACCGCCCGGCCCTCGGTGCGGTTGATCGCCTCGCCGGCCAGCATGGCGTCGCGGTGCGTCTCGAGCCCGCACTCGCGCGCGAGGTCAAGCAGGAACTTCAGCGTCGCCACGTCGAGCAGGTTCTTCGACAGGTCGGCGAACACCTCGGGCGCCTCGAAGGACAGCGCCGCGGCGCGCCCCGCGTCGCGCGCAAAGGCTTCGCGCAGGTCGAAGTCGCGCCCGTGCGCCTCGTAGTGGCCCTTCAGGGCCGCCCAGGCCGCGGTGCGGTCGCAGCGCGTCATGACAGCCCCTCGCCTGATGCATACATCGGGCGGTCCCCCGAGGGGACAGCCGCTTGCTGGGGGCGGCCCGGCGCGGCGCGGCTCATGCCAGCCCCTCGATCATGCGGTCGAGCTTGGCCGCGTCGGCGGCGAAGGCGCGGATGCCTTCGGCCAGCTTCTCGGTGGCCATCGCATCCTCGTTGAGCGCCCAGCGGAAGCCCGTCTCGTCGAAGGTGACCGCGTGCACCGGCGCGCTGCGCGCGTGAGCCGGGTCGAGCCGGCGCGCGAGCGGGGCGTCGGCGGCCTGCAGTTGCGCCAGCAGTTCGGGACTGATGGTCAGCAGGTCGCAGCCGGCCAGGGCCTGGATCTGGCCCACGTTGCGGAAGCTCGCGCCCATCACCTCGGTGGCGATGCCGAAGCGCTTGTAGTAGGTGTAGATCTGCGTCACCGAACGCACCCCGGGGTCGTTGACGCCGGCCATCGCCGCCTCGTCCCAGGCGGGCCCGGCCGCCTTCTTGAACCAGTCGTAGATGCGGCCAACGAAGGGCGAGATCAGGGTCACGCCGGCCTCGCCGCACGCCACCGCCTGGCAGAACGCGAACAGCAGCGTCAGGTTGCAGTGGATGCCTTCGTGCTCCAGCGCCTTGGCGGCCTGGATGCCCTCCCACGTGGAGGCGATCTTGATGAGCACGCGCGAACGGTCGATGCCGGCCCGTTCGTACAGCTCGATCAGGCGGTGCGCGCGGGCGATCGTGGCCGCCGTGTCGAAGGACAGGCGCGCATCGACCTCGGTGCTGACGCGCCCGGGCACCACCTTGAGGATCTCCAGCCCGAAGCGCACCAGCACCTCGTCGACCACGCGGTCGAGCGGGTGCCCCTGGCCACCGGCGACCGCCTCGGCCAGCAGCGGCGCGTACTCGCTCTGCTGCACCGCCTTGAGGATCAGTGTCGGGTTGGTGGTGGCGTCGCGCGGCGCGAACTGGGCGAGCTGCCTGAAGTTGCCGGTATCGGCGACGACGGTGGTGTACTGCTTGAGCTGGTCGAGCTGGTTCATCGGGGCGGGGTGCGGGTTTTCCGGGAATAGTACTCACCCTGATTTCGGGGGGACACCGCGCCGTCCGGTCGCGGCACTCCCTACACTGCGCGCACCCGACACGGGCCGCCGGCCCGGCCATGCAAAGGACGACCTGATGAAGATCCCGTTCCAGTCCGCCCGCCGGGCGCTCAACCTGTCGCTGCTGGGCGGCGTCACCACGCTGGCCGTCCTCGCGGGCACTGCCCAGGCGGCCGACGCCACGCGCGTCATCGTGGCGTACAAGCCGGGCGCCGCCTCCGAGATGCGCGCGCTGGTGTCGCAGGCGCGGGGTGCGGTCGAACTCGAGATCGCCGGCATGAACGCGATGGCGGTGACGGTGCCCAGCGCCGCCGTCGTCGGTCTCGCCCGCAACCCCCGCGTGGAGTACGTCGAGGAGGACGTCAAGCGCTATCCGTTGGCGCTGACGTCGCCATCGGCGACGCCTTACGCCAGCGGCCAGCTCGAGCCCTGGGGCATCCGCGCCGTGCAGGCGCATCTGCTCCCGCAGGGCGATGCGCTCACCGTCAACCGCAAGGTCTGCATCATCGACTCCGGCTACTCGATGGGCCACGAAGACCTGCCCAGCGGTGCCAACGTGAGTGGCTACAACGGCAACCTGGCCTGGAACGTGGACGGTGACGGCCACGGCACCCACGTGGCCGGCACCATCGCGGCCCTGAACAATACCGGTACCGGCGTCGTGGGCGTGAATGCCGGCGGCAACCTCAACCTGTACATCGTGCGCGTGTTCGGTGACAGCGGCGCCTGGGCCTACTCGTCCACCCTGGTCGATGCCGCCACGCGCTGCCAGAACGCCGGCGCCAACGTGGTCAGCATGTCGCTCGGCGGCTCCTTGTCCAGCCGCACCGAACAGACGAAGTTCCAGCAGCTGCTGGACGCCAACATCCTGCCCATCGCCGCCGCCGGCAACGGCGGCAACAGCCGCACTTCGTACCCGGCCGGCTACGCCAGCGTGGTCAGCGTGGCGGCGGTGGACGTCAACAACCTCAAGGCCGACTTCTCGCAGTACAACAAGGACGTCGAGATCTCGGGCCCGGGCGTGGGCGTGCTGTCCACGGTACCCACCGGCAAGGGGCTGCTGGGCTCGCTGGACGTGGGTGGGCTGGTGGTCGAGGCCTTCCCGATGGAGGGCTCGCCGGCCGTTTCGCGCAGCGGCGCGCTGTTCAACTTCGGCCTCGGTGATGCCGTGAACGCTGGCGCCAGCGGCAAGGTCTGCCTCATTGCCCGCGGCACGATCGACTTCGCCACCAAGGTGAGCAACTGCCAGGCCAGCGGCGGCGTGGGCGCGGTCATCTACAACAACGTCGCCGGCGCCTTCAGCGGCACGCTCGGCACCACGGTGACGAACATCCCCTCGGTGTCGATCTCGCAGGAGGACGGCAATGCGCTGCTGAACCGCACCGGCCAGGCGACCAACGTCGGCGTAGGTGCCGCCAACTACGCCTACTACGACGGCACGTCGATGGCCACGCCGCATGTCTCGGCCGTGGCGGCACTGGTATGGAGCTACTTCACGCCGGCCGCGCCCACGGCGGGCCGCACCTGCACCGCCGCGCAGCTGCGCAACTCGCTCAACAAGTCCGCCAAGGACCTGGGCGCCGCAGGCCGCGACAACAACTTCGGCTTCGGCCTGGTGCAGGCCAGGGCGGCGTACGACCGCATCGTGGCCTTGGGCTGCGGCAACTGAGCGCGCTCTGCACCAACCCCCGACGCCCCGGCCCCGCCGGGGCGTCGTTCATTTGACCGCCGGAAGAAACTCATGCATCATGCGGAGCGTAATAAAGTTACATCGCGCATGAGCTTCGACCTCGTCCTTTTCGGCGGCACCGGCGACCTGGCCTGGCGCAAGCTGCTGCCGGCCCTGTTCCAGGCCTGGCGCCACGGCAAGCTGCCCGCCGGCGGTCGCATCCTCGCCGTGGCGCGCGACGAGCGCAGCGACGCCGAGTACCGCCACTTCATCCGCGAGCGCTTCGTCGAGGTCGAGCAGGCCAAGCGCCCGTCCGACGAGGAGTTCGCGCGCTTCGCCGAGCTGCTGCACTACCGACGCATGGATCTGGCGCAGCCCGAGCATTACGCGGGCCTCAAGCAGTGGCTCGACGCGCGCGGCGCCGAGTGCACGGTGTTCTTCCTCGCCACCAGCCCGCACCTGTTCACCCAGATCTGCGCCCAGCTCGGCGCCGCCGGGCTGAACGGGCCGCATGTGCGGGTGGTGCTGGAGAAGCCGCTCGGCCACGACCTGGCCAGCGCGCGCGAGATCAACCGCGTGGTGCGCGCTGCGTTTGCCGAGTCGCAGGCGCTGCGCATCGACCACTACCTGGGCAAGCCGGCGGTGCAGAACCTGGCCGCTCTGCGCTTCGGCAATGCGCTGTTCGAGCCGCTGTGGCGCCGCGAGAGCATCGCCAACATCCAGATCACGATCGCCGAGCGCCTGGGCGTGGGCACGCGCGGGGATTTCTACGACCGCACCGGCGCGCTGCGCGACATGGTGCAGAACCACGCGCTGCAGCTGTTGACGATCATCGCGATGGAGCCGCCGGCCACCGGCGATGCCGACGCGATCCGCGACGAGAAGCTCAAGGCGCTGAAGTCGCTCAAGCCCTTCACGCCCGAGACGGTGGCGCGCGACGTGGTGCGCGGGCAGTACCGCGCGGGCACCATCGACGGCCAGGCGGTGGGCGGCTACCTCGACGAGGTCAAGGTGCCCGCGGGCAGCGCCACCGAGACCTTCGTCGCGCTGCGCACCGAGGTGCAGAACTGGCGCTGGGCCGGCGTGCCCTTCTACCTGCGCACCGGCAAGCGGCTGGCGGCGCGCGAGGCGCAGATCGTCGTCAACTTCCGCCCCGTGCCGCACGCGATCTTCGCGGGCAGCGCGCGCGCCAACAAGCTCGTGATCAAGCTTCAGCCGGAGGACGGCCTCGAGCTGCACCTGCTGGCGGCCAAGGGCAGCGGCGGCAACGAGGTGCTCTCGCCCGTCAAGCTGGACCTCGACTTCGACAAGACCTTCGGCAGCGCGCGCGTGGGCGCCTACGAGCGCCTGCTGCTCGACGCGATCGCCGGCCGGCTGAACCTGTTCGTGCGCAGCGACGAGCAGGAGGAAGCCTGGCGCTGGGTCGAACCCGTCCTCGACGCCTGGCGGCGCGACCCGGATGGCCCGCGCCCCTATGCGGCCGGCTCCTGGGGCCCGCCGGCGGCCAGCGCCCTGATCGCGCGCGACGGCTTCAGCTGGGCGGAGGAGCAATAGCGCACATGTCCATGCTCGAGCGCATCGAGGCCGCACTGCCGGCGCTGCCGCCGGCCGAGCAGCGCGTGGCCCGCCTGGTGCTGGCCGACGCACGGGGTTTCGCGTCCTTGCCGGTGGGCGAGCTGGCCGAACGCGCCCATGTCAGCAAGCCCACGGTGGTGCGCTTCTGCCGCAGCGTGGGCTACGACGGCCTGGCCGACTTCAAGCTCAAGCTCGCCGGCACCGTCAACGAGGGCGTGCCCTTCGTGCACCGCGCGGTCGACGAGGACGACAAGCCCGGCGATATCGTCGTCAAGGTGATCGACAACGCGGTGAGCGCGCTGCTGGCCTACCGCAACGACGCCGCCTCGCACGCGTTCGAGCGCGCGATCGACGCGCTGGCGGCGGCCTGCCGCAACGGGCGCCGCATCGAGTTCTACGGCGTCGGCAACTCCGGCATCGTGGCGCAGGACGCGCAGCACAAGTTCTTCCGCCTCGGCGTCACGGCCGCTGCGGTGGCCGATGGCCACGTGCAGGTGATGAGCGCGACGATGCTGAAACCCGGAGACTGCGTGGTCGTGATCTCCAACTCCGGCCACAGCCGCGACCTGCTGGACGCGGCCGAGATCGCGCGCCGCAAGGGCGCCACGGTGATCGTCGTCACCGCCAGCGGCTCACCTCTGGCACGCAATGCGACCGGGGCCCACCAGATCCTGCTGGCGGCCGACCATCCGGAGGACTACGACCGCTACAGCCCGATGGTGTCGCGCCTGCTGCACCTGGTGATCATCGACATCCTGACCACCGGCGTGGCACTGCGCCTGGGCAGCGCACTGCGGCCGATGCTGGCCGAGATCAAGCGCAACCTGCGCGCCAAGCGCTACGCCAAGGGCGACTGACCGCGCGCCGGTCCGTCACGGGCGCGGCGCCTCGAAGGCGAGCAGGTCGCCCACCCCGTAGAGGCCGGCCAGCTCCACCATGGCCGCGGGCGCCGCGTGCACGCGGAACGCGCGGCCGGCCGCGAGCGCGCAGCGGCGCCCCTCGATCAGCACGGCAATGGCCGAGGTGTCGAAGGCATGCAGGCCGCGGGCGTCGACCTGCAGCGGACCCTCGCCCTCGCCCGCCGCGCGCGCGATCGCTTCGGCCGCGGCCTTGGCCTCGGCCAGCGTCAGGGTGGCGGGCAATGCGTGCATGCCGGCCTCAGGACTTGCCGGCGCCCTTGTTGCGCTCGGCGAGCTTGCCGATCAGCCCGTCGATGCCGCCGGCGCTGATGTCCTGCGCGAACTGGTTGCGGTACTGCTCGACCAGCCACACGCCCAGCACGTTGACGTCGTAGATCTTCCAGGCCGCGTTGGCCTTCTCGAGGCGGTAGTCGAGCTGGATCGGCTCGCCCTTGCCCTTGATCTCGGTGCGCACGACGACCTCGGTGTCTTCCGCAGCGGCGCGCATCGGCTTGAGCTGCACCGTCTGGTCCTTCACCTGCGTGAGCGCTCCGGCATAGGTGCGCACCAGCAGGGTCTTGAATTCCTCCTGCAGGCGCTTCTGCTGCTCGGGCGTGGCCGTGCGCCAGTTGCGGCCGACGGCCGACGCCGTCATGCGCTGGAAGTTGACGTGCGGCATGACCTTGCTGTCGACCAGCGTGACGATCCTGCCGAGATCGCCGGACTGGATCGCCTTGTCCGACTTCACGGTGTCGATCACCTCGGTGGAGAGCTGGCGGATCAGGCCGTCGGGCGACGAGGCGAGGTCCGCCGCGGCCGCGCCGAAAGCCAGCACCAGGGTCAGGAGGCCGGAGAAGACTTGCTTGAGCGTCATGGTCATCCTTTGCAGCAGGGCTGCCGTCGGGCAGCCGCAGGTCGTTCAACGCCGGGCGGCGGCGCGGGTTTACCGGGCAGGCGGCGGCTCGTCGCGGTCCTCGGGCAGCGGCGGCGGGTCGCCGTCGTGGACGAGGCTGCGGCGCCGCGCCAGGTAGGCATCGCGCAGGAAGCTGTACTTGTCCAGGGCCACGTCGTCGAGCACGCGCGAGGCCCCGAGCAGGTTGGTGCGCGTGTCGACGATGTTGAGCGCCCGCAGCGAGTTGGCGGCACGCCGGTCGTCGGTGAGGGCGCCGACGCCGGCCTGCATGTCCAGCGCCAGGCCCGCGGTGTCGCGCACCGACGACGGGCCCAGCAGGGGCAGCACGAGATAGGGCCCGGGCGGCAGGCCCCAGCGACCGAGCGTCTGGCCGAAGTCCTCGCTGCGGCGCTCCATGCCGAGGTCGCTCGCCACGTCGAACACGCCGCCGATGCCGAACAGCGTGTTGGTGGCCACGCGCGCGACGCTGGTCGCGGCGGCCTCGCCCTTGCCCTGCAGGGCGTTGTTGACGGCCGACCAGACGTCGCCGATGTTGGCGAAGAAGTTGGTGACGCCCGCGCGCAGCGGCTCGGGCACGACGGCCTTGTAGCCGCGCGCCACCGGCTGCAGCACGGCGCTGTCGACGGCATCGTTGAACGAGAAGACCGCGCGGTTCCAGCCCTCGAGCGGATCGGCGGGGTTCGAGGCGCGCGCCGCGGCGTCCTGGGCCTGGACGCCACCACCCAGCGCGGCCAGCGCCAGTGCAGCGACGGCGCTGCGCAGGGTGGCGTTCACTTCTTGGCCTCCCCGCCCGGCGTGCCGGCGTCGGCGGCCTTGTTGAAGATCAGCTGGCCGATCAGGTTCTCGAGCACCACGGCCGACTGGGTCTGGCGGATCACGTCGCCGGGCGCGAGGTTCTTCTCGTCGCCGCCGGGCTCGAGCCCGACGTACTGGTCGCCCAGCAGGCCCGAGGTGAGGATCTTGGCCGAGGAGTCCTTCGGAAACTGCACGTCCTGGTTGATCTCCATCGTGACCACGCCCTGGTAGGTCTTGACGTCGAGCGCGATGCTCTTGACGCGCCCCACGGTGACGCCGGCACTGCGCACCGGCGCACGCGGCTTGAGGCCGCCGATGTTGTCGAAGCGCGCGGTCACGGTGTAACCGGCACGCTCGCCGAAGCTTGCCAGGTTGGCCGCCTTCAGCGCCAGGAACAGCAGCGCAGCCATGCCCAGCAGCACGAACAGGCCCACCAGCGTCTCGATACCTTTCTTGCCCATCGTTCCTCTCCCGTCACGGCGTCGAAAACATCAGCGCCGTGAGCACGAAATCCAGCCCCAGCACCGACAGCGAGGAGATCACCACGGTGCGCGTCGTCGCATAGGCCACGCCCTCGGGCGTCGCCTCGGTCTCGTGACCCTGGTACAGCGCGACGGCCGTGCAGACGATGCCGAACACGAAGCTCTTGACCACGCCGTTGCCGACATCGCGCCAGACGTCCACGCGCGACTGCATCAGCGACCAGAAGTTGCCCGCGTCCAGCCCGATCAGCAGCACGCCCACGACGTAGGCGCCCAGGATGCCGATGGCCGAGAACAGCGCGGCCAGCAGCGGCATCGAGACCACGCCGCCGATGAAGCGCGGTGCGAGCACGCGCGCGCGCGGGTCGACGGCCATCATCTCCATCGCGGCCAGCTGCTCGCCCGCCTTCATCAGGCCGATCTCGGCCGTCAGCGAGGTGCCGGCCCGGCCGGCGAACAGCAGCGCCGTGACCACCGGCCCCAGCTCGCGCACCAGCGCCAGGTTGACGATCAGCCCCAGCGACTCGGTGGCCCCGTAGGTGACCAGCGCGTAGTACATCTGCAGCGCCAGCACGAAGCCGACGGCCAGGCCCGACGAGAGGATGATCACCAGCGACAGGTTGCCGATGGCGTGGACCTGCCGCACCACCAGCGCGAAGCGCCTGAGCGCGGCCGGCACGTTGAGCAGCAGGTCGAGGAAGAACGCCCCCGCGTGGCCGAAGCTGCGCATCACGTCGAGCGAGCGCGTGCCGAGCGTGGCCAGCCAGTTCATGTCAGCCCCTCGCTCGCGGAGTACCGCAAGCGATCCCCCGAGGGGATGCGAGCTTGCTTGGGGCGGCCCGGCGCTGCGCTCATGCGCTGGCCCTCCGGCCGAAATCGTCTTCGAGCGACGGCGCCGGGTAGTGGAACTTGACCGGCCCGTCGGGCTCGCCGCGCACGAACTGGCGCGTCTCGGGGTCGGCCGAAGCCATGAGCTCGGCCGGCGTGCCCTGCGCGACGATGCGCCCGCCGGTGGCCATCAGGATCACGTGGTCGCTGATGGCCATGCACTCGGGCACGTCGTGCGAGATCACGAGCGACGTGGCGCCGGTGGCGTCGTTGAGCTTGCGGATCAGATTGGCGGCCACACCCATGCTGATCAGGTCCAGCCCGGCGAAGGGTTCGTCGTACATGATCAGCGCCGGGTCGAGCGCGATGGCACGCGCCAGCGCGATGCGCCGCGCCATGCCGCCGGACACCTCGCTGATGCGCAGGTCCGCCGCCCCGCGCAGCCCCACGGCGTGCAGCTTCATCAGCACGATGTCTCGGATCATCGACTCCGGCAGGCCCGAGTGCTCGCGCAGCGGGAAGGCCACGTTGTCGAAGACCGACAGGTCGGTGAACAGGGCGCCGAACTGGAACAGCATGCCCATGCGCCGGCGCAGCCGCAGGAGTTGCGCCCGATCGCGCGCGTCGAGCACCTCGCCGTCGAACACCACGCGGCCGCTGTCGGCGGCCGCCATGCCTCCGATCAGGCGCAGCAGCGTCGTCTTGCCGCAGCCCGATCCGCCGAGGACGGCCGTGACCTTGCCGCGCGCGAACTTCAGCGAGAGGTCACTGAGGATCGTGCGGCTGGCGTCGTAGCCGAACGTGACACGGTCGATCTCGATGAAGGCGTCGGAGGGGTTCAATCGGCAAGGCGGAACGGCCCGGGGGCACGCGCCGCGAAGAGGTCGGTCGAGGCGGCGCGGATTCTCTCACGCAGCACGCACCCATGCGGGATTCCCCGCATGGCCGCGGCTTACGTCTTGTGACCTGTCGGCTCAGCGCGGCAGGTCGCTCGCGCCCATCAGGAACTCGTCGACGGCGCGCGCCGCCTGGCGGCCCTCGCGGATCGCCCACACGACCAGGCTCTGGCCGCGCCGCATGTCGCCGGCAGCGAACACCTTGTCGACGTTGGTCCGGTAGCCACCGGCGGCCTCGGTGCCCGCCTTCGCATTGCCGCGGTTGTCGCGCTCGACGCCGAAGGCTTCCAGCACGCTGGCGACCGGGCTGACGAAGCCCATCGCGAGCAGCACCAGGTCGGCCTTCCATTCCTTCTCGCTGCCGGGCACCTCGACCATCTTGCCACCCTGCCACTGGACCTGCACCGTCTTCAGGGCCTTGACCTTGCCCTTGTCGCCGATGAATTCCTTGGTCGCGATCGCGAACGTGCGTTCGCAGCCCTCCTCGTGGCTGGAGCTGGTGCGCAGCTTGGTCGGCCAGTACGGCCACACCAGCGGCTTGTTCTCCTGCTCGGGCGGCATCGGCATCAGCTCGAACTGGGTCACGCTGGCCGCCCCGTGGCGATTGCTGGTGCCCACGCAGTCGCTGCCCGTGTCGCCGCCGCCGATCACGATCACGTGCTTGCCCGTGGCCATGATCTGGCCCTTGAGCTTGTCGCCGGCGACGACCTTGTTCTGCTGCGGCAGGAACTCCATCGCGAAGTGCACGCCGTCCAGCTCGCGGCCCGGCACCGGCAGGTCGCGGCTCTGCTCGGCGCCCCCGGTCAGCAGCACGGCGTCGAACTGCGCCTTCAGCACCTCGGCATCGACCGTCTCCTTGGCATCGTTGGTGACCTTGCTGTCCTTCGGGAAGGCGCCCACGAGCACACCGGTGCGGAAGCTCACGCCCTCGGCCTTCATCTGCTCGATGCGGCGGTCGATGTGCGACTTCTCCATCTTGAAGTCGGGGATGCCGTAGCGCAGCAGGCCGCCCAGGCGGCTGTTCTTCTCCAACACCGTCACCTCGTGGCCGGCGCGCGCAAGCTGCTGCGCCGCCGCGAGGCCGGCGGGGCCGGAGCCGACCACCGCCACCGTCTTGCCCGTCTTGCGCTTGGCCGGCTGCGGCTGCACCCAGCCCTCGGCCCAGGCGCGGTCGATGATGGCGTGCTCGATCGACTTGATGCCCACGGCGTCGTCGTTGACGTTGAGCGTGCAGGCCGCCTCGCACGGGGCCGGGCAGACGCGGCCCGTGAACTCGGGGAAGTTGTTCGTGCTGTGCAGCACCGTGATCGCGTTCTTCCAGTCGCCCCGGTACACCAGGTCGTTGAAGTCCGGGATGATGTTGTTGACCGGGCAGCCGCTGTTGCAGAACGGCGTGCCGCAGTCCATGCAGCGCGCGCCCTGGATCTTGGCCTGCTCGGCCGTGAGGCCGATGACGAACTCCTTCCAGTTCTTGACCCGCTGCGGGACGGGCTCGTAGCCCTCTTCGAGGCGTTCGTATTCGAGGAAGCCGGTGACTTTGCCCATGATGTGCTCTTACTTGGCGGGAACCGTGGCCTTGCCCTTGGCCTTGGCGATCGTCGCGTCGGCCGTCTGCGTCGCATTCATCTGCTTGAGCGCGCGCGCGTACTCGTGCGGGAACACCTTGATGAAGCGCCCGCGCCCCTCGGCCCAGTGGTCGAGGATTTCGCGCGCACGCAGGCTGCCCGTCCAACGATGGTGGTCCTCGATCAGCTTGCGCAGCAGCACCTCGTCGGCCTGGCCGCGGTGGAAGGTGGCCGGATCCTGCTCGTCGCGCGGCAGCACCTTGTCCAGGCCCACCATGCTGGTGTTGCAGCGCCTGGCGAAGTGGCCGTCCTCGTCGTAGACGTAGGCCACGCCGCCCGACATGCCGGCCGCGAAGTTGCGCCCGGTCTTGCCGAGCACCACGACGGTGCCGCCCGTCATGTACTCGCACCCATGGTCGCCGGTGCCCTCGACGACCGTGGTGGCTCCCGACAGGCGCACCGCAAAGCGCTCGCCGGCCACGCCGCGGAAGAAGGCCTCGCCGCTGGTGGCGCCGTAGAGGGCGGTGTTGCCGATGATGATGTTGGCGGTAGCGTCGCCGCGGAAGTCGATGCTGGGGCGCACCACGATGCGGCCGCCCGACAGCCCCTTGCCGGTGTAGTCGTTGGCGTCACCGATCAGGTACTGCGTGATGCCGGTGGCCAGGAAGGCGCCGAAGCTCTGGCCGCCGGTGCCTTCCATCTGCATGAAGATGGTGTGGTCGGGCAGGCCTTCGGGCCGGTGCCGGATCAACTCGCCGGAGAGCATCGCGCCCACCGAGCGGTTGACGTTGCGCACCTCCTCCATGAACTGGACTTTCTCGCCGCGTTCGATGGCAGGCCGGCACTTCTCGATCAGGCGCACGTCGAGCGCCTTGCCCAGGCCGTGATCCTGCTCGTCGACCTGGTGGCGCGGCACGTCGACCGGCACCGCCGGCTGGTGGAACACGCGGCTGAAGTCGAGGCCGCGGGCCTTCCAGTGCGCGATGCCCTTCTTGGTGTCGAGCAGGTCGCTGCGGCCGATCAGGTCGTCGAACTTGCGAATGCCCAGCTGCGCCATGATCTGGCGCGCCTCCTCGGCGACGAAGAAGAAGTAGTTGACGACGTGCTCGGGCTTGCCGGCGAACTTCTTGCGCAGCACCGGGTCCTGCGTGGCCACGCCCACCGGGCAGGTATTGAGGTGGCACTTGCGCATCATGATGCAGCCCTCGGCCACCAGCGGCGCCGTGGC
>DASTJE010000270.1:0-3521 GCA_035716845.1 Burkholderiaceae bacterium
CAAGGCGGATGGTCTTGTAGTCCAACGGGTTCTCCAGGCAGGTTGTCAGGTGGCCGCATCGGCCGGGGCAGCGTCGGGAGCGTCGGCGGCGGCGACGACCGCCACCACGCGGCCACGCTCCACGGTCTGGCCGGCGACGGCACTCAGGCTGGCCAGCACACCGTCGTGCTCGGCGCAGATCTTCATTTCCATCTTCATCGACTCCATCGTCACCACCACGTCGCCGGCGCGCAGGGCCTGGCCCACCTCGGCATGGGTGGCGAGGATGGTGCCCATCATCGGCGTGCGCAGTTCGCCGGACCCTGCAGAGCCTGCCGCCGCGCGGGCCAGGTAGGGCAGCACCTCGAGCAGGTGGCCGGTGCCACCCGCCTGCACGAAGAGGCTGGTGCCGCGGCGGGCCAGCGCGAGGGGCCGCACTTCGCCGCCCTGCTCGCACTGCCAGCCACCGCCGGATTGGGCGCGCAGCGCCAGGCGCAGGCGCGTGTCGCCCACCTGCACGGTGGTGAAACCGTCGGGGCCGGGGATGCCCAGGTGTACCTCGTGGACAGTCGCGCCGTCGCGCAGCAGCACGGCGGGCACGGCGCTCAGCGGGTCGTCGCCGGCGTGCATCTGCCAGCCTGTGACATCGGCCGCCGACCAGGAACCACAGTCGGGAGCGCGCGCGCGTTCGTCGAACATCCACCACAGGCCGGCCGCGGCCACGATGGCCGGCGGCACCGCCTGGGCCGTGCGATCCGGCCGGGCCAGCCACTCGTCGATGCTGCGGGTGTGGAAGCTGGCGTCGCGCACCTCGGCCCGCGCCAGCAGCCGGCGCAGGAAATCGGCATTGGTGGTCACGCCCAGCACCCGCGTCTCGGCCAGTGCGGCCTGCACGCGGTCGAGCGCTTCGTCGCGAGTGGCTGCGTGCACCACGAGCTTGGCCAGCAGCGAGTCGTAGTGCGGCGTCACCTCGGAGCCGGCACGCACGCCGCTTTCGACGCGGACCCCGCCGCCCGGGAAGGCGATCTGCTCGATGCTTCCGGTAGCGGGCAGGAAGTCGCGCTCGGCGTCCTCGGCGCACAGCCGCGCTTCCACCGCGTGGCCGCGCACGCGCACATCGGCCTGACGCAAGGGCAGTCCAAGGCCTGCGGCCACGCGCAGCATCAGCTCGACGATGTCGATGCCGGTCACCTCCTCGGTGACCGGGTGCTCCACCTGCAGACGCGGGTTGACCTCGAGGAACCAGTGCCGGTCGCCGGCGACGAGGAACTCGACCGTGCCGACACCGCGGTAGTGGAACCGGCGCGCGATCCGCAGCGCATCGTCGAGCAAGCGCTCGCGCAGCCCCTGGGGCAGCAGCGCCGCAGGCGCTTCCTCGATCAGCTTCTGGTGGCGGCGTTGCAGCGTGCACTCGCGCTCGAACAGGTGGATCACCTCGCCGCGGCCATCGCCGGCGATCTGCACCTCGACGTGGCGCCCGCGTTCGACATAGGGCTCGACGATCAGCGCCGCATCCCCGAAGGCGCTGCGCGCCTCGCGCATCGCGGTGCCGATGGCGGCGGGCATCTCGCTCGCCTGCCGCACCACATGCATGCCCTTGCCGCCGCCGCCGGCCGCGGGCTTGAGCAGCACCGGCAACGTGACCGAGCGTGCGCGCTCGGCCACCGTCTCGGCGTCGGCGCTGGCGTCCTCGCCGCCACCGAGCACGGGCACGCCGGCCGCGCGCGCCTCGGCCTTGGCCTGGCCCTTGTGGCCCAGCCGGCGCAGCGTGTCGGCCGTGGGCCCGATGAACACCAGCCCCGCTGCTTCCACGGCTTCAGCGAACGCCGGGTTCTCGGCCAGGAAGCCGTAGCCGGGGTGGATGGCCTCGGCACCGGTGCGGCGCGCGGCGTCGATGACGGCGTCGATGCGCAGGTAGCTCTCGGCCGCGCTGGCACCGCCCAGGCCGATGGACGTGTCCATCGCCGATGTGTGCAGTGCATCGCGGTCGGCGCTGGAGTGCACGCCGACGGGCGCGATGCCCAGCCGCCGGCAGGTGCGCGCAATGCGGCACGCGATCTCGCCGCGGTTGCCGATAAGAACCTTCTTGAACATCAGCGCCCGCTCCAGCGCGGCGGCCGCTTTTCGTTGAAGGCGCGCACGCCTTCCAGCCGGTCCTGCGACGACACGAGCACGTTGTAGGCGGCGATGTCGAGCGCGTAGCCACTGTGGAAGTCGATCTCGCCACCGCGCGACGCCGCCACCTTGGCATAGTGCACGGCCATCGGTGCGGCCAGCGCCACTTCGCGCGCTTCGGCCGCTGCGGTGGCGAGCGCCTGGCCGGCATCGACCAGCGTGGTGACGATGTTCCACTGCGCGGCCTGCTCGGCGCCGAAGCGGCGCGCGGTCAGCAGCAGTTGCTTGGTGCGGCGCGCCCCGGCCGCACGCACCAGGTTCTGGATGCCACCGCCGCCGGGCATGATGCCGCGCCGCACCTCGGGCAGCGAGAACACCGCGGAGCGCGCGGCCACGATCCAGTCGCACATCAGCGCCAGTTCGCAACCGCCGCCATGCGCATGGCCCTCCACCGCAGCGATCACCGGGCACGGAAAGTCCTTCACCGCGAGCAGCACCTCTTCGGCCAGCTGGTGCTGGCGCCGCCACTGGTGGTCGGTCATGCCGTCGCGCTGCTTCAGGTCGCCACCGGTGCTGAAGGCGCGCTCGCCGGCACCGGTGACGACGAGCACGCGCAGGCCGTCGTCGTAGGCCAGATCATGCAGTGCGGCGCGCAGCTCGACGAACATCTGCGTGTTCATCGCGTTCATCACCTCGGGTCGGTTCAGCACCAGGCAACGCACGCCCTCGTCGGGGGTGGTGCCCGGGGCGGGCTCGACGCGCAGGGTTTCGTAAGAGGTCATCTGGATTCAGTAGGAGCGCGGCATGCCGAGCAGGTGCTCGGCCACCTGCGCCAATACCAGGTTGTTGGAAATCGGCGCAGTGCGGAACAGGCGGCTTTCCTTCCACTTGCGCTCGATGTCGAATTCGCAGGCCACGCCGTAGCCGCCGAAGGTGGTCATCGCGGCCTCGGCCGCCTCCCAGGCCGCTTCGCTGGCGAGGTACTTCACCATCGTTGCCTCGCGGCCGCAGGGCTGGCCGGCGTCGAACAGCGTGGCCGCCTTGTTGCGCATCAGCTCGGCCGCCTCGACGTTGAGATGCGCCCGCGCGATCGGGAACTGCACGCCCTGGTTGGAGCCGATCGGGCGGTCGAACACGACGCGCTCGCGCCCATAGGCGGCTGCCTTGCCGACGAACCAGTGGCCGTCGCCGATGGCCTCGCTGGCCACCAGCAGCCGCTCGCTGTGCAGCGAATCGAGCAGGTAGTGGAAGCCCTTGCCTTCCTCGCCGATGCGATCGGCGTCGGAGAGCTCGAGGTTGTCGATGAACACCTCGAAGGTGTGGTGGTTGATCATCGTCTTGATCTGGCGCGCCTGGAGCGCCTTGCCGGCCTTGGCGATGTCGATCAGGAACAGGCTCAGTCCGTCGGTCTTCTTCTTCACCTCGGC
>DASTJE010000271.1:0-5707 GCA_035716845.1 Burkholderiaceae bacterium
AAGCGGTTCCAGTCGCCGACCTTGGGATAGAAGGGCTCGCGGTGCTCGCGGATGGCCACCTGGTGCACGGTGCCGACGCCGCCTTCGTGGGCGATGCGGATCATCTCGGCCACCGGCGGCATGTAGCGGTACTCCTGCGCCACCCAGACGATGCCCTTTCGCCCCTTGGCGCGCTCGAGCATCTCGACGCCGTCGGCCACGCGGGTCACGAGCGGCTTCTCGCACAGGATGTGCAGGTCGGTCGCCAGCGCGTCGCGCATCACCCCGATGTGCGTGAAGTTCGGGCTCGCGACCACCACCGCGTCGACCAGGCCGCTGGCCAGCAGGTCCTGGTGGCGCTCGAAGAGCCTGACCTGGCCCTCCAGCAGCGCGCCCGCCTGGGCACGGCTGCCGGCATCGGGGTCGGCCACCGCCGTCACGACGCCGCCGCCCAGGGCGCGGATGTTCTCGATGTGCTCGCGGCCCATGCTGCCGCAGCCGATGATGCCGTAGCGGATCTTGTCCATGCGAAGTCTCGTCGTCAGCCCTTGAGGCCGCCTTGCGTGAGGCCGCCGACCACCCGTTCCTGGAACACGGCGATCAGCACGGCAATCGGCACGATGGCCACGATGAGCGCGGCCGAGATGATCGGCCACGGGAAGGTGAACTCGCCCTGGTACAGCGTGATGCCGACGGGCAGGGTCCGGAAGTTGGGGTTGCTGTTCAGGGACAGCGCGAGCAGGAATTCGTCCCACGAGTTGACGAACGCGAGGATGCCGGCCGTGAACACGCCCGGCGCGGCCAGCGGCACCACCACCTTGACCAGTGCGCCCATGCGCGTGCAGCCGTCGATCATGGCGGCGTTCTCCAGGTCCTTCGGAATGCTCTGAAAGAAGCTGACCAGCACCAGCGTGCACACCGGCAGGTTGAGCACGATGTAGGGCAGCACCAGCGCGGTGTAGCTGTTGAGCAGGCCGAAGGCGCGCATGGTCTCGAAGATCGGCACCAGCAGCGTGACCAGCGGGAACATGCTGGAGGCCACGATGCAGGTCAGGATCAGCTGGCGGCGCCTGAGGTTCAGGCGCGCGATCGCGTAGGCCGCCAGCGCCGACACCAGCAGCGAGAACACGGTCGCGCTCATGGCGACGGCCAGGCTGTTGCCCAGGTACTTGAGCAGCGGCTGGTCGGCGAAGGCCTGCACGTAGTTGGCCAGGGTCGGGTTGTGCGGCCAGTAGGTGATGGGCTTGCTGACCAGTTCGCCCTCGGTCTTGAGCGAGGTGAGCAGGATCCACACGGCGGGGAAGAAGCCGTTGATCACCACCAGCCCGGCGGCGATCAGGCGCAGCGACTTGGAATCGAAGATCGACTTCATGCGTTCTTCCCGATGCGCTTGAGGTAGAAACCCGTGACGAACAGCGACAGCACGAACATGCACACCGCCAGCGTCGAGCCGTAGCCGACGTCGAGGTAGTCGATCGTGGTCTTGTGGATCAGCATCGCCAGCGTCTCCGTCGAGTTGCCGGGCCCGCCCTTGGTCATCGTGTACGGGATGTCGAAGGTCTGCAGCGCGGTGATGGTGCGGAAGATCAGGGCCACGATGATCGAGGGCGTGAGCATCGGGATCGTGATCTGCCAGAACTGCTGCCATTTGCTGGCGCCATCGACCTCGGCCGCCTCGTACAGCGACTTCGGGATCATCTGCAGGCCCGCGAGCAGGATCAGCGCCATGAAGGAACTGGTCTTCCAGATGATGGTGGCGCAGATCGCGGCGAAGGCCCAGTTCGGGCGCAGCAGCCACATCGTCGGCTCGTCCTCACCGAGGCGGCGCAGCACGTCGTTGACGACGCCGTACTCGGTGTGGAAGAACCACGCGAAGATCAGGCCGGCGAAGGCCAGCGGCAGCGCCCAGGGCAGCAGCAGCGCCAGCCGCACCGGCCACTTGCGCTTGAACGGCAGGTTGGCCAGCATCGCCAGCCCGAGGCCCACCACCAGCGCACCGGGCACCGTGATCAGCGTGATGAGCACCGTGTTCTTGGCCGCGTTCCAGAAGTCCGGGTCCTTGAACACCAGCACGTAGTTCTCGACGCCGACGAACTTGAAGCCGCCGCCGCCGCCCGACAGGCGCAGATCGAAGAACGAGTTCCAGATCAGCTTGCCGATCGGGTAGACGACGATCAGCGCCAGCAGCAGGAAGGCCGGCGCGAGCAGCATGACACCCAGCGTCTTCTCGCTCGGGTCGCGCAGGCGGTCGATGGTGGACGGTCCGGCCATGGGGATTCCTTCAAGGACACGGCGCGGGCTCGCGCCCGTGCCGTGTGGTCGACTGTCGAAGCCTTACCGCATCACGCGCGCGAGGCGCGACTCGATCTCGGCCACGCCGTCGGCGGGCGACTTGGTGCGCGCCAGCACCGCGCTGGTGGTGGTGCGGATGACGTCGCTGACCTGGCCGTAGTCCTTGCTGATCGGGCGGCTCTTGCCGGCGATCACGACATTGGCCGCGTCCTTGAACCAGGGCACGGCCTTGACCACGTCGGGGTCGGTGTAGACGCTCTGGTAGGTCGCGAGCAGCGAGCCTTCCTGCGCCAGGAACTTGCTCGCGTCCGGCGTCGACATGAACTTCACCAGATTGGCCGCGGCGGCCTTGTTCTTGCTGAACGCGCTCACGGCCCACTGCCAGCCGCCGACGCAGGTGGCGCTCCTGCCGCCGGCCATCGCGGGCAGCGGCATCACCCCGACCTTGCCCTTGACCTGCGAGTCCGCGTCGTCCTTGAAGCGGTCCCACGCGAAGCCCCAGTTGATGGCGAACACCACCTGGCCGGCCTTGAACTCGTTGACAGTGTCGGGCGTCTTGACCTCGGCCACGTTCTTCTTGATCACGCCCTGGTCGACCATCGTGAGCCAGGTGGCCAGCCCCTTCGTCGCGGCAGCCTTGTCGAGCGTCATCTTGCCGGCGGCGTCGTTGAAGTCCTTGCCCTGGCCCCAGTACGGCAGCAGGAAGGTGCACACCGCGCCCTCGATCGGCGCGCCCTGGATCGACAGGCCCTGCAGGTTGGGGTTGTTCTCGGCCTTCTGGATCTTGCTCGCGGCGGCGGCGAGTTCGTCCCAGGTCTTGGGCTCGGCGATCTTGTGCTTCTCCAGCAGGTCCTTGCGGTAGTACATGAACATCGCGTCGGCGAACGCCGGCATCGCCGCCAGCTTGCCGTCGACGACGTTGGAGGTCGAGTACACCGGCAGGTAGGGCTTGAGCACGTCGGCCGGCTTGCCGATGTAGGCGTCCAGCGGCTCGAGCCAGCCGGCACCGAAGTACTGCGCCGGGTTCACGATGTCGATCATGTAGATGTCGATCGCCGAGTCCTTGGCGTTCAGCACCGTGCTCAGGTACTGGCGCTGCAACTCGCTGGTGGCGCCGCCGGTCTCGATGTCGATCTTCACGCCCGGGTTCCTGGCCTGGTACTGGTCGAACAGCTTGCGCATCAGGTCGGGGCGCTGGTTGGCCCCGCCCGAGAACACGCGCAGCGTGGTCTGCTGTGCATGGGCGATGCCGGCGGTGGCCAATCCGGCCAGCACGGCGATGGCACCGGCCAGGGTGCTCAGGGTGGTACGACGCAACATGGTCTGGGTCTCCTGTCTACGGTTTCGCCACGAGGGCACGGGGATCAACGCTCCTGCAGACCGTTCTCGGCGACGGTCTGGCGGAACTTCTGGAACTCGGCGAGCGCGAAGCGGCGGAACGCCTCGCCATCGCGCCACACGAGCGGACTGTTGGCGGCCTGGGCGCGCGCCTTGTAGAGCGTGGTGGCGGTGGCGGCCTTGCAGGCCGCCTCGAGCTTGCCGCGCACCTCGCCCGGCAGGCCCTTGGGGGCGACGACGCCACCCCAGACCGAGGCGCGCACCGGCAGGCCGACCTCCTTGGCGCTGGGCACGTCCTCGAAGCCGGGCACGCGGGCATCGGTCAGAGCGACCAGCGGCCGCAACTGGTGCTGCAGCGCCACCGGCGGCGTCTCGTTGAACACGGTGATCTCGCCGTTCTTCAGCGGCACGACCATGTCGCCCGTGCTCTTGTAGGGCACGTGCAGGGCCTCCACGGCATGGTGCTTCCACTGCAGCAGGGCGCTGATGTGCGGCATGGTGCCCAGGCCGGAGGACCCGTAGTTCAGCCGGCCCGGGTGGCTGCGCGCCCAGGCCACCAGGGCCGCGTAGTCGCGGTACGGCGCCCCGGTGGGCACCATCGTCAGCATCGGCACGTCGTAGGTGCCGCAGATGTAGTCGAAGCTTTCGGGCGTGTAGCCGGTGTTGTCGCGGCGCGCCGGCTGGATCGTCAGCGGCCCGATGGTGGTCATCGACAGGGTGTGGCCGTCGGGGCGCGCGCGCGCGACGTTGCCCATCGCGATCGAGCCGCCGGCCCCGGCGGTGTTCACCACCACCACCGAACCGCCGAGCTGGCGCCCGAACTCGTCGGCCAGCAGGCGGGCCATGATGTCGGTGGTGCCCCCCGGCCCGAACGGCACCACGAGCTGGATCGGTCGCTCCGGGAAGCCCTGCGCGGCGGCCGCCAGCGGCCACCCGGCCGCGGCCAGCAGCGCAAGACGGCGCAGGAGGTTCGATCGGTGCATGCGCGGGCCCCCGGATGCGTCAGATCGCCGCGCCGCTCGCGGCGTCGAACAGGTGCAGGTGACGCGGGTTGACGTGGACCGTCAGCCGCGTGCCCGGCGGATCGCGGAAGCCGGCATGGCAGCGCGCCACCATCTCGACCTGGCCGATGCGCAGCGTGGTCAGCGTCTCGGCACCCAGCGGCTCGAGCAGCGCGACCTCGGCCGGCACCTCGACGTCGTCGCCCGCCTGGCGTGTCAGCGTGATGTTCTCGGGACGCACGCCGAACTTGAGCCCGCTTGCGCCGGCGGCGCGCTGTGCGAGGTCGGCCGGCACCGCGATCTGCGCCCCGCCGATGTCGGCACGCCCGGCGGCCAGCGTGCAATCCACGAGGTTCATCGGCGGCGCGCCGGTGAAGCCGGCGACGAACAGCGCGGCCGGGCGGTTGTAGATGTTGTCCGGCGTGTCGTACTGCATCAGGCGTCCGGCCGACAGCACGGCGATACGGTCGGCCATGGTCATGGCCTCGACCTGGTCGTGGGTGACGTAGATGATGGTGGCGCCCAGGCGCTGGTGCAGCCGCTTGATCTCGCTCCTCATCTCGCCGCGCAGCTGGGCGTCGAGGTTGGACAGCGGCTCGTCGAACAGGAACACCTTGGGCTGGCGCACGATGGCGCGCCCGATCGCCACGCGCTGGCGCTGGCCGCCCGAGAGCTGGCCGGGGCGGCGCTCGAGCATGTGGTCGATCTTCAGCAGCCGGGCCGCGTCCATCACGCGGCGCTTGATCTCGGCCTCGTCGGTGCCGCGCAGGCGCAGACCGAAGGCCATGTTGTCGTACAGGTTCTTGTGCGGGTACAGCGCGTAGTCCTGGAACACCATGGCGATGTCGCGCGCGCGTGGCGGCAGCTCGTTGACGACCTGCTCGCCGATGCGCACCTGCCCGCCCGAGATCGTCTCCAGTCCCGCGATCATGCGCAGCAGCGTGCTCTTGCCGCAACCCGAGGGGCCGACGAAGACGACGAATTCGCCGTGCCGGATCTCCAGGTCGATGCCGTGGATGACGTTCGTCTTGCCGTCGTAGCTCTTGACGACGCCTTGCAGCTGGACCGCCGCCATGTCAGTACGCGCCCTGCGAAGT
>DASTJE010000272.1:0-6318 GCA_035716845.1 Burkholderiaceae bacterium
TTCGGCCTGCCCGAGCTGGCGCCGGGCCAGCGCGAGGCGCTGCGAAAGGCCAAGCGCATCGCCAACCCGGGCTGCCACAGCACCGCCTTCATCGCGCTGCTGCGCCCGCTGGTGGACGCCGGCCTCGTGGCCCCCGACCTGCCGGTCGCGGCCACCTCGATCACCGGCTACTCGGGCGGCGGCAAGAAGATGATCGAGGAGTACCAGGCCGCACACCGAAGCCCGCTGCTCGACGCGCCACGCCCCTACGGCCTGAAGCTCGCGCACAAGCACATGCCGGAGATGATGGCCTACGGCCGGCTCACCACCAAGCCGGTGTTCATGCCGATCGTGGGGCCCTTCTACAAGGGCCTGGCGGTGAGCGTGCCGCTGCACTTCTCGCAGCTGGCGCCCGGCACCGACGCCGCGGCCATCGTGCGCGCCTACCAGAAGCACTACGAGGGCGAGCGCTTCATCCGTGTGATGCCCGCGGCCGACCCGTCGCTCGCGGAGCCGAACTTCTTCGACGTGCAGGGCAGCAACGACACGAACAACATCGACCTCTTCGTGTTCGCCGACGCGCAGCAGTGCATCCTGATCGCGCGCGAGGACAACCTCGGCAAGGGCGCGAGCGGCGCGGCGGTGCAGTGCATGAACCTGCACCTGGGCTGCGACGAAGGCACCGGGCTGTAAGCGCACGATGGACCGCATCGGCGCGCTGGTCGTCGGCGCGGGCGTGGTGGGCCTGGCGGTGGCACGCGCATTGGCGCGCGCCGGGCACGAGGTGGTGGTGGTCGAGCGTGCCGAGGGCATCGGCACCGGCACCAGCTCGCGCAACAGCGAGGTCGTCCACGCCGGCCTGTACTACCCCCCCGGTTCACTGAAGGCCAGGCTGTGCGTCGAGGGGCGCGAGGCGCTCTACGCCTACTGCGCCGCGCACGGCATCGCGCACCGGCGCTGCGGCAAGCTGGTGGTGGCGGTGGAAGACGACGAGGTGAGCGGCCTGCACAAGCTGCACGCCCAGGCGCAGGCCAACGGCGTGAGCGACGCGGTGCTGATCGACGCCGCCGCGGCGCGCGCGATGGAGCCGGCGGTGCGCTGCGTGGCCGCGCTGCACTCGCCCTCCACCGGCATCGTCGACAGCCACGCGCTGATGCTGGCGCTGCAGGGCGAGGCGGAGGATGCCGGCGCCCTGTTCGCCTTCCACAGCCCGTTCGAGGGCGCCACGGTCACGGCCGAAGGCTTCGAGGTGCGCATCGGCGGCGCCGAACCGATGCGGCTGGCCGCGCGCGTGCTGGTCAACGCCGCCGGCCTGCACGCCAGCGCGGTGGCCGGCCGCATCGACGGGCTCGATGCCGCCCACGTGCCACGCGCGCATTGGTGCCGTGGCCACTACTTCGCGCTCGCCGGGCGCGCGCCGTTTTCGCGCCTCGTGTACCCGATGCACAACCGCGCCGGCCTGGGCACGCACTTCACGCTCGACCTCGGCGGCCAGGGCCGCTTCGGCCCCGACGTCGACTGGCTGCCCGACCCGGGGCCCGACGCGGTGGAGGACTACACCGTGGACGCCGCGCGCGCCGCCGCCTTCGCGCGCGACATCCGGCGCTACTGGCCCGCGCTGCCCGAGGGGGCGCTGCAGCCGGCCTACACCGGCATCCGGCCCAAGATCGTCGGCCCCGGCGAGCCGGCCGCGGACTTCCGCATCGACGGCCCGGCCCGGCACGGCGTGCCGGGGCTGGTGAACCTGCTGGGCATCGAGTCGCCGGGGCTCACCGCGTCGCTGGCGCTGGCCGGGTACGCGGTCGCCTCACTCACCTGAGCTTGTAGGTCCCGGACTGCCGGTTGCAGCTCTGGAAGGTGCCCGGCTTGGCCGGCGGGAACGGGCCCAGCGGCTGCACCGTGGTCGTCATCGACATGCCCTCGTACTTGCCGGTGCCGGCCACGACCACGCGCGTGACGCTGCCGTCGGCATTCGTCGTGAAGTAGGTCAGGCGCTTGTTGCCTGCGCCGTCCGTGGACTCGCAGGTGTTGGAGCCGGTGGTCTTGCCGTCGAACGTCGTGCCGGAGCCGACGCAGCGGAAGGTCTCCTTGTCGAAGGGGCCGCCGGGCGTGTTGCTGCGCACGGTGCCGGTGAACTCGTAGCTGCTGGCGGTATGGCGCGGCGAGAACACGATCTCGCGGCTGTCGCCCGACCAGCAGGCGACGAAGTCGAAGGGGCCCTCCTTGGGCAGGTCGGCCGCGAGGGCGGACGTGGCGAGCAGCGTCGACGCCGCCGCGAGGGCGAGGGATGGCGTGTGCATGCGGGAACCTCCACGGATGAGGCGCGCCGCGCCGGGCGCGCGGTTGTCGGACGGATCCCTGCCAGTACGGCCTCCCACCCGCCTGAGCAGGCGGCCCCGATTCTGGGCGCATGGCCCGGCGCCGACGAGCCCCTAATTCGTGCGCCGGCGCATGGCAGTGGCACGCGGGGCCGCGCGCGGCGGCCGGCGCCTCAGCGCTTGCGGCCCGTGGCCCCGGCGTTGGCCAGCAGGTCGGCGCCGCTCATGCCGCCGAACAGCTGCGCGGCCTTGAGCTTGATCTCCAGCAGCTCGCTGGGGTTGACCGAGAACACGCCGGTGGTGGGGTTGACGTCGACGCCGAATTCCACGTCCTTGCCGCCGTGCGTCAGCGTGCCGCTGGTGAACTCGTAATCGGCGCTGTCCCAGGGCTCGCCGCGCGCGGCGACGTCCCAATCCTCGTACTCGACGCGGCGGATCTCGCCGCTGGCGAGGTCCAGCACAGCACGCGCCGTGGCGATCTCGTCGGTCTGTTCGATCGTCAGCACGATCGGCACTTGCAGGTCCACGGCGGTGCCCCTCGGTTGGTGGGCCGCGATTCTCGCACCGGACGGCGCCCCGGCGCCGCTCAGCCCGCGTCGCCCGGGCGCACGCGGTAATGGTAGGAGTAGCCGTCGACGAAGCCCAGGCGCCGGTACACGGCACGCGCCGGCGCGTTGTCGGCGTCCACCTGCAGGTAGGCGCCGGCGGCCCGCGCGGCGGCCGCCTGCGCCAGCGCACGCGCGCACAGGCGGCGCGCCAGGCCGCGCCCGCGCGCCGCCTCGGCGGTGAACACGTCGTACAGGCCCACCAGGTCGGCCTCGCGCGCCACCTGCGCGCAGGCCAGCACCGCGCCGTCGTCCTTGCGGCGCAGCGCGTAGGCCTCGAAGGGCACCGGCGACTGCTCCAACCGCTGCGCATGCGCCTCGCGCTGCGCCAGCGGCGAGCCGCGCAGCGCGCCCACCGCCTGCGCGAAGGCAGCCACGCCCACGCGCTCGAAGACCAGGCCGCGCGGCAGTGGCTCGGCCGCAGCCGCCTCGATGGCCGCAGCGCCGCGCGCCACCATCACGCGCGTGTCGCCCTCGGCGGGCCAGCCGAGCTGGTCCAGCGCGCGGCCGAGCCCGCGCGGCTGGGCGAAGGGCGTGACGCGCACCACCATCGGCAGCGCTGCGGCGTCGTACACCTCGGCAGCCAGGCGCAGCTTGTCGGCCAGCGGCAGCCGCCCGGGCGCCACCGGTTGCACGCAGCGCGCACGCCGCGCCTTGCCGGGGCAGAAGCGCACCAGCCAGCCGTCGATCCAGCGCTGCTGCGGCGGCGCGCTGGCGTTGAGCCCCGCGTCCTCCACGCGGGCGAGCCAGGCGGCATCGAGCCTGCGGTCGATGCGCGCCGGCCCCATGCTCACGCCATCTTCTGCACGCGCTCGACCATCTCGCGCGCGAAGGTGACGTAGGCCTGCGCGCCGCGCGACGAGGGGTCGAACACGACACCCGGCTGGCCGTAGCTCGGCGCCTCGGCGAGGCGCACGTTGCGCGGGATCACGGCGTCGAACACCTTGTCGCCGAAGTGCGCCTTGAGCTGTTCGCTGACCTGCTGCTGCAGCGTGATGCGCGGGTCGTACATCACGCGCAGCAGGCCGATGATCTGCAGCTTGGGGTTGAGGTTGGCGTGCACCTGCTTGATGGTGTTGACCAGGTCGGTCAGTCCTTCGAGCGCGAAGTACTCGCACTGCATCGGCACGATCACGCCGTGCGCGCTGCACAGGCCGTTGAGCGTGAGCAGGCTCAGCGAGGGCGGACAGTCGATGAGCACGAAGTCGTAGCCGTCCGCCACGGCGCCCAGCGCGGCATCGAGCCGCTGGTGCCGCCGCTCCAGTGCCACCAGTTCCACCTCGGCGCCGGCCAGCTCTCGGTTGGCGCCCAGCACGTCGAAGCCGGCCGCGCTGCGCGCGCGCGCCTCGGCCACCGAGGCCGATTCCAGCAGCACGTCGTACACGCTCAGCTCGAGCTTGCGCTTGTCGATGCCGCAGCCCATCGTCGCGTTGCCCTGCGGGTCGAGGTCGACCACCAGCACGCGCTGGCCCACCTGGGCCAGCCCGGCGGCCAGGTTCACGGTGGTGGTGGTCTTGCCGACCCCCCCCTTCTGGTTGGCGATGCAGAAGATGCGCGGCATGGGCGCATTCTGACCCAGCGCATTCCGGGGTCGCACGCCCGGCGCTAGAGTCGTCCTCGCCATGCCCTTCGACGCCCAGTCCGCGCGCGCGCTCAGCCGGCGCATGCACAGCCTGCACGACTGCCTGGCGGTGATGAAGCGCACGATCGTGCAGGCGGCGCAGGCGGGCGAGTACGAAGTCTCGGTCGGCCTGTCCGAACTGCTGCCGGTGGTGGCCGGCCAGTCCACCAACAACGCGGCCTTCCTCGCCGATTTCCTCTCGCGCCAGGGACGCGACGCATGGGCCGAGGCGGTGAAGCAGGCCACGCGCGCCGGCTATCAGGTGCGCCCCGCGTGGGGGCGCGTCGACACCGGGGCGGCGCTCGAGGGCTTGACGCTCTCGTGGCGCTCGGTGCTGCTCGACGCGGCGCCGCCCGGCACCGCGCCGCCGCTGCTGATGCCGGCCCAGCACGCCTTCGAGATGAGCCAGGCCGAGCAGGGCCACGTGCGCTGGGTCGAGGCCCAGCGCGAGGCGATCCAGCGCGCCGCACAGGCGGGTCAGGACTCGGTGACGCTCGACGACGCCTTGCCGGCCGATGCGCCGGCCTGGGCCAAGCGGCGCGAGATCCTGCAGCGCGCAGGCTTCGACACCGAGCTGATCGCCGGCGACAGCGGCGCGCGGCTCGTGGTGAGCTGGTAGGCGGGCGCGCGGCGCCTCAGCCGCGCACCAGGCGCAGACCGAAGCCGATCAGGAACAGGCCCGCCAGGCGCTCCAGCCAACGCGCCAGGCGCCGGTGCGCGCGCACCTGCGCCGCCACTGCATTGGCGAAGGCGCACAGGGTCAGGCAGTAGGCAGCGGTGATGAACGCGATGGTGAGCGCCATCGCGCCGAAGGTGGCCAGGCCCGGCTGCGCGACGGGGTCGATGAAGAGCGGGAAGAAGGCCATGTAGAACACGATGGCCTTGGGGTTGAGCAGCGTGATCAGGAAGGCCTGGCGCGCGTAGTGGCGCGGCTCGATGCGGATCGGCGCGGCCGCGCCGTCGCCGCGCGCGAACACGAGCTTCAGGCCGATCCACGCCAGGTAGGCCGCCCCGGCGACCTGCACCGCGTGGAACACCGCCGGGTAGGCCGCCAGCAGCGCGGCCACGCCGGCCACCGCCATCCACATCAGCACCTGGTCGCCGGCGATGATGCCCCAGGTGGCCGCCGCGCCGGCGCCAAAGCCGCCCTTGGCGGTGGAGGTGAGCAGCGCGAAGGTGCCCGGCCCCGGCAGCGCGAGGAAGACCAGCACGGCAGCGCAGAAGGCCGCGTAATCGTGGATGCCCAGCATCGGCCAAGCGTACCAGCCGCACCACGGAGTGAACGACAATCGCGCCCGATCATGAACACCGACACCGACGCGCCCGAGGCCGGCGAGGCCCCGCAGGCCCCCGCCGGCACGGCGGCCCAAGCGCCGGCCGCCGCCCCCGCCGCCGCCCTGGCCGAAGCCCCGAGCGAGGGTGCCTCCTCGGTCGAGGCAGTCTCCACGTCGCCCGCACCGGCGCAGGACGAAGCGCCGGCGCCGAGCGGCAGCGCGCCCGCGGCCAGGCCCGACCTGTCGCCCGAGGCCACCGGTGCGCGCCTGGCGGCGCTGTTCCCCGCGCTGTTCGTCGGCCCCGACGGGCGCGGCGAGTGGAAGGCGATCAAGCTGCGCATCCACGCCGACATCCAGGCGCGCGCGCCGGGCGAGTTCAGCAAGCGCGCGCTGGGCATCTTCTTCTCGCGCTACACCACGACCACGCCCTACCTCAAGGCGCTGGCGGCGCCGGGCTCGCAGCGCTTCGACCTCGACGGCCAGCCGGCCGGCGAGATCGCCGAAGAGCACCGCAGCGCCGC
>DASTJE010000273.1:0-5898 GCA_035716845.1 Burkholderiaceae bacterium
GCCAGCGCCTCGGCGCGGCGCCCGTCGCCGGCGATGACGGCGTTCAGGATCGCTTCGTGCTGGTCCCAGATGTCGCGCGGGGTCTGGTCGCGCGTCAGCACCTCGGCCATCGCGCGCTGCGTGTAGGACCAGTGCGTGGCCATCGCCGGCGCCACCAGCGGGTTGCCGCACAGGCCGTAGATGAAGTCGTGGAACTTCATGTCGGCGGCCACCATCCGCGCCACCGACGCGCTGGCCACGGCCTTGCGGCCGGCGTCGATCAGCGGCGGTCCGGTGCGCGCGGCGCGCTCGGCGGCGCCCTCGGCCGCGAGGCGGCAGGCCAGGCCCTCGACCACCGCGCGCATGTCGTACATGTGCTGCACGTGGTCGGGGTCGATGGGGGCGACCACCAGGCCGCGCCCCGGCGCCTCGCGCAGCAGGCCCTCCTGGCGCAGCAGCAGCAGCGCCTGCTGCACCGGCTGGCGCGACACGCCCAGGGCCTGCGCGAGCTGTTCCTGGATCACGCGCTCGCCGGGGGCGAGCTGGCCCGAGGCAATCTCCGCGACGATGGCGTCGCGCACCTGTTCGACGAGGCTGGGCTGCAGGGACAAGGCCTTCATGGCGGGCGATCGTGCGGGGCGCGCGGCGCCGGCGCCACCGGGGTAAACCCGATGGAACTCTGAATTCAGAATACTACATTCGCGGTTCGGGCGGCCCGCTGCGGGCACCCACGACGTCGAAAGGACGCCCCATGAACGCACCCGCCGGCCGCAGCGTGGCCGAACTCGTCGCCCGCTTCCTGGTCGCCCGCGGGGTGGATCGCATCTACGGCCTGCAGGGCGGCCACATCCAGCCGATCTGGGACTGGCTGGCGCGCCTGGGGGTGCGCATCGTCGACGTGCGCGACGAAGGGGCGGCGGTGCACATGGCGCACGCGCACTCGGCGCTCGCGGGGCAGGTGGGCATCGCGATGGCCACTGCCGGCCCTGGCGTCACCAACTGCGTGACGGCGATGACCAACGCCCACCTCGAGCGCGTGCCGGTGCTGCTGATCGGCGGCTGCCCGCCGCGCCCGCAGGACGACCTGGGGCCGCTGCAGGGCATCGACCACGTGTCGATCCTGGCGCCGGTCACGCGCTGGTCGCGCACGCTGCGGGTGGCCGAGCAGGTCGCGCGCGACCTCGACAAGGCGTGGGCCATGGCCGAGGGCGACGGCAACCCGCCCGGGCCGGTGTATGTCGAGATCCCCACCGACGTGCTGCGCGAGACGGTGCCCGACGCCGTGGTGCTCGACGAGCACCTGCGCCCCAGGCCGCGGCGCCGCCTGCGCCCGGACGCGGCCGACATCGCCGCCGCCGCGGCGCTCGTGCGCGCGGCGCGCCGCCCGCTGGTGGTCACCGGGCGCGGCGCGCGCGGCTGCTCTGCCGCGCTGACGCGCCTGCTCGACGCCAGCGGCGCGGTCTACCTCGACACCCAGGAAAGCCGCGGCCTGGTCGACCCGGCGCACCCTTCGGTGGTGGGCGCGGTGCGCGCGCGTGCGATGCAGGAGGCCGATCTGGTGCTGGTGGTGGGCCGCAAGCTCGACTACCAGTTGGCCTATGGCTCGCCGGCGGTGTTCAAGGCGGCGCGCCTCGTGCGCATCGCCGACCATGCCGACGAACTGCGCGACAACCGGCGCGGCGAGGTCGAGATCCTGGCCGACGCGGGCCTCGCGCTCGAGGCGCTGGCCGCGGCGCTCGAACGTCCGGCCGCAGCGCTGGATGCCCAGTGGACGCACGCGCTGCGCGCGCAGCACGTGCAGCGCGCCGCGCGCCACGTCGAGGCCATGGGCCAGGCCCCGGCCGGCCGCGACGGCCACATGCACCCCAACCGCATCTTCGCCGCGTTGCGCGAGGTGCTGGCGCCCGACGCCATCACCATCGCCGACGGCGGCGACCTGCTGAGCTTCGCGCGCATGGGCCTGGAGCCGCGCGAGTACCTCGACGCCGGCGCGTTCGGTTGCCTGGGCGTGGGCACGCCCTACGCGGTGGCTGCGGCGCTGCTCCACCCGGGCCGGCAGGTGGTGGCCGTCACCGGCGACGGCGCCTTCGGCATCAACGCGATGGAGATCGACAGCGCCAAGCGCCATGGCGCGAAGGCGGTGTTCATCGTCTCCAACAACGCGGCGTGGAACATCGAGCGGCTCGACCAGGAGATGAACTACGGCGGGCGCGTGGTCGGCACCACGCTGGCCTGGAGCGACTACGCCGGCATGGCGCGCGCCTTCGGCCTGCACGCCGAGCGAGTCACCGACCCGGCGCGACTGAAGGGCGCGCTCGAGGAGGCCTTCGCCCACGCGCCGGCACTGATCGACGTCGTGACGACGCAGGACGCGCTCTCGTCGGATGCCGGCAAGGGCCTGGGCTGGGTGCCCGACCGCCAGGCGCTCACGGCCTGGGACGAGGCCGAGCAGGCGCGTCGCCGCTGAAAGGACCGCCATGAGCCTGCTGCTCACGCTGTCGGAGTCGGTGGCCGCGCACGCGCGCACGCGGCCGCACAAGGTCGGCGCCCGCGATTCGCGGCGCGCGCTGACCTACGCGCAATGGGACGAGCGTGCCTCGCGCCTGGCCAACGGCCTGCTCGCACTCGGCCTCGAGAAGGGCGACCGCGTCGCGCTGCTGGCCTACAACGCGCTCGAGTGGCTCGAGATCTACGTGGCGCTGGCACGCGCCGGCCTGGTGGCGGTGCCGGTGAACTTCCGCCTCGCGCCGCCCGAGGTGGCCTACATCGTGCAGCACGCCGAGGCGCGCGCCGTCATCGTGCAGGAGGAGCTGCGCGCGGTGATCGAGCACGTGCGCGGCGAGTTGCCGGTCGAGGCCGGGCGCTGCGTGCTGTTCGGCGGCACGGCGCCGGGCTGGGCCGACTACGAGGCGCTGATCGCCGCGGCACCGGCCACGCCGCCGGCCGTGGCGGTGGCGCCCGAGGACCTGTTCGCGCTGATGTACACCTCGGGCACCACCGGCCACCCCAAGGGTGCGATGCGCAACCACGAGGGCAACGCGCTGATCGCCTTGGCCACCGCGCTCGAGTTCGGCCTCACCGCCGAGGACCGCGGGCTGCTCGTGATGCCGCTGTGCCACGCCAACTCGCTGTACTTCAGCGTCACCTTCGCGATGCTGGGCGCCACCTGCATCGTCGACGACCGGCGCCACTTCGACCCCGAGGCGCTGCTCGGCACGCTGGCGCGCGAGCAGGTCACCTTCACCTCGCTGGTGCCCACGCACTACATCATGATGCTCGGCCTGCCCGAGGCGGTGAAGGCAAGGCACGACCTCTCGCGCGTGGGCAAGCTGCTGATCTCGTCGGCGCCGGCGCGCAAGGACACCAAGCTCGCAATCCTCGAGCTGTTCCCCAACGGCAGGCTGTTCGAGCTCTACGGCTCGACCGAGCACGGCTGGGTGACGATCCTGCGCCCGCACGAGCAGATCGAGCGCCTCGGCTCGGTGGGGCGCGAGTGGGCCGGCACCGGCGCGATCAAGCTGCTCGACGTCGACGGCCGCGAGGTGCCCGACGGCGAGGTGGGCGAGCTGTACTCGCGCACCGCCTATGTCTTCAGCGGCTACTGGAAGAACCCCGAGAAGACGGCCGAGGCGTTCCGCGGATCGTGGTGCACGGTGGGCGACATGGCGTATCGCGATGCCGACGGCTACATCCACCTCGTCGACCGCAAAAGCAACATGATCATCAGCGGCGGCGAGAACGTGTACCCGAGCGAGGTCGAGGCCGTGCTCGGCGCGCACCCGAAGGTGCAGGACGTGGCCGTGGTGGGCCTGCCCGACGACAAGTGGGGCGAGTCGGTGCAGGCGGTGGTGGTGCTGCGGCCGGGGCAGCAGGCCACCGAAGCCGAGCTCATCGACTGGTGCCGCGAGCGCATCGCCGGCTACAAGCGGCCCAAGGCCGTGCGCTTCATCGCCGAGGCCGAGATGCCGCGCACCGCGACCGGCAAGATCCAGCACCGGCGCCTGCGCGACCAGTTGCTGTCGTCCGGGGGCTGAGCGGGGCCGGGCCGCTGCCTACAATCCCGGCCGCCCGCGCCTCCGCGGGCATTGCCCCTGGAGTCTCCATGTCTGCGGTCGACGCATCGGCCGGCACGCCGGCGCTGCGCCGGCTGCTGCCGGTGCTCTACATCGGCGTGTTCATGGCCGCGCTCGATACCGCGGTCATCGCGCCGGCCATCCCGGCGCTGCGCGCGGCGTTCGGGCTCGATCACCGCACCGTGTCGCTGGTGATGACGGTGTACGTGCTGTTCTCGCTGGCGGCCACGGCGCCGATGGCCGCGCTGGGCGACCGCTGGGGCCGCCGCCCGGTCTACCTCGCCAGCGTCGCGCTGTTCGCGCTCGGCTCGCTGCTGATCGCCGTGGCACCGAACTTCGCGCTCGTGCTGCTCGGGCGCGCGATCCAGGGCGTGGGCGGTGGCGGCATCATCCCCACGGCCAGCGCCGTGATCGGCGACGCCTGCCCGCCCGAGGCGCGCGGGCGCGCGCTCGGCCTGGTCGGCGCGATGTACGGCATGGCCTTCGTGCTGGGCCCGCCGCTGGCCGGCGTGTTGATGGTGGCGCTGTCGTGGCACTGGATCTTCCTCGCCAATCTGCCGATCGCCGCGGCCCTGCTTGCGCTGGGCATGCGGGTGCTGCCGCGCACCCGGCCGCCGTCCGCGGCCTCGCCGTTCGACGTCGGCGGCCTGCTGCTGCTGTGCCTGGTGCTGAGCGCGCTGGTGCTGGGCATCACGCGCGTGGCCGACGACCTGATCGGGCAGCGCCTGTGGCCGTGGTGGCTGGGGGCCGCCGCGCTGCTGCTGCCGCTGCTGGTGGCGTGGGAGCGGCGCAGTGCGCAGCCGCTGATCCCGATCGACCTGTTCGCCAATCGGCGCCTCGCGCGCGCCTACGTGCTCACGGCGGGGGCCGGCTTCGGCATGGGCAGCGTGATCTTCCTGACCTCGATCGCGACGCTCGCCCACGGCGTGACGCCCGCGCGCGCCGGGTTCGTGCTGCTGCCGATGGTGCTGTGCTCGATGCTGGCGTCCACCATCTCGGGCCGCCAGTTGCATCGGCTCGGGCCGGGGCCGCTGCTGGTGGCCGGCTTCGGCTGCCTCGCGCTCGGCTATGCCGCGTCGGCCCTGGCGGGTGGGCCGCTGTGGGTGTTCCTCGCAGCCACCATGCCGGTCGGGCTCGGCGTGGGCGTCGTGGTCGGCGGTGCGCTGCGCTCGGTGGCGATCGACGAGGCCCCGCCGCAGGTGCGCGGGGCGGCCCAGGGGCTGATCAACATCTTCACGAGCGTGGGCACGCTGCTCGCGGCCGCGGTGGTCGGCGCGGTGGCCGACTTCGCCGGCGGCGGCGCCGACGGTTTCGGCCACGCCTACCTGGGCGTGGCGGCCTGCATGCTGCTGATGGCCTGGGGTGCGGGCGGCCTGGGACGCGCCGCATCGGCAGGCACCGCCGCGCGCGGCTGAGCCGCGGCACCGGGCGTCACGGGGCCTTCGGGTCGGCGGGCGGAAGTCCGGTCAGCGAGGCCCACTCGGATGGCGTGAGCTCGCGCTCGAGCACCTCGGGCTTGCGCGGCTCGACGCTGACGCGGCGCTCGCGCACGCCCGGCGGCGGACCTTTGTCGATCTGGCGCCGATCGCGGCCGGTGCGGCGTTCGCGCGGCATGGGGCTCCCTGTTCTCATGGTGTGCGGATTACGGCTTGGCACGCAGGGAGTGTCGCAAATCCGCGTATCCCTCCGCAGCGGTGGGCCAGCGCGGAAGACGCCCGATGCGTGACATGCTTGACTGGTCGCGCCTCTGCGCCACGCCGCGCCGCGTCGCACCGAGCGCGCGCGGCCGCCCCGCGGTGCCGGCGTTCAGTGCGCGGCGCTGAACTCGTCGAAGGCCGCGATGGCG
>DASTJE010000274.1:0-7327 GCA_035716845.1 Burkholderiaceae bacterium
GCCTGCCGCACGAGCGCGAGCCCGAGGCCGGTGCCGGGATAGCGCCGGCGCACGTTCAGGCGCACGAAGGGCTTGAACAGGCGCGGCAGGTCCTCGGCGGCGATGCCGATGCCGTTGTCGGCCACCTCCACCGCCACCATGGTCCCCTCGGCGCGGGCCGTGACCACGACGTGCGGGGCGCGCCCGGGCGGCACGAACTTGAGCGCGTTGGACAGCAGGTTCTGGAACACCAGCACCAGCAGGCTGGCGCTGCCGCGCACGGCGGGCAACGCTTCCACCGCCACCACCGCGCCGCTGTCGCGCACGCGCGCGGCCATCAGCTGCAGCACCTGGTGCACCACCGTGTCGAGGTCGACGCTCGACGGCGGCACCGGCTCCGCGCGCTGCACGCGCACGTAGGCCAGCACGTCGTCGAGCAGCACCCGCATCTGCTCGCCCGCACCCTGCACCAGGCCGAGCCAGCGCAGCGCCTCCGGCGCCATCCCCGCACCGTGGTCGGCGCGCGTCAGCGCGGTGAACTGCACGATGGTGTTGAGCGGCTCGCGCAGGTCGTGCGAGGCGATGCGCACGAACTGCTCCAGGCCCTCGTTGGCCGCCTGCAACGAGTGCAGGGCGTCGCGCAGCCGCGCCTGACCGTCGCGCATCTGCGCGATGGCGGCGGCCAGCAGTTGCGCCGGCAGCAGTGCCGCCACGTAGGCCGTGTAGACGAACAGCACCTCCCAGCGCGACGCGAACGGCGGCAGCACGAAGACCCCGCTGCTCACCGCCACGGCCACCACCAGCGACACCGCGAAGGTGATGGCCAGCGCGCCGGCCATCTCGACCACGACGGCCGCGATCACCGGTACCGTCGCCACGTAGACGAACGGAAAAGGCACGTGCGCCAGGCTGAGCAGGGCCACGCCCGCGGCCGCGCAGCCGAGCGCGGCGACGCGCCAGTCGCCCAGCTCGCGCCAGGCGAGCGCGGCCCCGTCGCGCCGCAGGCACACCACGAGCGCGAGCAGCGAGACCGCCCCCAGCACGGAGCCCTGGAACCAGGTCAGCCACAACTCGCTCCAGCGCCCCATGCCGAAGAACTGCAGCGTCATCGCCGCGACGCTGGCGCTGACGGCCTGGGGCAGCAGCGCGCCGCAGGCCAGCAGCCACAGCATGGACCGCGGCGAACGCAGGCCGCCGCGATCCCCGGCCGGCTCGGCCAGGCCGACGCGGCGCATCAGCGCGGCGCCGAGCACGATCTCGATCACGTTGGCGGGGACGAAGGCGACCGCAACGGCCAGGTCGTCGCCGAGCACCCAGTTGACGAGCAGGTTGGCGCCGGCGGCGCTCGCCAGCAGCGCAGGCCAGCGCCGCGGCGCCGCGGTGAGCAGGTACCCCAGGCCCACCGCATTCGCGAACCAGACCCCCGCCACCGACCCGGGCGCGCGCGCGAGGGCCATCGAACCGGCGGCCGCCGCGGCGTACAGGATCGCGAGCGTCAGCGCCTCGCGGCCCCAGTGCGGCGGCTCGGGCTCGCTCATGCGCCAGGGTCACGCGTGCGGCGGCGCACGACGCCGAACGCGATGGCGATCAACGCCCCCGCAGCGAGCAGTCCGAGGCCAAAACGGGTGGCCCAGGGCGTGCGCGCGCCGGCGGCGATCGGCTCGCCGCGATCGAGCCAGCGCTGCAGCACCGCCTCGCGCTGCGCCGCCGGCAACCCGGCGATGGCGCGGTCCAGCGCGTCGCGCAGCTCGGGCCAGTCCTTGCGCACTGCGAAGCTCAAGGGATAGTCGTGGTCGAGGCGCTCGGCGATGCGCAGCGGCGAGAGGGCATGTTCGCGCACGATGAACGCCAGGCTGGCGGCGTCCAGCACGGCACCGTCGAAGCGTCCCTCGACCACGCCGCGCAGGGCCTGGACGTCGTCGGGCACCGGCCGCCAGGCCACGCCCGGATGCCGGGCGCGCACCACCGCCTCCACCGCATACCCCTGGCCGACGGCCACCGGCCGCCCGGCCAGGCCGGCGAGCGAGAGGGCGGGGCGGTCCCCGCGCATGGCCAGCACCGTGGGAACCGTGACGTAGGGCCGGGTGAACACGAGATACGCACCGCGCTCGGGCGTCGGACGCAGGGACGTCACCAGGTCGGCATCGCCGCGCCGCACGGCCTCCAGCTGCTCGGCCAGGGGGCGCGCCGGCAGCACGGTCACGCCCACGTCCGCCGCGCGCGCCACCAGCTGCAGCATCTGCACCGACAGGCCGTCCACTTCGCCGTCCGCGCGCTGGAAGATGAACGGTCCGTAGTCCTGCTCGGGGGCCATGCGCACCGGCGTGGCAGGCCCCGGCCAGGCGGCCCGCGCCGCCGGCAGCGCGAGCACGCCCGCCACCGCGCAGGCACCGAGCAAGCCTGCGCGACGCATCTCAGCCTTGCGCGTGACGCGCCAGGTCACGTGCGACGTCCAGCGTGATGGGCTTGACCACGTAGCCCCGCACGCTGTCGTGGGCCTGGGCCCGCCGCTGGTCGTCCGGATCGGGCGAGGAGGTCAGCATGACGACCGGGGGCGCCGAACGTCCCTGGGTCGAACGCTCGTACTCGCTCAGGAACGCGAAACCGTCCATGCCCGGCATGTTGATGTCCAGCAGGACCAGATCGACGTCGTGGGACTCGGGGCCGAGCAGCCACGCGAGCGCCTCGCTCGCCGAATCGAAGGCCCGCACCGCCTGCACCGTGCCGCTGCGCTCGATGATGAGCGAGGTGAACAGGAGATCCGGCTCACTGTCGTCGATCAGCACCACGCGGCGGAGCATGCGAACCTCGTTTCGTCGTGCGCCCTATCCTACCCCGGCCCCCGCCGCCACGCGTGGCGGCGCTCGCGCAACGGCCCGCGAGCCGGGCATGGTGGCATGATGGCGGGGTGCACTGCCGACTCGTCGCCGATCCACGCGTGGCGCTGACCTCGCGCCGCCGGCGTTTCATCGCGCGCGTGCACCACTGCGGGCCTCCCGCGGGCGTCCTCGCCGACCGCCCGTTCCAACCCTGGAGGACCCATGCCGAACACCCGGCTGCACCCGTTCCGACCGCGTCTGCTTGACGCCCTGCGCGGCTACGACGCCGCGCACTTCCGCGCCGACCTGGTGGCCGGCCTCACCGTGGGCATCGTGGCCTTGCCGCTGGCGATGGCCTTCGCGATCGCCAGCGGCCTGAAGCCCGAGCAGGGCCTCGTCACCGCCATCGTGGCCGGCTTCCTGATCGCCGCGCTGGGCGGCTCCAACGTCCAGATCGGCGGGCCGGCCGGCGCCTTCATCGTCATCGTCTACGGCATCGTCGAGCGCTACGGCCTGACCAACCTGCTGATCGCCACCGCGCTGGCCGGCGCGCTGCTGTTCCTGCTCGGCTGGTTCCGCCTCGGCGCGCTGGTGCGCTACATCCCGGTGACGATCATCATCGGCTTCACCAACGGCATTGCGGTGCTGATCGGCCTGTCGCAGTTCAAGGACCTGCTCGGCCTGCAGATCGGCAGGATGCCCGGGGACTTCTTCGGCCAGCTGGGCACGCTGTGGCAGCACCTGGGCAGCTTCAACCCCTGGGCGCTGGCGATCGGGCTGGCCTGCGTGGGCGGCCTGGTGCTGTGGCCACGCCTGTTCGTGTCGGGCGCGATCACCGAACGCATCGTCGAGGGCCCCTCGCTGAAGGCCCTGTCGCGCGTGCCCGGCCCGGTGATCGCGCTGGTCTCGATGACGCTGGCCACCTGGTACTTCGCGCTGCCGGTGGAGACCATCGGCACGCGCTTCGGCGGCATCCCGCGCCACCTGCCGGACCTCGCGCTGCCGCCGCTGTCGTGGGACAGCGCGCGCCAGCTCGTGATCCCGACGGTGACGATCGCGCTGCTCGGGGCGATCGAGTCGCTGCTGTGCGCCCGCGTGGCCGACAACGCCGCGCACGAGCTGCCGCGCCACGACCCGAACCAGGAGCTGATGGCGCAGGGAGTGGCCAACATGGTCACGCCGCTGTTCGGCGGCATGCCCGCCACCGGCACGATCGCGCGCACGATCACCAACGTGCGCGCCGGCGCCAGCACGCCGGTGGCCGGCATGGTGCACGCCGCCGGCCTGCTCGTCATCGTGCTCGTCGCCGCGCCGCTGGCACAGCACGTGCCCTTGGCGGCGCTGGCCGGCATCCTGCTGTTCGTGGCCTGGAACATGGGCGAGTGGCGCGAGTTCGCGCGCCTGAAGCACTTCAGCGTGCCGTACCGGACCATCCTCGTGAGCACCTTCGTGCTGACGGTGGTGTTCGACCTCACGGTGGCGGTGGAGGTGGGCCTGGTGCTGGCCTGCGTGTTCTTCATCTACCGCATGAGCACGCTGTTCCGCGTCCAGCCCTACGACGCCGGACCGCTGCCGCAGGGGGTGGTGAGCTTCGAGCTGTACGGCTCGCTGTTCTTCGGGGCGGTCGGCAAGATCGAGACCCTGCTGGCCGAGCTGCCGCCGGACACGCGCGCGGTGGTGCTCGAGATGCACCGCCTGGTGTCGATGGACACCTCCGGCCTCGACGCGCTGGAGCAGCTGCACAAGGCGCTCGACCGCCGCACGATCGCGCTGGTGCTGGCCAACGTCAACGAGCAGCCGCTGTCGCTGATGCGGCGCAGCGGCTTCCTGGCGCGCATCGGCGAGGACGCGGTGGTGCCGACCGTGAGCGCCGCGTTCGGCGGCGACGCCGACGCCGCGGACGGCCCTGCGGGCGCGCGCCGCTAAAATCCGCCCCTCACCCGCACCGTCAAGGCCATGCCGCTTTTCTGGAAGCCCTACACCTCCGACGCGACCCAGTTCATCGAGGAACTGAAGGCGCGCAAGCCCACTCTCGAGGCCGAGCAGCGCGCCGGGCGCGCGCGCCTGTGGGACCGCCCGGTCGACCGCCAGGCGCAATCCGAGTGGCGCGAGGCGCGCGTGGCGCAGAAGCCCTACGTCTACCAGACCGACCGGTGAATCCGGGCGACGCCACCTCTGCGGCGGGCGACGCATTGCCGCCGCCGGCCGACGCGGCGCTGGCCGAGTCGCTGCCCCCGGTGTCGGTCGACCACGTCGCGGTGGCGCGGCTGTACGGCGAGCCGCTGTTCAAGCTGCCGCAGGACCTGTACATCCCGCCCGACGCGCTGGAGGTCTTCCTCGAGGCCTTCGAGGGCCCGCTGGACCTGCTGCTCTACCTGATCCGCAGGCAGAACTTCAACATCCTGGACATCCCGCTGGCGGAAGTGACGCGCCAGTACCTGAGCTACGTCGACGAGATCCGCGCCCGCAACCTGGAGCTGGCCGCCGAATACCTGCTGATGGCGGCCATGCTGATCGAGATCAAGAGCCGCATGCTGCTGCCGGCCAGGAAGGCCGACGACGGCAGCGAGCCCGAGGATCCGCGCGCGGAGCTGGTGCGCCGCCTGCTGGAATACGAGCAGATCAAGCTGGCGGCCGCGCGCCTGGACACCCTGCCGGTGCTGGGGCGCGATTTCCTGCGCGCCCAGGTGGCGATCGAGCAATCGCTCGAGCCCCGCTTTCCGGACGTCGAGGCGCTCGACCTGCGCGAGGCCTGGCGCGAGATCCTGGCACGTGCCCGGCTGGTGCAGCACCACCGCATCGCCCGCGCACAGCTGTCGGTGCGCGAGCACATGAGCCTGGTGCTGCGCAAGCTGCAGGGGCGGCGCTTCGCCCAGTTCGAGGACCTGTTCGAGACGCACCGGGGCGTGCCGGTGGTGGTGGTCACGTTCATCGCCCTGCTCGAGCTCTCGCGCGAGAGCCTGGTCGAGGTGACGCAGGCCGAGGCCTTCGCGCCGATCTACGTGCGCCTGGCCTACCAGCCGAGTTGAGCGCGGCGTTCGTTCCGGGCAGCGATCGATGGCGGTGACGCACTCGGCCGCGGGCGGCCGGGCCGCGAAGCCGCTCAGTGCCCCGACGGCCGCCAGCCCTGCGCCTGGCCGACGTCGCCGGAACGCGCCTGCCGAGTCATCTGGCTCACCGCCAGCACGGCCTGCGTGCGCGAGGACACCTTGAGCGCGCGCAGCACGGCGGCCACGTGGTCCTTGACCGTCTCGATCGACAGGTTCATCTCGCGCGCGATCAGCTTGTTGGGCAAACCCTTGAGCAGGTAGGCCAGCACGTCGGCCTGGCGCCGCGACAGCCCCAGCGACTCGAAGGTCGGCGTCACCGCCGCGGACGGGCGGCCCACGGACGATGCCTCGTCGCCGGTGTCGAGCGGATGCGGCCGCATCACGTCGGGCACGGTGTCGCCCTCGACCGCGGCCGGCGCCGGCGCACCCGCGAGGTCCAGCGTCAGCGGCGGCACGTAGATGCCGCCGGACATGACCAGCCGCAACGCCTCGAACAGGGTATCGGTGCGCGCGCGCTTGGGCACGAAGCCCATCGCCCCGGCGTCGATGGCGCGGATCACGTCGCTGGCGCGCTCCGAGGTCGACAGCACGACGATCGGGCACGCCGGATGCAGGCGGCGGAACTCCGCCAGCACCTCGAAGCCGTCGCTGGCGCCGAGCTCCAGGTCGAGCAGCATGAGATCGAACGCGGCCGCACCGCCCAGCGCCTCGCGTGCCGCGGCTTCGCTGTCCACCGCCAGCACCTCGAGGTCGTCGCCGAGGCCGTTCACGACGGTCTGCAGCGCCGCCAGGATCAGCGGGTGATCGTCGACCAGCAGCACTCTCATCGTTCGCGCGCCCGCCTCATCCGGTGTACTTGCGCACCACCTGCTCGGCCACGCACACCGGCTTGGCGTGGCCCTCGCGCTCGATGGTCGACTCGATGACCAGCTGCGCGCCGCCGTCGATCGGCTCGTAGGCCAGCAGCTTGAAGTGCGCCCGCACCCGGCTGCCCGCCGGCAGCGGCGCCGGGAAGCGCACGCGGTTGCTGCCGTAGTTGACGCCCATGCGCACGTCGTCCACCGTGTAGGCCTCGGCCATCAGGCGCGGCAGCAGGCTGAGCGTCAGGTAGCCGTGCGCCACGGTGGCACCGAAGGGCCCCTGCGCGGCGCGCTCGCGGTCGACGTGGATCCACTGGTGGTCGTCGGTGGCCTCGGCGAAGCGGTCGATGCGCGCCTGGTCGACGGTGATCCACGCGCTGGCCGCGATCTCCTTGCCCACCATCGGCGCCAGGTCGGCGAGGCGCTCGAAACGCCGCCTCACGCGCCCACCCACTCGAGCACCGGCTGCCACTGCGCCAGGTCGCGCTCGGCGCGGCTGGGGGCCACGTCCCACAGCGTCGCGCCGCGTGCGGCCAGTTGCACGTAGAGCTGGGTGTCGCGCAGCATCGCCAGCACCGGCACGCCCAGCCCGTCGAGGAAGGCACGCAGCTGCTCGGAG
>DASTJE010000275.1:0-12396 GCA_035716845.1 Burkholderiaceae bacterium
TCGGCGGCCCCGACGAATTCGTGCAGCGCTTCGGCCACCCGCGCCTGCGCGCGCGCCACCTGCCCTACGCCATCGGCATCGCCGAGCGCGACCAGTGGCTCGCCTGCATGGCGCAGGCGATGGACGAGTGCGGCATCGACCGCGCGCTCGCCGAACGACTGGCCGCGGCGTTCTTCACCACCGCCGACTGGATGCGCAACAAGGGCGGGTGACTCACCGCCCCTCGGCCGCTGGCGCGGCCACTCCCCCGCGGGGAGGCGCGGGCCGGACGCTTGGGAGCGGCCCGGCGCTGGCCCGCGCAGTCACCGCCCCTCGGCCGCTGGCGCGGGCGTTCCGCCGCTCGGCATTGGTCAGCCCGCCAGCAGCACGATCAGCGCGCCGGCTCCGCCCTGCGGCGCGCTGGCCTGCGCGAAGGCGATCACGCCCGCGGTCTGTGCCAGCCAGCGCTGCACCTTTGCCTTGAGCACCGGCTCGCGGCCGGGCGAGCCCAGGCCCTTGCCGTGGATCACGCGCAGGCAGCGCAGGCCGCGCTGGCCGGCCGCACGCACGAAATCGGCCAGCACCGCGCGGGCCTCGTCGCGGCGCAGGCCGTGCAGATCGACCTCGGCCTGGATCGACCAGTGGCCGCGCCGCAGGCGCGCCACCACGTCGGGGCCGATGCCCGGGCGGTGGAAGCTCAGGCCGTCGTCGGTGAGCAGCAGCGTCTCGACATCGACCTCGTCGGACAGGGCCTCCTGCAGTGCCGCGCGCTCGTCGAGTTCACGCTGGCGCGGGTGCGGCAAGGGGCGCGGCCGTGCCAGGTCGGCCCGACCGTGCGGGCGCAGGGCCTGCACCGGGCCCACCGCCTGCACGAACTGCTCGCGCGCGCCGCTTTCGCGCAGCGCGCGCTCGCGTTGCAGCGCGGCCTGCCGTTCGTGCTCGCGCCGCAGCGCGGCGTCGCGCTCGCGCGAGCGCATCGCCTGCTTCAGGGCCTCGAAGTCCTTCAGCCGCATCGTCACAGCAGCCCCCGCTCGGCGAACGAGACGACGTGGCCGCGCCCCACCACCAGGTGATCGAGCACGCGCACGTCCACCAGCTGCAGCGCGGCCTTGAGCGCCTGCGTGAGCGCCTCGTCGGCGCGCGAGGGCTCGGCCGCGCCGCTGGGGTGGTTGTGCGCCAGCAGCACGGCCGCGGCATTGAGCGCCAGCGCGCGCTTGACCACCTCGCGCGGGTGCACGCTGGTCTGCGCCAGCGTGCCGCGGAACAGCGTCTCCAGGCGGATCAGGCGGTGCTGCGCGTCGACGAACAGCACCGCGAACACCTCGTGGTCGAGCGGCGCCAGATGCAGCGCCAGGTAGTCCTTGACGCGCTGCGGGCTGTCGAACACCGGCTGCTCGGCCAGGCGGTGCGCCAGCACGCGCCGCGCCAGTTCGAGCACCGCCACCAGCTCGGCGCGCTTGGCCGGCCCCAGGCCCTTGACGGCGGCCAGCGCGGCCGCATCGGCGTGCAGCAGGCCGGCCAGGCCTCCGAAGCGCTCGAGCAGCGATTGCGCCAGCTGCAGCACGCCCAGGCCGGGCAGGCCGGTGCGCAGCAGCAGCGCCAGCAGTTCGACGTCGGCCAGCGCCGCCGGCCCGCGCGCGAGCAGCTTCTCGCGCGGGCGCGCGTCGGCGGGGAGGTGGTCGAGGCCGCTCATGTCGGTCGCGCGCTCGGGGCATGCACAGGGCGAAAGGGGGTGGCCCGTAAAATCCCGGGCAGTCTAGACGCGATCGAAAGCCCCCCGTGACCGCCATCCAGCCGGGTTCGTTCCTGACCCTGCACTACCGCCTCGCCGGCCCCGACGGCGCCACCGTGGTCGACACCTTCGGCGGCGCGCCGGCCACGCTGTCGATGGGCACCGGCGAGCTCGCGCCGGCCATGGAGCGGCGCCTGGTCGGCCTGGCCGAAGGGGCGCAGGCGAGTTTCGAGCTGGCCGCGGGCGAGGCCTTCGGCGAGCGCAACCCGCAGCTGCTGCAGCGCGTGGCGCGGCGCCTGCTGGCCGAGATCGGCGATGCCGATGCGCAGTACCAGGTGGGCGACGTCGTCAGCTTCCCCACGCCCGACGGCCAGGGCAGCTACGCCGGCGTGGTGCGCGAGCTCGGCGAGGACTGGCTGCTGTTCGACTTCAACCACCCGCTGGCCGGGCAGCCGGTGCGGCTGGACGTGCACGTGATCGGGGTCCTGTGATGGCGCTCGACGAGATCGTCCTTGCCGAGCCGCGCGGCTTCTGCGCCGGCGTGGACCGCGCCATCGAGATCGTCGAACGCGCGCTGGCCAAGTTCGGCGCGCCGATCTACGTGCGCCACGAGATCGTGCACAACACCTATGTCGTCAACGAGCTCAAGGCCAAGGGCGCGGTCTTCATCGAGGATCTGGCCGAGGTGCCTGCCGGCGCCACGCTGGTGTTCTCGGCCCACGGCGTGAGCCAGGCCGTGCGGCAGGAGGCGCGGCAGCGCGGCTTCTCCATCTTCGACGCCACCTGCCCGCTGGTGACCAAGGTGCACGTCGAGGTGGCCAAGCTGCACCGCGAAGGCTACGAGTTCCTGATGATCGGCCACAAGGGGCACCCCGAGGTGGAAGGCACGATGGGGCAGTTGAGCCAGGGCATCTACCTCGTCGAGGACGCGGCCGACGTCGAGCGCGTGCAGGTGCGCAACCCCGACAAGCTGGCGGTGGTGACGCAGACCACGCTGTCGGTGGACGACGCTGCCGAGGTGCTGGCGGCCGTCAAGCGGCGCTTCCCGAACGTGCGCGAACCCAAGCAGCAGGACATCTGCTACGCCACGCAGAACCGGCAGGACGCCGTCAAGGTGCTGACGCCGCAGGTCGACGTGGTGATCGTGGTCGGCAGCCCGACCAGCAGCAACAGCAACCGGCTGCGCGAGCTGGCCGCGCGGCTGGGCCGCCCGGCCTACATGGTCGACGACGCCCAGGGGCTCGACCCGGCCTGGTTCGCGGGCGCCCAGCGCGTGGGCCTGACCGCCGGGGCCTCGGCGCCCGACGTGCTGGTGCAGCAGGTGATCGCGCGCATCCGGGCACTCGGCGCCGTGTCGGTGCGCACGCTCGAAGGCGTGGCCGAGACCGTGCGCTTCCCGCTGCCCAAGGGCCTGGGCGACAAGTCGATGGCCGACGTCACGGCCACGCGATCCCACCTGTCCTGAGCGGCCCCGCGCGCCGGCCGACCACGGCGTGCCCCCACCCCGCACCTCACTTCCGACGACCATGCTCGACATCAACCTGCTGCGCCGCGACCTCGACGGCGTGATCGCGCGCCTCGAGACGCGCAAGAAGCCCCAGCCCTTCCTCGACCGCGAGCGCTTCACCGCGCTGGAGGCCGAGCGCAAGCGCATCCAGACCCGCACCGAGGAACTGCAGGCGCAGCGCAACGCGCTGTCCAGGCAGATCGGCCAGCTGAAGGCCAAGGGCGGCGACGTGGCGCCGGTGATGGCGCAGGTGGCCGGCCTCGGCGACGAGCTGGCCGCCAGCGCGCGCCGCAACGACGAGGTGCAGGCCGAGATCGCCGCCATCACGATGGGCCTGCCCAACCTGCCGCACGAGAGCGTGCCGGTGGGCGCCGACGAGACGGCCAACGTCGAGGTGCGGCGCTGGGGCACGCCGCGCGCGTTCGACTTCACCCCGCGCGACCACGCCGACATGGGCCCGCCGCTGGGGGTGGACTTCGACACCGGCGCCAGGCTGTCGGGAGCGCGCTTCACCTTCCTGCGCGGCCCGGCGGCGCGCCTGCACCGTGCGCTGGCGCAGTTCATGCTCGACACGCAGACGCAGGAACACGGCTACACCGAGTGCTACACGCCCTACATCGTCAACCGCGAGATCCTCGAGGGCACCGGCCAGCTGCCCAAGTTCAAGGACGACATGTTCTGGGTCTACCGGGGTGGCGACGGCCTGGCCGTCGCGGGCGGCGGCGACAGGCAGGAGCAGTACCTCATCAGCACCAGCGAGATCTCGCTCACCAACAGCGTGCGCGAGCAGGTGCTCGACGCCGCGCAGCTGCCCATCAGGCTCACAGCGCACAGCCCCTGCTTCCGCTCCGAGGCCGGCAGCGCCGGGCGCGACACGCGCGGCATGATCCGCCAGCACCAGTTCGACAAGGTCGAGATGGTGCAGATCGTGCATCCCGAGCACAGCTACGCCGCGCTCGACGAGATGGTCGGCCATGCCGAGGCCATCCTGCGCAAGCTCGAACTGCCCTACCGCGTGGTGCTGCTGTCCAGCGGCGACATGGGCTTCGGCAGCGCCAAGACCTTCGACCTCGAGGTCTGGCTGCCGGGGCAGGGCGCCTACCGCGAGATCAGCTCGTGCTCCAACTGCGAGGCCTTCCAGGCGCGGCGCATGCAGGCGCGCTTCAAGAACGCGCAGGGCAGGAACGAGCTCGTGCACACGCTCAACGGCTCGGGCCTGGCGGTGGGCCGCGCGCTGGTGGCGGTGCTCGAGAACCACCAGCGCTCCGACGGCTCGGTGAGCGTGCCCGCCGTGCTGCGCCCCTACCTGGGCGGCGCCGAGGTGCTGCGGCCGTGAGCACGCCGGGCCGCTCCCACGCGCTGGCCCCGCAGCGCGCCGCGCGAAGGTTCGACCGATGAGCGGCGCGGGTCGGCACGAATCCGTCGCGCAGGCGCTGCTGGCGGCGCTCGACGGCGCGCACAACATCACGCGGCCCACGCTCGAGGACGCCGGCTTCGCGCTGGCCGACGCCTTTGCGGTCGGCGAGCGCCTGCGCCAGCTGCGGCTGGCGCGCGGCGAGCGGCCGCTGGGCTACAAGATCGGCTTCACCAACCGCGGCATCTGGGACCGCTACGGCGTGCACGCGCCGATCTGGGGCCCGGTGTGGGACAGCACCACGACGCTGCTGCAGGGCAGCTCGCACACCACCTCGCTGGCCGGCCTGAACCAGCCGCGGCTGGAGCCCGAGGTGGTGTTCGGCTTCGCACGCGCCCCGCGCGCCGGCATGGGCCTCGCGGAGCTCGCCGCCTGCCTGGACTGGGTGGCGCACGGCTTCGAGATCGTGCACACGCACTTCGAGGGCTGGCGCTTCGCCGCGCCCGACTGCATGGCCGACTTCGCGCTGCACGGGCGCCTGTTCGTCGGCCCGCGCGTGCCGGTGCAGCGATTCGCCGACCTCGCGGCCGAGACGGCCGCGTTGAGTGTCACGCTGCACGAAGGCGGCCACGCGCTCGAGACGGGGCAGGCCACCATCGTCCTCGACGGCCCGCTCAACGCGCTGCGGCTGTGGGTGGATGCGATGGCCGAGCACACGCCGCAGTGGCCGATCGGCCCCGGCGACCTGGTGAGCACCGGCACCATCACCGACGCCTGGCCGATGCAGCCCGGCCAGCGCTGGCACACGACGCTCAGCGATGCGCGCCTGTCGGGGCTCGCGCTCGCCACGGTCGGCTAGAATCGCGGCTCTTCGCTCAGAGCGAGACCACACGCAGGAAAGGTGGCAGAGTGGTCGAATGCGCCGGACTCGAAATCCGGTTCACGGATTCTTCCGTGACGAGGGTTCGAATCCCTCCCTTTCCGCCAGCATCCACGCGAACGCCCGCTGCCGCGGGCGTTCGCGTCTGGGTTTCGCAGCTGATCCGCAACGCCCCGTGACGCCCTACCGCTGCTGTGCTCCGCTGATCGCCGCGCTGGCGCTGGCCGGCTGCGCCACCCGTTCCGGCGACGTCGCGCCGCTGCTCACCGACCCGTCGCTGTTTGCCGCGCTCGGCTGCGAGAGCCTGCACGACGAGACCGACCGCGTGCGCCAGCGCGCGGCCGAGGTGGCCTACACCCTCGACGAACGCTCGGGCACCAACATCGTGGCCCTCGGCCTGGGCGTCACGGTGTTCTGGCCCGCGCTGGTGGCGATGCGCCCCACCGGGCCCGACGCCCAGGAGCTGGCGCGCCTGAAGGGGCGCGACGAGGCGCTGCAGCGTGCGCTGGCGGACAAGGGCTGCCCGCCCGCGCCGGAGCTGCTGCCGGCCGCCCGCGCCGCGGGGCTGCCGATCGCGGTGGGCGACCTCCTGGTCTACGAGGAGCGCGCGGCCGCCGGCGGCCCGGCGCGCGAGCTGCGGCTGACCGTCAACGCGCTGCGCCGCCACGAGATCGACTTCGCGGCCCAGGGCGACGCGCGCGAGCCGGCGCGGCCCTGGGTTCAGGATCCCTACGGCAACCAGCCCGAGGCCTTGCCCGGGCAGGGCTGGCTGGCGTGGAAGCGCCTGCTGCGCCCCGATATGAAGCTCGGGGACGTGCTGGCCGGCGACCTCGTGCCCCCGCAGGTGCCGCGCGAGGCGACGGGCGCGGCCCGCGTGCGCGGGCAGGTCATCGCGCTGGGCGTCAAGCACTCGCTGGGGCGGCCGTTCGATGCGGCGGTGATCGAGCTGTTCGGCGAGGTGCCCGGCGGTGGCCTCGGCACGCGCGTGGACGGCGTGATGGTGGTGGACCGCAAGAGCGGCGTGCTGCTGCGCCTGGAGCTCCACAGCGGCAACCCCGAGTACGCGCTGCGGCGCACGCTGGTGCGCATCGACCCGCCGGCCGCCGCCCGCTGAAACGCCGCGCCCGGGTCGCGGGTGCGCCTTTACGCAGGTTTACCTGCCCGCCCAACGGCGCTCACAGGGGCGGGGCACCATGGCATCACTCCCCAGAACCGGAGAAGACGATGACCCAGACCTCCCCGATCCGCACCTCCTTCCCGCGCGCCGCGCGGCTGGCCGCCAGCACCGTGCTGGTGGCGCTCCTCGGCAGCGTCGCGCTGTCGGCCTTCGCGCAAGGCGGCCCCGGCCCCGGCCCCGGGCCGTACGGCGGCCCCGGCATGCACGCCGGCCCCGGCATGGGCGGCGGCCCCGGCATGCACATGATGGCCGGGCGCGGCCTCGAGCGCATGCTCGACGGTGTCAACGCCAGCGCCGACCAGAAGGCCCAGATCAAGCAGATCGCCGAGCGCACCCGCGCCGAGATGCAGGCCCAGCGCGAATCGCACCGTGCCCTGCGCGAGCAGATGGCCAAGGCGTTCGCGGCGCCCACCGTCGACGCCAACGCCATCGAGGCGCTGCGCCAGCAGATGCTGCAGCAGCACGACGCGCAGTCGCGGCGCATGACGCAGGCCATGGTCGAGGCCAGCCGCGTGCTCACCCCCGAGCAGCGCAAGCAGATCGTCGAGCGCATGGCCGCGCGGCGCGACATGATGCAGCGCCACCTGCGCGAGCGTCAGCAGCTCGAGGGCGGCCGCCCGGGCCCGCGCTGAGGCGCGGCGCGGCGTGACGCGTTATTCTTTCCAGGAGCTTGCCCCGGTGCGCAAGGCCACCGGGGTCTTTTTTCGCCCGCCCCGCGAGATGACCACCGCCCACCGCCTGCTGCTGATCGACGACGACGTGCGCCTCACCGCGATGGTGGGCGACTACCTGCGCGGTGCCGGCTTCGAGGTGGACGTGGCGGGCTCGCTGGCCGCCGGGCGCGAGCGCCTGCACGGCAGCGCGTACGACGCGCTGCTGCTCGACCTGATGCTGCCCGACGGCGACGGCCTGGACTTCACCCGCAGCCTGCGCGCCGAGCCGCGCACGCGCCGCCTGCCGCTGCTGATGCTCACCGCGCGCGGCGAGCCGATGGACCGCATCGTCGGCCTCGAACGCGGCGCCGACGACTACCTGGGCAAGCCCTTCGAGCCGCGCGAGCTGCTGGCGCGCGTCAAGGCGCTGCTGCGTCGTGCGCAGCCGGAAGCCGCGCCCGACGAGGTGCTCGCCTTCGGCCGCCTGGAGATCGACCTCGGTGCGCGCGAGGCGCGCCTGGGCGGCCAGCGCTGCGACCTCACCAGCCACCAGTTCGAGCTGCTGGTGGTGCTGGCGCAGGCGGCCGGGCGCGTGCTCTCGCGCGACCAGATCATGGACGCGCTGCGCGGCCACCCGCTGGAGGCCTTCGACCGCTCGATCGACGTGCACGTCTCGCGCATCCGCGCCGCCATCGAGGACGACCCCCGCACGCCCAAGCGCGTGCTCACCGTGCGCGGCGTGGGCTACCTGTTCGCCAAGCGCCAGGACGTCGACGCGCAGGAGGGCTGAGTCGCCCCCGCGGCGCGCCCATCCATGAAATCGCTGTACCTGCGCATCTGGCTCACCATCGTCGTGGTGATGGGGCTGTTCGCCGTTGGCGCGGGCTGGCTGGCGCACGGCGAGCTGGAGCGCGAGCGCGTGCGCGGCGAGGCGGTGGCGCGCGAGCGCCTGTCGGCCTGGGCCGACCTGATCCAGCGCTCCCTGCCGCCGGCCGATGCGCCTGCGGACGACCAGGCCCTGGCCCTGCGTGAATGGTCGCTGCGCCTGCGCGTGCCGATGGCGCTGGACGCCCCCGACGGCACGCGCATCGGCGCCAGCGACGCCTACCTGCGCCGCACCGCCGAACCCGACGCGCCGCGCGGCCAGCCGGTCAAGCTCGACGACGGCCGCACGCTGTGGGTGCTGCGCCGCCTGGGCGGTGCCGGCATGGGCGGCCCCGGCCCGGGCGCCGGCATGGGCCCGGGCATGATGGCCGGCCCCGGCGGGGCGCAGGGCTTCGGGCCGGGGCCCGGCGTGCCGCCGCGCGACGCGCTGCCGCCCGCGTTCCCGCCGCCGTGGATGCGCGGCACCGGGCTGGCGGTGCTGCTGGCCCTGCTGTTCCTGGCCGTGGCGCTGGGCGCCTACCCGGTGGTGCGCCACCTCACGCGGCGCCTGGAGGCGCTCAAGCTGGGCGTCGAGCGCTTCGGCTCCGGCGCGCTGGGCCAGCGCGTGGACGCCAGCGGGCGCGACGAGGTGGCCGCGGTGGCCGCCAGCTTCAACCAGGCCGCCGAGCGCATCGAGGCCCTGGTGGGCTCGCACAAGAGCCTGCTGGCCAACGCCAGCCACGAGCTGCGCTCGCCGCTGGCGCGCATGAAGATGGCGCTGTCGATGCTCGACGACACCGCCGACCCGGCCGCGCGCGAGCGCCTGGCGCGCGAGCTGCGCACCAACATCGGCGAGCTCGACGCGCTGGTCGAGGAGGTGCTGCTGGCCAGCCGCATCGATGCGCAGGCGGCCGCCTTCGCCCAGGCGCCGGTGGAGCTGGTGGGCCTGGCCGCCGAGGAGGCGGCGCAGTTCGGCGCCGAGCTGCAGGCGAGCGAGGCCCAACTCACGGTGCCGGGCGACGAGCGCCTGCTGCGCCGCGCGCTGCGCAACCTGCTGGAGAACGCGCGCCGCTATGGCGGCGACGAGGTCAGCGTGCACGCCGCGCGCGCCGGCGCGCGCGTGGAGCTGCGCGTGTGCGACCGCGGCCCCGGCGTGCCGCCCGCACTGCGCGAGCGCATCTTCGAGCCCTTCTTCCGCCTGCCCGGCCACGCCGAGCGCGAGGGCGGCGTGGGCCTGGGGCTGGCGCTCGTCAAGCAGATCGCCGAGCGCCACGGCGGGCGCGTGCGCTGCGAGCCCGGCACCGAAGGCCGCGGCAGCTGCTTCGTGCTCAGCCTGCCGACGGCGTAGCTGCCGCGCTCACGGCCGGCACTGGCGCGCCGTGAACCAGCGCAGGAACAGCGTCAACGCGATGCCGGCCAGGGCCAGGCCGGCCGTCGACGCCAGCCAGTAGCCCGGCGCGCCCTGCATCGAGGCGGGCACGGTGCCGGTGGTGTTGAAGCCCAGCACGTAGCCGCCGCCCAGCCCCACGCCCCACACCGAGGCGGCGTAGATCAGCACCGGCACCGTGGCCACGCGCCAGGCCCGCAGCACGAACGCCGCCGTGATCTGCACCGCGTCGAACAGGTGGAACAGCGCCACCCAGGCCAGCAGCGGCAGGGCCGCGGCGATCACCGCCGCGTCGCCCGTGTACAGGCGCGCGATCGGGGCGCGCAACGCAAAGACGGTGCAACCCAGCACCAACGCCAGCAGCGCGGTGAACTCCAGCCCGTGCCAGCCCAGCCGGCGCGCGTCCGCCAGGTCGCCCGCGCCGATGCGCTGCGCCACCAGCGTGGAGGTGCCGTTGGCCAGCGCCATCGACAGCATGAACAGCGTGGCCACCACGTTGGTGGCCACCTGGTGCCCGGCCACGGCCGTCTCCGACACGCGCGCGATGAAGAAGGCCATGAAGACGAAGCCCGTGACCTCGATGGCCACCGACAGGCCCATCGGCACGCCCAGCCTCAACTGGGCGCCGATGGCGCGCCAGTCGGGCGCGGACAGGCCGCGCCCGCCGATGCGAAAGCCGGCATAGAACGGGTCGCGCCGCACCACCTGCCAGGCGATCAGCGCCTGGGCCCACATCGCGATGCAGGTGGCGACGCCGCAGCCCACCACGCCCAGCGCCGGCAGCGGCCCGGCCCCGAACACCAGCGCCGCCGACAGCGGCACCTTCAGCGCCAGCCCGCCCAGCTGCAGCACCATCACCGCCTTGGGCCGCGACACCGCGACGTTGAAGCCGCGGTAGGCGGTGAACAGCAGCGCGGCCGGCAGCGAGAACGCCAGCGCGAGCAGGTAGCCGCGCACCTTGGCCGCCATTTCGGGCGAGGCCTGGGCCAGCCACAGGAAGGGCGCCGGAAACGCCAGCAGCGCACTGCCCAGCAGCGACAGCCCCAGCGCCACCCACACCGCCTGGTGCAACTGCTCGCCGGCGGCTTCGAGGCGCTCGGCGCCGAAGAGCTGGCCGACGATCGGCCCGATGGCCAGCACCACGCCCATCAGGCCGATGAACACCGTGATGTAGGCCGAGGCCCCTACGGCGAAGGCCGCCAGGTCGGACGCGGCATAGCGCCCCACCAGCACGGTGTCGATGGTGGTGAACAGGAACACCGCCAGCTGGCCCACGAACACAGGCCAGGCGATCGGCACGATGCGCGCCACGTCGGCGCGCCAGACGGCCCAGCGCGAACTCACGCCGCGCGCGGCGCCAGCGACGCCGGGTCCGGGTGGTCGGCGCCCGAGGCGTGGCGCGCCCGCTCGGCGTAGCGGTTGAAGCGCCAGGCCGTGGCCTGCAGCGTGATGCGGCGCCACACGGCGCGCTTTTCGGAAGGGCTCATCACCGGCCAGTGCTGCACCTCGTCCTCGGTGCGGCCGCAGCCCTTGCACACCGCGTCGCCCTGCGCGGTGGAGCAGATGGCGATGCACGGCGCATCCGGCGTGGTGGCGTACCAGGCGAGCCAGGCCTCGCGCGAGCGCGCGGGCATGCTGTCCTCGTCGCACTCGGCCTCGCGGTAGTACACCATCAGCGCGTACACCTCGGCCAGCGCGCGCACCTCGGCACACGCGGTGATGCCGTCGGGCGAAGGCGAGCGCTCGCGCCACCAGTTGATGGCGCGCTCGATGTCGGTGATGTGGATGCCGGCCATGGGGGTCGCGAGCGGGGCGCGAAGCATAGCGCTCCCGCGCCGGGCGGGCCGGGGCGGGGCCACGCCCCGAGCGTCAGCTCAGCTCAGGCCGGCTCGGCAGGCTTGGCGGGCTCGATGGCCGGCGCCGCGCCGGTGGTGTCGGCCTCGTCCGCCGGCGCGGACTCGCCCGGCCCATGCGCCTTGCGCTGGGCCTTTTCTTCCTTCTTCCTCTTCTTGGCCAGCTCGCGCTGCCGCTTCTCGAACGCGTAATTGGGCTTGGGCACTGGGCGGGCTCCTCGTGGACTGGGCTCCACGATACCCCATGCCGCGAAGCCGCCTGCCGGCATGGGGGCCCCGGCAAGGTTGCCAGTTGGAGCGGGCCCGGGGCGTCGGCTAACCTCCCACCCATGAACCACAGCGAGCGCGCCAGGGCGGGGTGAGGGGCTTGTGAGCACCCCGGAGCAGCGCGCCCGCGCCGAGATCGACCGCCTGCTCGGCCTGGCCGGGTGGGCGGTGCAGTCGGTGGGCGAGGCCGACCTGCATGCCGCGCGCGGCGTGGCGGTGCGCGAGTTTCCGCTCAACCCCGGCCACGGCTTCGCCGACTACCTGCTCTACGTGGACGGCAAGGCGGCTGGCGTGGTGGAGGCCAAGAAGCAGGGCGCCACGCTCACCGGCGTGGAGGTGCAATCCGCCCGCTACGCGCAAGGGCTGCCGGCCAGCCTGCCGGCGTGGCGCCGGCCGCTGCCCTTCGTCTACGAGTCCACCGGCGTCGAAACCCACTTCACCCACGGGCTGGACCCGGCGCCGCGTGCGCGCAGCGTGTTCGCCTTCCACCAGCCCGAGCGGCTGGCCGAGTGGCTGGCGCTGACGCAGCCGCCCGCCGGCACGGTGCAGGACGCCTCGCCCCCCTACGCGCACGCCACCTTCCTGGCGCGCGCGCAGCACATGCCCGAGCTCGTCACCGAATGGGGCGACTTCAAGCTCTGGCCGGCGCAGATCACCGCCATCCGCAACCTGGAAGCCAGCCTGGCACAGAACAAGCCGCGCGCGCTGATCCAGATGGCCACCGGCAGCGGCAAGACCTTCAC
>DASTJE010000276.1:0-8496 GCA_035716845.1 Burkholderiaceae bacterium
CTCGTGAACGCCGACGACACGCACGTCATCCACCGCAGCCTGCGTGCCACCCCGCCGGTGGCCGTGGGCGGCGAGGGCGTCTGGCTGATCGACGCGGCGGGCCGGCGCTACCTGGATGCCAGCGGCGGTGCGGCCGTCTCCTGCCTCGGCCACGGCCACCCCGACGTGCTGGCCGCGATGCACCGCCAGATCGACCAGCTCGCCTACGCGCACACCGGCTTCTTCACCACCGAGGTGGCCGAGACGCTGGCCGACCACCTGAGCGCGCACGCGCCGCCGGGCTTCGACCACGTGTACTTCGTGAGCGGCGGCTCGGAAGCGATCGAGGCCGCGCTCAAGCTCGCGCGCCAGCACTTCGTCGAGCGCGGCGAGGGCGAGCGCGCGCTCTTCATCGGCCGGCGCCAGAGTTACCACGGCAACACGCTGGGCGCGCTGGCGGTGGGCGGCAACGAGTGGCGGCGCCGCCAGTTCGCGCCGCTGCTGGTGGACGTGCTGCGCGTGGCCCCCTGCTATGAGTACCGCGACCGCCGCGCCGAGGAATCGCAGGCCGCCTACACGCAGCGCCTGCTCGACGAGCTCGAGGCGACGATCGTGGCCGCCGGCCCGAAGCGCGTGATCGCCTTCGTCGCCGAGACGGTGGGCGGCGCCACTGCCGGCGTGCTCACGGCCACGCCCGGCTACTTCAAGGGCGTGCGCGAGATCTGCGACCACCACGGCGTGCTGTGGATCGCCGACGAGGTGATGTGCGGCATGGGCCGCACCGGCAGCCTGCACGCGGTGCAGCAGGAGGGCGCCGCCCCCGACCTGATCGCCATCGCCAAGGGCCTGGGCGGCGGCTACCAGCCCATCGGCGCGGTGCTCGCGCACGAGCGCGTGATCGCCCCGCTGCGCGACGGCAGCGGATTCTTCCAGCACGGGCACACCTACCTCGGTCACCCCACGGCCTGCGCCGCCGCGCTGGCGGTGCAGCGCGTCATCGAACGCGACCGCCTGCTCGACAACGTGCGCGCGCGCGGCGAGCAGCTCATGCACGCCTTGCACGAGCGCCTGGGCGCGCACCCGCACGTGGGCGACCTGCGCGGCCGCGGCCTGTTCGTCGGCGTCGAGCTGGTGGCCGACCGCGCCACGAAGGCGCCCTTCGACCCCGCGAAGAAGCTGCACGCCCGCCTCAAGGCGCGCGCCTTCGCCCAAGGCCTGCTCGTCTACCCGATGGGCGGCACCGTCGACGGCCTGCACGGCGACCACGTGCTGCTGGCGCCGCCGTTCATCTGCACGGCGGCCGACATCGACCTCATCGTCGAGCGGCTGGCGCTGTCGATCGACGAGGCACTGGCGGGCTGAGGCGGCGCGGCCCCCGGCGCGAGGAACTGTCCGGTCAACCGACGGCGCGGAAGACGCCCCGGTACAGCCGGATCCGCCCTTCGCGGACGCTGCGCGTCGCGTTCTCGGCCTTCTGCGCGAGGTTGTCGACGTAGACCGACAGGCTCAGCGGCGCCTGGGGGGCGCTGTCGGGCGTGCCGGGCTCCGGAGGTGGCAGCGGGGCGTCGCTCACGTCTTCGAAATACGCCTCGGCGAATCCGCTGTCGACCAGCAGCTCGCGCATCGCCGGGGCGCAGACGAGCTGGTTGTCGGCCGGGTCGGTGGCCCAGGGCAGCGGGAAGTGGATGGCCTCGCCGTTGCCGGCGACCATTTCCTGGAACGCGAAGCGCCCTCCCGGCTTGAGCACGCGGCGCACCTCCCGGTAAAGGCCACGCTTGTCGGCGATGTTCATGCCCACGTTCTGCATCCAGCCGACGTCGAAGGAGGCGTCGGCGAACGGCATGGCCAAGGCGCTGCCCTCGTGCACGCCGATGCGATCCTGCAGCCCCGTGATGCGGTTCAGGAGCGCGGCGGCCACGCAATAGTCGGACGACAGCTCGATGCAGTCGACCCGGCAGCCCGGCGACGCCGCGAGCATGCGGGCCGGCCCGGCCAGCCCGGCGCCGATGTCGAGCACGCGGTCCTCGGCGCCGATCCGTGCCAGTGCCTTGAGCACCAGCGAAGCGCGAACACCTCCGGTGTGGAAGTGATCGAGCGCGGCCAGCTCCATCGGCGAAAGGCGCCGCTCGGGATCGAGCCCGGCCGCGCGCAGGGCCGCCAGGATGCGCTGTTCGATGTCGTGTGCCGAGTAGTGTGCGTCCTGGGTGGCCACGATGGCGCCTTGCGTGGAGGCTTCCATGCTACCCGTTGACCCGCTGGCCTGGTGGCGGGCAGCACCCGTGCCGTCCGGCGACCGCGCCGGGCGCCTGGATGGCGCGACGACACGCCCGCGGCTCAGGCGGACGCGCGCCTCCTCCTCACGGTCCCGCGACGGCCTTCACCCCCGCTGCCATGTCGTCCCACGCCGTGGCCGCCACCGCCTCGCCCCACACCTCCACTTGCAGCGGCGTGCCCTGGTGCACCCGCGCCGCGGCGGGGCCGCGCAGGTAGCCCAGGCCGATGCAGCGGGCGGCCGCCAGGCTGAAACCGGCCGAGCTGAGCTCGCCCACCGGCGCGCCGTCGAGCACGATCGGCTCGCCGCCCCATAGCCAGGTGTCGCGTGCGGCATGCGGCGCATCGAGCAGCACGGCCACCAGCTTCTTGGACAGGGGCTGCGCGCGCGCGGCGACGAGCGCCTCGCGGCCGATGAAGTCGGCCCCCTTGTCGAGCTTGACGGCGAAGTCCAGTCCCGCCATCCACGGCGTCTCGTCGGGGCCCAGCTCGGCGCCCCAGGCGCGGCGGCCGGCCTCGATGCGCAGCGCGTCCAGCGCGTAGTAGCCGGCGTCGACCAGGCCGCCCGGACGGCCCGACGCATCCGCCAGGCCCAGGCCGGCGCCCGCCTCGTGCAGCGCCAGGTACACATGGCGCGCCATCTCGCAGGGCACGTAGAGCTCGAACCCGGGACCGCCGACGTAGCTCATGCGTGCGGCGCGCACGCGGGCGAGGCCGAGGTCGATCTCCTTGGTGTGCGCGAACTTCAGGCCCGCGGGCGAGAGGTCGTCCGGGCTCAGGCGCGCCAGCAGCTCGCGTGCGTGGGGCCCCATCAGCGACAGCACGCTCCACTGCGCGCTCACGTCGGTCACGGTGACGTGCCTCTCGCCGGCATGGCGCTGCAGCCAGTCGAGGTCGCGATTCGGTTGCGCCGAGCCCGTCACGACGAGGAAGCGGTCGGCCGCCAGCCGCATCACCGTGAGGTCGCTCTCGAAGCCGCCGCGGCGGTTGAGCACGCCCGTGTAGACCATGCGGCCGGGCGCCACGTCCACGTCGTTGGCGCACACGCGCTGCAGCAGCGCCAGCGCCTCGCGCCCCTGCACCAGCAGCTTGCCGAAGGAGGTCTGGTCGTACAGCGCCATCGCCTCGCGCGTGGCGCGCATCTCGTGCACCATCCACGGCAGCCAGCCGGGCGTGCCGAGGCCGAAGGGCGGGCGCTCGACGCCTGCGGGGCGGAAGACGTTGGCGCGCTCCCAGCCGTTCTTGCTGCCGAATTCCGCCCCCTTGGCGGCGAGCAGGTCGTACAGCGGCGAGGTGCGCAGCGGCCGCGCGGTTTCCAGCTCCTGGCGCGGCCAGCGCATCGCGTAGTGCAGGCCCAGAGTCTCGCCGGTGCGCTCGGCCAGTTGCCGACGGTTGGCGGTGAAGGGGCCGAAGCGGCGCAGGTCCACGTCCCACAGGTCGCAGGGTGCCTCGCCGTCGGCGATCCACTGCGCCACCAGCTGGCCCGCGCCGCCGCTGTTGGCGATGCCCGCCGAGTTGAAGCCGGCGCACACGAAGTAGCCCGCCAGCCCCGGCGCCTCGCCGATCATGAAGTTGCCGTCGGGCGTGAAGCTCTCGGGGCCGTTGAGCAGCATCTTGATCGGCGCGGTCTCCAGGCACGGCGTGCGGTGGATCGCGTTCGTCATCAGGATCTCGAAGTGGTCCCAGTCCTCGGGCAGCAGCTGGAACGCGAAGTCGGCGGGGATCGGGTCCACCTTCCACGGCTTGGCCTCGGGCTCGAAGCCGCCCATCACCAGGCCGCCGACCTCCTCCTTGTAGTAGATGAAGCCGTCGGGGTCGCGCATCACCGGCAGCATCGGATGCACGCCCTCGATGCGGTCGGTCACCAGGTAGAAGTGCTCGGCCGAATACAGCGGCACGTTCACGCCCGCCAGCACGCCGAACTGGCGTGCCCACTGGCCGGCGCAGTTGACGATCGTCTCGCAGCGCACCTCGCCCTGTGCCGTCTGCACGCCGGTCACGCGGCCCCTTTCGGCGAGCACGCCGGTGACCTCCACGCCCTCGGCGATCCTCACGCCCTTCAGGCGCGCGCCCTTGGCCAGGCTCATCGTCAGGTCGGCCGGGTTGGCCTTGCCGTCGCCGGGGATCCAGAGGGCGCCCTGCAGGTCGTCGGTGCGCATCACCGGGTAGAGATCGCCCGCCTCCTTGGGGCTGATCACGTGCACCTCGACGCCGAAGCTGCGCGCCAGCGCGGCCTGGCGCCTGAGCACCTGCATGCGCTCGGGCGTGCGCGCCACGTTGACGCTGCCGCACTGCTTCCAGCCGGTGGCCAGCCCCGTCTCGGCCTCCAGCCGCGAGTACAGCTCGATGCCGTAGCGGCTCATGCGCGTCATGTTGCGGTTGGGCCGCATCTGGCCCACCAGGCCGGCCGCATGCCAGGTGGTGCCGCTGGTGAGCTTGCCCTGCTCGAGCAGCAGCACGTCGGTGATGCCGAGGGCGGCCAGGTGGTAGGCCACCGAGCAGCCGGCGATGCCGCCGCCGACGATGACCACGCGGGCCTGCGCGGGCAGCGCACCCGCGGCGCTGGGAGGGGGGGTTGTCAAGGTCGCTCCTTCTGTGGCGTACAAGGTCTCGTGCGCGCCGCGTGCTGTCTGGCGCTGCTATCGTTGCAGGCACCGCAGCACGCGCATGCGCTGCCGCGACCCATCATGCCGCGGCCCGTGCCGCGTCGCCAATGGAGGCTTCCATGAACCGCCGTGATCTTCTGCAGTCCCTCGGTGCCGCCAGCACCCTTGCCCTGCTCGGCCCTGCCGCGCGCCATGCCTTCGCCCAGGAGGCCTGGCCGGTGCGCCCGGTGAAGATCATCGCGCCCGTGGCGCCGGGCGGCGGGGTGGACCTGGTGGCGCGCACGATGGCCGACCGCCTGGGCCGCGCCTTCGGCCAGACCTTCATCGTCGACAACCAGGCCGGCGGCGGCGGTGCGATCGCCGCGCAGACCGTCTCGCGTGCCGCTCCCGACGGCTACACCCTGATGCTGGGCTACGTGGCCACGCACGGCACCAGCCCGGCCACGCGCCGTCTGCCCTACGACGCGATCAACGGTTTCACGCCACTGGGCATGGTGGGCGGCACACCCAACGTGCTGGTGGTGTCGCCCGCACTGCCGGTCGACTCGGTCAAGGCCTTCGTGGCCCACCTGCGCGCGAACCCGGGCAAGCTCAGCTACGGCTCGGCCGGGCAGGGCTCGCTGACGCACCTGGCGATGGAGCAGTTCAAGGAGGACACCAGGACCTTCATGACGCACCTGCCCTACCGTGGCATCGGCCCGGCCATCCTCGACGTGCTGGGCGGTCAGACGCAGGCCATGTTCCCGGGCCTCGCGGCCGCGCTGCCGCACATCAACGCCAGGAAGCTCAAGCCGCTGGCCGTGACCGGAGCGCAGCGCCACCGCCTGCTGCCCGACGTGCCCACGCTCGAGGAGCTCGGCTACAAGGGTTTCGACGGCGTGCAGTGGTACGGCCTGATGGGCCCGCCCGCCATGCCGCCCGCGCTGGTGGCGCGCCTGAACGCCGAGATCAACCGCCAGATCACCTCGCCCGAGGTGCGCGACAAGCTCGCCAGCGAGGCGCTCGACACGATGCCGATGACGCCGCCGCAGTTCGCCGAGTACATCAAGGCCGACATCGCCAAGTGGTCGCGCCTGGTGCAGGTGCGCAAGATCGACCTCGAATAACGACCTCCCCGGATACCGCCCCATGGCCCGCAACACCACCGTCCGTGCCGACGCGAACGCGCCCGACGTCACCGCCCTGCTCGCCCGCTTCGCCGTCGGCCACCCCGCGCGCGGCTGGGACGACGCCGTCGAGCGCGAGGCGCACCGCACCTTTGCCAACTGGCTGGGCTGCGCCATCGGGCCCTCGGGCCACGAGACGGTGGAGGCCGCGCTGGCCGCGGTGCAGGAGCTCGCCCCCGCGCCGCAGGCCTCGCTGCTGGGGCGGCGCGAGAAGGTCGACATCGCCAGCGCGGCGCTGATCAATGGCATCAGCTCGCACACCTGGGACTTCGACGACACGCACCTCAAGACCATCATCCACCCCGCCGGGCCGGTGGCGCCGGCCCTGCTGGCGCTGGCCGAGCAGCGCGGCGCGAGCGGCCGCGCGCTGATCGACGCGCTGGTGATCGGCATCGAGGTGAGCTGCCGCGTCGGCAACGCGATCTACCCCGACCACTACGACCGCGGCTGGCACATCACCGGCACCACCGGCATGCTGGGCAGCGCCGCGGCCTGCGCGCGGCTGCTGGGGCTGAGTGCCGAGCAGGCGCAGATGGCGCTGGGCATTGCCGCCTCGCAGCCCATCGGCCTGCGCGAGCAGTTCGGCACCATGACCAAGCCCTTCCACCCCGGCGGCGCGGCGCGCGTGGGTCTGATGGCCGCGCTGATGGCCAGGCACGGCTACACCGCGAGCCGCCGCGCGCTGGAGGCGCCGCGCGGCCTGCTGCAGGTGATCAGCGACAAGCGCGACTGGTCCGAGATCAGCGACGGGCTCGGGCAGCGCTGGGAGTCCGCACTCAACACCTACAAGCCCTTCGCCTGCGGCATCGTGATCCACCCGGCGATCGACGGCTGCGTGCAGCTGCGCGACGTGCACGGCGTGCAGGCCGCTCAGGTGTCCAAGCTGCAGCTGCGCGTGCACCCGCTCGTGCTCGAGCTCACCGGCAAGAAGACGCCGCGCGACGGGCTGGAGAGCAAGTTCAGCGTCTACCACTCGTGCGCGGTGGGCCTGCTCTACGGACGCGCCGGCGAGCACGAGTACACCGACGAGGTGGTGAATCGCCCCGAGGTGCTGGCGCTGCGCGCCAAGGTCGAGGCGGTGGTCGACGAGTCCATCGACGAGGCCTCGGCCGACCTCGTGCTCACCACCACCGACGGCCGCGAGCACCGCCTGTTCGTCGAGCACGCCATCGGCAGCGTCGAGCGGCCGATGAGCGATGCGCAGTTGCGCGGCAAGTTCATGGGCCAGGCCGAGCCGGTGCTTGGCGCCGCCAAGGCGGGGCAGGCGTGGGAACTGGCGATGGGGCTGGCCACGCAGGGCGACGTCGGGGCGTTGATCGCGGCCAGCACGCGCTGAGCCGGGTGGGTCGCGGTCGGCCGGCCTCGCGCTGCGCCGCCAGCCGCCTCGGGGCTCAAGCGAACCCGTCGACGGGGCCGCGCGCGACCGGGGCCGTGCCGTTCGACTTGCGCCAGACCAGGGTGAAGTTGTTTGCCGGCATCGGCACGACCTCCTCCAGCGCAAGGCCTTCATGGCCCGCGACCTGCGCCACCCTGTCGATGTCGCGCACGCCCCAGAGCGGGTTCCTGGCGCGCAGGCTCTCGTCGAACGCTGCATTGCTCTGCGACGTGTGCGTGCCGCCGCGCAGGTACGGGCCATAGGTCACCAAAACGCCAGCGGCGGGCAGGATCGCGCCGGCGCCGGCCATCAGCGCGAGCGTGGCCTCCCACGGGGAGATGTGAATCACGTTGATGCACACGATCGCGTCGGCTGCGGACACGGGCCAGGGACGCTGCATCACGTCGATGGCGAGGGGCGGCCTGACGTTCGGCAGTTTGTCCGCGGCCGCCCACGCCTCGATGGAGGCGTGGCGCTCCCGGTCCATCTCGCTCGGCTGAAAAGTCAGGGCGGGCAAGGCCTTGGCGAAGTACGCCACGTGCTGCCCGGTGCCACTGCCGATCTCGAGCACGAGGCCGCGCGGCGGCAAACTGCGCACGAGCACCTCGAGGATCGCCTGCTTGTTGCGCTCGGGAGAGGGGGCGGTCTCGCGTGCGTCCATGCCGGCATGGTAGGCGAGCGCGCGGTCTGCAAGCGTGCTCGGCGTCTCCGGCGCCCGGTTCGACGCCTGCCGATGCGTGCCGGCGCTCCGGGGTCGACCCCGGCCGACGCCGGCGAGGTCACGTCAGCGCGCCGCGGCCATGCGCACCGCCAGCTCCCAGGCCGCGCGCAGCCCGTCGATGCGCGCAATGCCGCGCCCGGCGATGTCGAAGGCGCTGCCCGACGCCGGCGTGGCCACCGGCACCGGCAGGCCGCCGTGCAGCGTGACGCCGCGCTCGAAGCCCATCAGCTTCATCGCGATCTGGCCCTGGTCGTGGTACATCGAGACCACGGCGTCGAAGTCGCCGCGGCGCGCGGCGATGAACACCGTGTCGGGCGAGAACGGCCCGCGCGCGTCGAAGCCCTGCGCGCGCAGCGACTGCACCGCCGGCGCGATGAC
>DASTJE010000277.1:0-6648 GCA_035716845.1 Burkholderiaceae bacterium
GGCAGCGCCTCGACCACGCGATAGAGCTCGCTGGTGCCCATGCGCACACCGTGGCGGTTGATCGTGGCGTCGCTGCGGCCGTAGATGACGGCGCCACCGCGGGGCGTGATGCGCAGCCAGTCGCCGTGCCGCCAGACGCCCGGGTACACGTCGAAGTAGGTCTCGTTCAGGCGCTTGCCGCCAGGATCGCTCCAAAGGTAAAGCGGCATCGACGGGATCGGCGACACGCACACCAGTTCGCCCACTTCGTCGACCAGTTCGCGCCGGGCGTCGTCCCATGCGCGCACGTCGGCACCCAGGCAGCGCGCCTGCATCTCGCCCACGAACACCGGCAGCGTGGGCACGCCGCCCACAAAGGCGCCGGCGAAGTCGGTGCCGCCGGACATCGGCGCGAGCCACACGTCGCGGCGCACGTTGTCATAGATCCAGCGGTAGCTCTGCGGCGCCAGAGGCGATCCGGTGGAGCCGATCGTGCGCAGCCGGCCCAGCGCCGCGATCCGGCGCGGCTCGACGCCGTTCTTCTCGCACATCGAGAAGAAGGCCGCGCCGGCGCCGAAGAAGTCGAGGTCCATCTCGCCACAAAAGCGCCACAGCGTGCCGTAGTCGGGCCACGCCGGGTTGCCGTCGTAGATGCACATCACCGCGCCTACCAGCAGCGAAGCCACGTTGAGGTTCCACATCACCCAGCCGGTGGTCGTGAACCAGTGGAAACGGTCACCCGCGGCCACGTCGTTGTGCAACGCCATGGTCTTGACATGCTCGATCAGGATGCCGCCGTGTCCGTGCACGATGGCCTTGGGCAGCCCTGTCGTGCCGGAGGAGTACACGACCCACAGCGGGTGGTCGAAGCCGAGGCTTTCCACACGCAGAGGCGTCGAACGCCCGACCGTTTCGGCCCAGGCCACGCCATGGGGCCAGCCGTGTGGTTTGGCGGCGGCATCAAGGTAGGGCACCAGCACCAGCCGCTCCACGCTGGGCAGGTCTTCCAGCAGCCGGGCGACGATCTCGCGCCGGTCGTGCGCCTGGCCGCTCCAGCGGTAGCCGTCGACAGCGATCAGCACCTTGGGCTCGATCTGGCGAAAGCGGTCGACGACCGCCGCCAGCCCCATCTCGGGCGAGCAGAGCGACCACACCGCGCCGACGCTTGCAGCGGCCAGGAAAGCCGTCACGGCCTGGGGGATGTTGGGCAAGTAGGCCACCACGCGATCGCCGGGCCGTACGCCCTGCTCGCGCAGCCACAGTGCCAGCGAGGCCGTCTCGCGCTCGAGCCGCTCCCACGAAACCTCGTCGCGGGCGCCGGCCTCGTTGCGGAAGACCAGCGCCGGACGGTCGCTGCTGCGCTGGCGGAAAACCTGGTTCACGTAGTTCGTGCGCGCGTTCGGGAACCAGCGCGCGCCCGGCATCGATCGCTCGGCGAGGACTGGGGCTCGTTCGCCCTCCAGCGGCAACGCGAAGTGCTCGACCAGTGCGGTCCAGAAGGCATCGAGGTCGTCGACTGACCAGCGCCACAGCGCTTGGTAGTCGACGAAGCACAGCCCCTTCTCCCGGGCGAGCCAGCCCTGGAACGCAGTGATGCGGGCCGCCGCCGAGCGTTCGGCCGTGGGCTGCCAGATCGGCGGAAGGTCGTCGTCGGTCGTCATGCTGCGGCATTGGCGAACAGCTTTGCCGGCAATGATATACCGAACGATCGTTAGTTTGATCGACTACTTCAATATCCTGGCAAAGGCTCTCCTGGGGTCATCACCGATGCCTGATCCGTTGACGTCATGAACGGAGCTTGTTAGCGTGAGCCTTGTATTGAACGGCCGTTCCGATATCAGAACACATGGAGACATTGTTCCTGCCTGCCCTGGACATCCGCGAGCCGATCGATGACGAGTCGCGGGCCGACCCGGCGCCGATGGCGCTGTCTCGGGTGCTAACCCTGCTGCGCCTGCTGGCGGCCGAGCCCGCCGGGCTGCCGCTCGCGCGATTGCACCCGATGCTCGGTGCACCGAAGACCAGCGTGCACGCCCTGCTTCGCGGTCTGGTCGGCGAGGGTTACGTGCAACGTGACGGCGTGATGTACCGACTCGGCCCGCAGTCGTTCGTGCTCGGTGCCGCACTCGTCTCTGCACGTTCGCTCGCGACGATTGCGATGCCGTTCCTGCACGAGGCCCGCGAGAACTCTGGCGAGACGGCCGTGCTGGCGGTCATCGACCGCTCGGCCAGGGTGCTGACCTATGTCGCGGTTCTCGAGAGTCAGAGGCTGGTGCGCTATTCAGTGCCGGAAGGGACCACACGACCGCTGTTCGCAACCTCGGCCGGGCGGGTTCTGCTGGCGCACCAGGACCCGACCTGGATGGCCGAGTACCTGCGTACGGCTGAACTCGAACCGCTTACCTCCAAGACCGTGACCGACCGGCGCCAGCTCGCCCGCTTGATCAAGCGCGCACGCGAGCAGGGCTATGGCTCGACGCTTGGCGAAGTCACGCTCGACGTCGCCGGATTTGCGGCACCGGTGTTCGATCACGACGGCCGGGTGGACGCTGCGATCGTCGTCGCTGCTCCGCTCGATCGCGGGCGCGCCGCTGGCGAACGGCTCGCGACGGCAGCACGGCAAGCCGCTGCGCGGCTTTCCGAAGCGCTGGGTCATGGGCCCCGATATCCGCAACCAAACCGCAAGGCACGCGAATCTGCATGAACAACGAACTCCTCTACGAAGTCGAAGACGGTATCGCCGTCATCACCATTAACCGCCCGGAGCGCAAGAACGCCATCAACCGTGCCGTGCGCCAGGCCATGTTCGAGGTCTGGCCGCGTTTCGAAGCCGACGAGTCGGCGCAGATCGCCATCCTGACCGGCAAGGGAGACACGTTCTGCGCCGGCATGGATCTGGTGGAAGCCGCCGACACGGCGCTGCGCATACCGCCGCGCAACTTCATGCCGGTGCTCGGCGAGACCATCGAAGTCACGAAACCGGTCATCGCCGCTGTGCAGGGCTACGCCTTTGCCGGTGGTTGGCTGCTGGCGCAGATGTGCGACCTGTGTGTGGCCGACGAGACGGCCAAGTTCGCCATCACCGAGGGCCGCGTGGGCCGCGGCATGCCTTGGGCGTCGCCGGTGATCCACATGCTGCCGCAGCGCATCCTGATGGAGGTGGCGATGACCTGCGACCCGCTGTCGGCGCAGCGCGCCTACGAGCTCGGCTACGTGAACCGGGTCACGCCGCCGGGCCAGGCGCTGCAGGGCGCCAAGGAACTCGCCGCCCGCATCCTCGTGAACGCGCCTCTAACCGTGCGCGGCGCCAAGGAAATGGTTCGCATGGCCACCGAGATGGGCCGCACAGCGGCACTGCGCGCGTCCTGGCGCGCCTTCGATGCCGTTTATCTCAGCGAGGACGCGCTGGAAGGGCCGCGCGCCTTCCGCGAAAAGCGCAAGCCGCAATGGAAAGGACGTTGACATGATCGCGAACATCTCTCTTTCCCGTGCCCCTGTCGTCGCTGGCCGCATCGGCCCCGCACAAGGCCTCACTGCAGCGCTGGCCGAGCGCGCTGCCGCGTGGCGGCATGAGGAGCTGGCCGCAGACATGCGGGAACTCGTGCGCCAGTGCGTGCTCGACTGGATTGCGGTCTGCCTGGCCGGCGCCCATGAACCGCTGACGCGGATGCTGGCCGAGGAGGCGCGCGAACAAGGCGGGCACGCACAGGCCACGGTCGTCGGCCAGGGGTTCGCCACGAGTTGCCGGCAGGCTGCCCTGGTCAACGGCGCCGCCTCGCATGCGCTCGACTTCGATGACGTCAACATGAGCTTCAGCGGCCACCCGAGCGTGGTGTTGGTGCCGCCCCTGCTGGCTCTGGCCGAGGCGCGTGGCGCCAGTGGGGCCGAGTTCATGGCCGCGTTCGTCGCCGGCTACGAGACGCTGTGTCGCATCGGCGCGGCCGTGTCGCCGGGCCACTACGCCGCAGGGTTCCATGCCACCGCCACGCTCGGCACGTTCGGCGCCGCAGCTGCCTGCGCGCATCTGCTCGGCCTGGGTGCCGCCGACACGGCGGTGGCGCTCGGGATCGCGGCCACCGAGGCGGCAGGCCTGAAGTCGATGTTCGGCACGATGTGCAAGCCTTTGCACGCCGGCAAGGCGGGTGCCGACGGCCTGCTAGCGGCGCAGCTGGCAGCCCGCGGCTTCACCAGCCGTGCCGACGCGATCGAAGCCAGCCAGGGCTTCGCAGCGACGCATGGTCCGGACTTCCGACCCGAGGCAGCGTTGCGCGACCCGGACTGCGGGCTGTACCTGCGGCAGAACCTCTTCAAGTACCACGCGGCCTGCTACGGAACGCACGCTGCCATCGAAGCCGCCCGGTGCCTGACGGAGCGGCACGAACTGCGTGACGGGGACGTGATGCGCGTCGTCGTGCATGCGTCTTCGCTGAGTGACAGCGTATGCAATATCGCCGAGCCACGCAGCGGACTGGAGGCCAAGTTCAGCCTGCGCCACACAGTGGCGATGGCCATTGCGGGGATCGACACCGCCAAGCTTACCAGCTACTCGGACGCGCAGACCGACGATCCCGACCTGAAGCGCCTGCGAGAACGCGTGCGCGTCGAACTGCACGGCGAATGCTCCGAGCTGACCCAGGCTGAAGTGGTGATCAAAACGACGCACGGTGCCACGCTACGGCAACGCCATGACGCCGGAGTGCCCGAGCGCGACTTGTGCGCGCAGCGTGCCCGCCTCGAGCGCAAGTTCCGCTCGATGGCAGCACCCGTCGTCTCCGCCGAGGTGTGCGATGAGTTGATCGATCTGGTGGATCGCCTCGACGAGCTGCCCGACCTGTCTCCGCTGGCCGGCCTGCTGGCGGGGGTACCTCTGGACGTTGCGAGGCATTGAAGCAGTCATGAACTTCCTCGACGAAGAACGACAGGCCTGGAAGGACTCGGTGCGCCGCTGGCTGGACCGCGAAGTGGGCCGCGAATATGTCCGCAAGTGCGACATGGACCGTGCCTTTCCTTACGAGGCCTACGAGAAGGCGGCCAAGCTCGGCTTTCACCGACTGCTGGTACCGGAGGCCGACGGCGGCGACGGCGGCGATGTCTTTTCCTATGCGCTGATGTGCGAATCCCTGTCGGCCTACGGCGTCGACTTCTCCGTGGCGATTGCCGGCGGCATATTCACCGCGATGAACTTTTCCCTGCATGGCACGGCAGACCAGAAGCAACGCTTTCTGCAGCCCTTCATGCGAGGAGAGATCCGCTTTCCGATCTCGATGTCGGAGCCGGGCGCCGGCTCCGACGTGGCCAACGTGCAGACCCGCGCCGTACGCGACGGCGAGCATTACGTGCTCAACGGCCAGAAGCTGTGGTGCAGCGGCGCCGGCAACCGCGGTGCGGTGATCCTGATGCTGGTTCGCACGGCGCAGACCCCGGACAAGCGCGACGGGCTCAGCGTCTTCATCGTCCCCAATGACCTGCCAGGGCTGACGATCAGGCCGCTTCAGACGCTGGCGCGGCGCTCGGTGGTGACAACCGAGATCTTTCTCGACAACGTGCGCGTGCCGGTGGCGAACCTGCTCGGCGAGCCGGGGGAAGGCTTCAAGATCATTGCCGGCGAGCACTTGGCGCTCGAACGTGTCGCGGTGGCGGCGAGCTACGTCGGCAATGCCCAGGGGGCCGTCGACGACGCTCTCGCCTATGCCCAGCAGCGCGTGCAGTTCGGCAAGCCGATCTTCGAGTTCCAGGTCATCCGCCACATGCTGGCCGACATGCAGACGCAGACCGACGCTGCGCGGCTTCTGACCTACCGTGCCGCCGACCTGGCGGCGCAGGGGCTGCCGTGCCGCAAGGAGGTGGCGATGGCCAAGCTGTTCGCGTCCGAGACGCTGCAGACGGTCTCCCGGCAGGCGGTGCAGATCTTCGGCGGCCTCGGCACGACGCCCGAGGCCGACGTCGAGCGCTACTTCCGCGAGGGCATGCAGGCCACCATCGGCGGCGGCACCTCGCAGATCCAGCGCACCATCATCGCGCAGGAAATGCGCCTCTGACCCGCGAGCCGCCCATGGCCGACCACATCGTGTCCGCGCCAAACCCCGCGGTACAAGCCGCCACGCTCGTGCTGGTGCGCGACGGGCCGGGCGGGCTTGAGACGCTGATGGTCGTGCGCCATCACGAGATTGATTTCGCGCGTGGCGCGGCGGTGTTCCCGGGCGGCAAGGTGGCCGCGGCCGACCGCGACGAGCGGTTGCGGCGGCACCTGCGTTCTAGCGTCACTTTGGACGGGGATGATGCCGCCCTGCGCATCGCCGCCGTGCGTGAAGCGTTCGAAGAAAGCGGCTTGCTGCTGGCGCGCCGCCATGGTCGGCTGCTCGACGCCGACGCACTCTCCGAACTGTGGCGCCGCTGGCATGAGCGCACGGCGGCGTCGGCCGAGGCCTTCGTCGACATGGTGCATGCCGAAAGCCTAGAGCTGGCACTGGACCTGTTGCACCCGTTCGCGCATTGGGTGACACCCGAGGTCTCGCCCAAGCGCTTCGACACCTACTTCTACATCGCCGCCGCACCGCCGGGTCAGGTGGCCTCGCACGATGGCCGCGAGGCGGTCGATTCGTTCTGGGTCAACCCCCGCGACGCCTTGCGCGACTGCGAGGACGGACGTCGCGTCATCATCTTCCCGAC
>DASTJE010000278.1:0-6281 GCA_035716845.1 Burkholderiaceae bacterium
GTGCTGATGGTCGAATCCGAAGCCGATCAGCTCAGCGAAGAAGTGATGCTCGGCGGCGTGGTGTTCGGCCACGAGCAGGGCAACATCGCGATCGCCGCAATCAATGAACTGGTGCGTGACGCCGGCAAGCCGGTGTGGAACTGGCAGGCCCCGGCCAAGGACGAGGCCTTCATCGCCAAGGTCACCGCGCTGGCCGAAGGCCCGCTGCGCGCGGCCTATCAAATCCGCAGCAAGCAGGCCCGCACGCAAGCCACGCGTGAAGCCGCCGCGAATGTGTTCGCTGCGCTCAAGGCCGAAGGCGTCGAGTTCGACAAGGTCGAGGTCGAAGGCCTGCTGTTCGAGATCGAAGCCCGCATCGTGCGTGGTCAGATCCTCGCCGGCGAGCCGCGCATCGACGGCCGCGACACGCGTACCGTGCGCCCTATCGAGATCCGCACCAGCGTGCTGCCGCGCACCCACGGCTCGGCGCTGTTCACCCGCGGCGAGACCCAGGCCCTCGTGATCTCCACCCTGGGCACCGAGCAGGACGCGCAGAAGATCGACGCGCTGGCCGGCGAGTTCCAGGATCGCTTCCTGTTCCACTACAACATGCCCCCGTTCGCCACCGGCGAAACCGGCCGTGTGGGCAGCCCCAAGCGTCGCGAAATCGGCCACGGCCGCCTGGCCAAGCGCGCCCTGGTGCCGCTGCTGCCGGCCAAGGAAGACTTCCCGTACACGCTGCGCGTGGTGTCCGAGATCACCGAGTCGAACGGCTCGTCGTCGATGGCCTCGGTCTGCGGCGGCTGCCTGGCGCTGATGGACGCGGGCGTGCCGATGAAGGCCCACGTGGCCGGCATCGCCATGGGCCTGATCAAGGAAGGCAACCGCTTCGCGGTGCTGACCGACATCCTCGGCGACGAGGACCACCTCGGCGACATGGACTTCAAGGTCGCCGGCACCGTCACCGGCGTCACCGCCCTGCAGATGGACATCAAGATCCAGGGCATCACCAAGGAGATCATGAAGGTCGCCCTGGACCAGGCCAAGGAAGCGCGCATGCACATCCTGGGCAAGATGCAGGAGGCCGTCGGGGGTGCCAAGCAGGAGGTGAGCCAGTTCGCGCCGCGCCTGTACACGATGAAGATCAATCCGGAGAAGATCCGCGACGTGATCGGCAAGGGCGGCGCGGTGATCCGCGCGCTGACCGAGGAGACCGGCTGCACGATCGACATCGCCGAGGACGGCACCATCACCATCGCCTCGACCGACGCCGACCGCGCCGCGCTGGCGCGCAAGAAGATCGAGGACATCACGGCCGAGGCCGAGATCGGCGCGATCTACGAAGGTCCGATCACCAAGATCCTCGACTTCGGTGCCCTGGTGCAGATCCTGCCGGGCAAGGACGGCCTGCTGCACATCAGCCAGATCGCGCACCAGCGCGTCGAGCGCGTCGAGGACTTCCTCAAGGAAGGCCAGATCGTCAAGGTCAAGGTGCTCGAGACCGACGAGAAGGGCCGCATCAAGCTCAGCCTGAAGGCGCTGCTCGACAAGCCCGAGGGCTACGTCGAGGAGGAGCGTCCGCGCCGCGAGTATGGCGACCGTGATCGTGGCGATCGCCGCGACCGCGGCCCGCGCCGTGACCGGGGTGATCGCGGCGACCGGGGCGAGCGTGGCGATCGCCCGCCGCGCGCGGAGCAGGGTGGCGAGCAGGGCGGCGAGGCCGCGCCGGCCGAGACAGCCGCGGCCGAGCAGCAACAGCAGCAGTAAGGGCGGCGCGGGAAACGATCCGATGCGCGCGATCGAGATCACGCAAGCCGGCGCCCCCGAGGTGCTGCGCGAGACCGTTCGTCCCGACCCGGTGCCCGGGGCGGGCGAACTGCTGATCCGTGTCGCTGCATCGGGCGTGAACCGCCCCGACGTGCTGCAGCGCAAGGGGCATTACGCCCCGCCGCCGGGGACGTCGGACCTGCCGGGCCTCGAGGTCGCCGGCGTGATCGAGGGCGGTGACGCGGCCGCACTCGCCGCGGCGGGCCTGAAGCTCGGCGACCGCGTGTGCGCGCTGCTCGCCGGGGGCGGCTACGCCGAGCGTTGCGTGGCGCCCGTCGTGCAGACGTTGCCGGTGCCGCGGGGGCTGTCCGACGTCGAGGCGGCCAGCCTGCCCGAAACCGTCTTCACGGTGTGGCAGAACGTGTTCGACATCGCGCAGCTGCGTGCCGGCGAATGGCTGCTGGTGCAGGGCGGCTCCAGCGGCATCGGCGTCACCGCGATCCAGATGGCCAAGGCGATGGGCGCCCAGGTCATCGTCACCGCGGGCAGCGACGACAAGTGCGCTGCCTGCCTGGCCCTGGGGGCCGATCACGCGATCAACTACCGCACACAGGACTTCGTGGCCGAGGTCGAGCGCCTGACCGGCAAGCGCGGCGTCGACGTCATCCTCGACATGGTCGCCGGCGACTACGTCGCGCGCGAGCTGAAGTGCCTGGCCAACGATGGCCGCCTGGCCATCATCGCGGTGCAGGGCGGCACCAGGAGCGAGCTCGACAGCGGCGCCGTGCTGCGCAAGCGCCTCACGATCACCGGCTCCACGCTGCGCGCCCGCGACGTGGCGTACAAGGGGCGTCTCGCGCAGGCACTGCGCGAGCACGTGTGGCCGCTGATCGAAGGCGGCCGACTCAAGCCCGTGGTGCATCGGGTGTTCCCGGCCGCCGAGGCGGCGCAGGCCCACGCGCTGATGGAGTCGAGCACCCACGTCGGCAAGATCGTCCTGAGTTGGAGTTGACGCCATGGCGCGCAAGCAACTGATCGTCGGCAACTGGAAGATGCACGGCAGCCACACCGCCAACGCGGAACTGCTGGCGGGCATCGTGGGCGGGCGCCCGTACCTGGCGGACGTGGCGGTGTGTGTGCCCTTCCCCTACCTGTCCGAGGCGGCGGTGGCCCTGGCCGCCACCGACATCCGCTGGGGTGCGCAGGACTGTTCGGCGCACGAGCAGGGCGCCTACACCGGCGAGGTGTCGGCGGCCATGCTGCAGGAGTTCGGCTGCCGCTATGCCATCGTCGGACACAGCGAGCGCCGCCAGTACCACGGCGAGAGCGACGCGCTGGTGGCCGACAAGGCCAAGGCGGCGCTGGCGCGCGGCGTGACGCCGATCGTGTGCGTCGGCGAGACGCTGGCCCAGCGCGAGGCCGGCGAGACCGAGGCGGTGGTCAAGCGGCAGCTTTCGGTGGTGATCCACACGCTGGCCCATTGCGCGGGCGAGATGGTCGTGGCCTACGAGCCGGTGTGGGCCATCGGCACCGGCCGCACGGCGTCGCCGGAGCAGGCACAGGCGGTACACGCGCTGCTGCGCGCCCAGCTTGCCGCCGCGACGCCGCGCGCAGCCGACATGAAGATCCTCTACGGCGGCAGCGTCAAGCCCGACAACGCCGCGACACTTTTCGCGCAACCGGACATCGACGGCGGCCTCGTCGGGGGCGCCTCGTTGAAGGCGGCCGACTTCGTCGCCATCTGCCGCGCCGCGCGCTGACCCTCATCACACGACAACAAGCATCATGCAGATCTGGTTGAACCTCGTCCTCGCCGTGCAGATCATCAGCGCCGTCGCGATGATCGGACTCGTGCTCGTGCAGCACGGCAAGGGTGCCGACATGGGCGCCTCCTTCGGCAGCGGCGCGTCGGGCAGCCTCTTCGGCGCCACCGGCAGCGCCAACTTCCTGTCGCGCTCGACGGCCGTGTGCGCCACCCTGTTCTTCATCTGCACGCTGGCGCTGGCGTACTTCGGCAACGCGGGCGCCTCGGCCAAGCGCCCGGAGAGCACCAGCGTGTTCGAGCGCGCCGCCGCGCCAGCGAGTGCGCCTGCGGCGTCCGCGGCGCCGGTGGCACAGATCCCGACGGCCCCGGTGCCGGCCGCGCCGGCGGCATCGGGAACACCTCAGAAGCCCTGAGGTTTCCGCTTAGAATCTCAGGCTGTCCGGAGCGCCATCCTCACGCCATCCGGACGAGTGGGCCAGCAATGGCTTCAGGCCGCCGACGTGGTGAAATTGGTAGACACGCTATCTTGAGGGGGTAGTGGCGAAAGCTGTGCGAGTTCGAGTCTCGCCGTCGGCACCAGATCAATGAATGCAAGGGCCCGCGCCGGCCGCTTGCACGCTCACCAAGCTGCACCGACCGCGCTGCGAGATGGACCTGCAACAGTACCTGCCTGTCATCCTGTTCATCCTGGTCGGCGTGGCGATCGGCATCGCGCCCCAGGTCATCGGCTTCGTGATCGGCCCGCAGCGGCCCGACGCCGAGAAGAACAGCCCCTACGAGTGCGGCTTCGAGGCCTTCGAGGACGCGCGCATGAAGTTCGACGTGCGCTACTACCTCGTGGCCATCCTCTTCATCCTGTTCGACCTCGAGATCGCCTTCCTCTTTCCCTGGGCGGTGTCGTTGCGCGAAATCGGCGCGTCAGGCTTCTGGGCCATGATGGTCTTCCTCGGCATCCTCGTCGTCGGCTTCGTCTACGAGTGGAAGAAAGGCGCCCTCGACTGGGAATGACGCGCTATGGGCATTGAAGGCGTATTCAAGGAAGGCTACTTCACCACCTCGGTCGACGCGGTGATGAACTGGTCCAAGACCGGTTCGCTGTGGCCGATGACGTTCGGCCTGGCGTGCTGCGCGGTGGAGATGATGCACGCGGGCGCCGCGCGCTACGACATCGACCGCTTCGGCATGCTGTTCCGGCCCAGCCCCCGCCAGAGCGACCTGATGATCGTCGCGGGCACGCTGTGCAACAAGATGGCGCCGGCGCTGCGCAAGGTCTACGACCAGATGGCCGAGCCGCGCTGGGTGCTGTCGATGGGCTCGTGCGCCAACGGCGGCGGCTACTACCACTACAGCTACTCGGTGGTGCGCGGCTGCGACCGCATCGTGCCGGTGGACGTCTACGTGCCCGGCTGCCCGCCGACCGCCGAGGCGCTGCTGTACGGCATCCTGCAGCTGCAGTCGAAGATCCGTCGAGAGAACACGATCGCAAGATGAGTGCACGTCTGGATGCCTTGCAGGCGGCGCTCGAGGCGGCGCTCGGCCCGAAGATCAAGCGGCTCGTGCGCGAGCGCGGCGAGATCACCCTCACCGTCGGCGCGGCCGACTACCACGGCGTTGCCCAGCAGCTGCGCGACGATGCGTCGCTCGCCTTCGAGCAGCTGATCGACCTGTGCGGCCTGGACATGTCGGGCTGGAAGGAACAGCCCTGGGACGGCCCGCGCTTCGTCGTCGTGTCGCACCTGTTGTCGGTGAGCCGGAACTGGCGCCTGCGCCTGAAGGTCTTCGCACCCGACGACGACCTGCCGCTGGTGGCCTCGGTGACCGACGTCTGGAACGCCGCGAACTGGTTCGAGCGCGAGGCTTTCGACCTCTACGGCATCCTGTTCGAGGGCCACACCGACCTGCGCCGCATCCTCACCGATTACGGCTTCATCGGCCACCCGATGCGCAAGGACTTCCCGGTCAGCGGCCACGTCGAGATGCGCTACGACGCCGAGCAGCGTCGCGTCATCTACCAGCCCGTGACCATCGAGCCGCGCGAGACCACGCCGCGCATCGTTCGCGAAGACAACTACGGGGGCCTGCACTGAAGCGTTCGTGAAATGGCCGAAATCAAGAACTACACGCTGAACTTCGGGCCGCAGCACCCGGCCGCGCACGGTGTGCTGCGCCTGGTGCTCGAACTCGACGGCGAGGTGATCCAGCGCGCCGACCCCCACATCGGGCTGCTGCACCGCGCCACCGAGAAGCTCGCCGAGAGCAAGACCTTCATCCAGTCGCTGCCCTACATGGACCGCCTCGACTACGTGTCGATGATGTCCAACGAGCACGCCTACTGCCTGGCGATCGAGAGGCTGCTGGGCCTCGAGGTGCCGGAGCGCGCCCAGTACATCCGCGTGATGTTCGCGGAGCTCACCCGCATCCTGAACCACCTGCTGTGGCTGGGCTGCCATGGCATGGACTGCGGGGCGATGAACATCCTCATCTACTGCTTCCGCGAGCGCGAGGACATCTTCGACATGTACGAGGCGGTGTCGGGCGCGCGCATGCACGCGGCCTATTTCCGCCCCGGCGGCGTCTACCGTGACCTGCCCGATGCGATGCCGCAGTACAAGGTCTCGCGCATCAAGAACGAGAAGGCCATCCGCGCGCTCAACGAGAACCGCCAGGGATCGCTGCTGGACTTCATCGACGACTTCTCGCGCCGCTTCCCGGCCAAGGTCGACGAGTACGAGACCCTGCTCACCGACAACCGCATCTGGAAGCAGCGCAC
>DASTJE010000279.1:0-62883 GCA_035716845.1 Burkholderiaceae bacterium
ATGGAGCTCTGCAGGTCCTCGCGCATCTCGCGCAGGGTGTCGGCGAGCTTGCCCTTGATCGGCTCGAGGATGCGCTTGCCTTCCACGTGCTTGTACTCGCCCTTGTTGAAGTCCGATGCCGAGCCGTAGTACTCCTTGTACAGCTTGCCGTCGACTTCCACCGTCTGGCCCGGGCTTTCCTCGTGGCCGGCGAACAGCGAGCCGATCATCACCATGCTGGCGCCGAAGCGCACGCTCTTGGCGATGTCGCCGTGGTGGCGTATGCCGCCGTCGGCCACGATCGGCTTGGTGGCCACGCGGGCGCACCACTTGAGCGCCGAGAGCTGCCAGCCGCCGGTGCCGAAGCCCGTCTTGAGCTTGGTGATGCACACCTTGCCGGGGCCCACGCCCACCTTGGTGGCGTCAGCGCCCCAGTTCTCCAGGTCGATCACGGCCTCGGGCGTGGCCACGTTGCCGGCGATCACGAAGGCCTGCGGCAGCCTGGACTTGATGTGCTCGATCATCCGGCGCACGCTGTCGGCGTGGCCGTGGGCGATGTCGATGGTGATGTAGTCGGCGCCGATGCCCTCGGCGGCCAGGCGGTCCACCGCGGCCACGTCCGCGGCCTTGACGCCCACGCTGATCGACACGAACAGGTCCTGCTCGCGCATGCGGCGCGCGAAGGCCACGTTGTCCAGGTCGAAGCGGTGCATCACGTAGAAGTGGTTGGCGCGCGCCAGCATCTCGACGATCGACTCGTCGACCACCGTCTTCATGTTGGAGGGCACCACCGGCATGGCAAAGCGGCGCGGGCCGAACTGCATGCCGGTGTCGCAGGACGAGCGGCTTTCCACGCGGCACTTGCGCGGCAGCAGCAGGATGTTGTCGTAGTCGAAGATTTCCATGGTCAGGCTCCGGGAAGTGGGGAAGAGCGCTTGACCTGACCCCGGCGTTTCCGAGAAGCCACGAGCGGGCGTGGGCCGGAAAACGAACCGGGCGCCAGAATTTGGGCCCGGTGGCGCATTCTACGCGGGGCCGCGCCGCCACCCTGGCGTGCCACAAATTCACGCTCTGGGCGCAGTTGGTCGCAACGGCGTGTATCGATGTGCGCGGTCTGTATGCATCATCGGGGCGCCATCCGGCCACAGGAATCGGAGTGACCTTGAGCGCGGAGATGTTTGCGCGCCAGAACGGCGTGAATGCCAGTCAATCCACCGACCAGCCCCCGCAGGCCCGCGAAGGGTCCCGGTGGGCGGGCCTGACGCGCCTGTGGGGCGCGGGGCGGCCCGGGCACGCCGGCGCACCTGCGAACTCGGCGTCGAGCCGAGCGAGGGACGCGCAGGCTTCGTCGACGGCGACGTTGCCGATGTCCTTGACGCAGCCCGCCACGCTGCCGATGCCGCTGGAGCCGCTCGGCCGCGCGAACGACGAGCACAGCGCGGTGTTCCGCGCCCTGTTCGAGAGTTCGGTCGAGGGGCTGCTGGTGTGCGATGCACGCGGCACGGTTCGCGCCTGCAACACCCTGGCCGCGCGGCTGATCGGCGCGGGCGCCGGGCGGGTGGTGGGCACGCGCGTGACGCAGTGGGTGGCCCAGGCCCACCTGAGGGCCGGTGACGGATTCGCGTTGCGCGGCGGCGTGGCCACCCTCGGGGCTGCGGCGTGCGACGAGCGCACCGTGGAGATCCGTGTCACGCCGGTGGGAGGCGGCGAGGATCAGCAGTGGATCGTGCACCTGCACGACACCACGGACCACCAGCGCACCAAGGACAAGCTGGCCTTCCTGGCCAACTTCGACGGCCTGACCGGGCTGGCCAACCGCACGCACTTCCGCGAGCGCCTGATCCGCGCGATGGGCCGCGCGCGCCATGGTCGCAGGGCGCTGGCCCTGATGTTCCTGGACCTCGACCGCTTCAAGTTCGTCAACGACACCATGGGCCACGAGGTGGGCGACCGCCTGCTGCGCCACGTGGCGCGCCTGCTGTCGACCTGCCTGGGCGAGGTCGACACGATCGACGTGGACACCCTCGAGGAGCGCCTGACGCTCGCGCGCCTGGGCGGCGACGAGTTCACCGTCATCGCCGAGGACGTGGGCAACACGACGGAAGCGGCCAGCATCGCCCGGCGCATGCTCGAGGCGCTGCAGGAGCCCTTCAACGCGGGCATGGAAGAGGTGGTCGTGTCCGCCAGCATCGGCATCTCGATGTACGCGGGCGACGCGGTCGACATGGAGACCTTGATCCGCCAGGCCGACATGGCGATGTACCGCGCCAAGTCGCAGGGGCGCGGCACGTTCAGCTTCTACAGCGAGGACCTGCATGCCGCCTCCTCGGCGCGCGTCTCGCTGGAGGGCAACCTGCGGCGCGCGATCGAGCGCGGCGAGTTCGAGTTGCACTACCAGCCCAAGGCGGACCTGCGCAGCGGGCGCATCGTCGGCGTGGAGGCGCTCATCCGCTGGCAGCGTGCGGGGCACGGCATGGTGCCGCCGGACGAGTTCATCGGCGTCCTGGAGGACACCGGGATGATCCTGCAGGTGGGGGCCTGGGTGATCCGCGCGGCGTGCGCACAGCTGGCCGAGTGGGATCGGGCGGGCCTGCCACCGATGCGCATGGCCGTGAACCTGTCGGCCCGCCAGTTGCGCCACCAGTACCTCAGTTCACTGGTCGAGGACTCGCTGCGCGAGCACTACATCGATCCGCGCCGGTTCGAGATCGAGCTGACGGAATCGCTGCTGATGGAGGACACCGACGCAAGCCGCGCCGTGCTGGCGTCGTTCCGGCGCATCGGCGTCGGGCTGGCGATCGACGATTTCGGGACCGGCCACTCCTCGCTGCACTACCTCAAGCGCTTCAACGTCGACACCCTGAAGATCGACAAGTCCTTCGTGCGCTCGTTGCCGGACTCGAACGAGGATTGCGCGATCGCCCGCGCGGTGGTCGCGCTGGGCCGGAGCATGCAGATGCGTGTCGTGGCCGAGGGCGTGGAGTCGGAGGCGCAGGCCGACGCCCTGGCGGCGATGGGCTGCGACGAGATCCAGGGCTACCTGCTGAGCCGGCCGCTCGCGGGGCCGGAGTTCGCCCTCTGGCTCGAGGACTACCTCGAGGTCCGCCGTGCCGAGCAGTCGTCCTTCGGGCCCGTGCGGGATACAGGGCCCATCACGCTGCTGTCGATGGACCTCGTCGACGAGTAGGGGCACCGCGGCGGCCGGGCCGTCCCGGCTCCTAGAATCCGCGCATGGTCTTCGATCCCCCGCGCGTGTCGGCGCCGGCCGACATCGGCGGCTTGCTGCGCGGCCTCAATCCCGAGCAACTCACGGCGGTCACGCTGCAGGCCGAACCGGCCCTCATCCTCGCCGGCGCCGGTTCGGGCAAGACGCGCGTGCTGACCACGCGCATCGCGTGGCTGCTGGCCACCGGCCAGGCGTCGCCCGGCGGCATCCTCGCGGTGACCTTCACCAACAAGGCTGCCAAGGAGATGCTGACGCGCCTGACGGCGATGCTGCCGGTCAACGTGCGCGGCATGTGGATCGGCACCTTCCACGGCCTGTGCAACCGCTTCCTGCGCGCGCACTGGAAGCTCGCCGGCCTGCCGCAGGCGTTCCAGATCCTCGACGCGTCCGACCAGCTCGCGGCCGTCAAGCGCGTCGTCAAGGCGCTCAACCTCGACGAGGAGCGCTACCCGCCGCGCGAGGCGGCCTGGTTCATCGCCGGCAGCAAGGAGGACGGGCTGCGCCCTGGTGACGTCGAGCTGCGCGACGTGCGCACGCGCACCTTCGTGGAGATCTACCAGGCCTACGAGGCGCAGTGCCAACGCGAAGGCGTGGTCGACTTCGGCGAACTGATGCTGCGCAGCTGGGAGCTGCTGCGCGACCACGACCCGCTGCGCGAGCATTACCGGCGGCGCTTCCGCCACGTGCTGGTCGACGAGTTCCAGGACACCAACCGCCTGCAGTACCTGTGGCTCAAGATGTTCGCCCCGCCGCCCGGCCAGGGCGGCGGCTCGCGCGACGCCGGGGCGCCGGCACAGGGGGTGTTCGCGGTGGGCGACGACGACCAGAGCATCTACGCCTTCCGCGGGGCGCGCGTGGGCAACATGGCCGACTTCGAGCGCGAGTACCAGGTGGCCCGCGTGGTCAAGCTGGAGCAGAACTACCGTTCGTGCGGCCATGTCCTCGATGCGGCCAACGCGCTGATCTCGCACAACGTGCGGCGCCTGGGCAAGAACCTGCGCACCGAGTCCGGGCCCGGCGAGCCGGTGCGCGTGTTCGAGGCCACCAGCGACTACGCCGAGGCGCAGTGGGTGCTCGAGGAGGCGCAGCAGCTGCACCGCGGCGGCATGGCGCGGCGCGAGATCGCGCTGCTGTACCGCAGCAACGCGCAAAGCCGCGTGCTCGAGAGCGCGCTCTTCAACGCCGGCATCCCGTACCGCGTCTACGGCGGGCTGCGCTTCTTCGAACGCGCCGAGGTCAAGCACGCGCTGGCCTACCTGCGCCTGCTCGAGAACCCGAACGACGACACCAGCTACCTGCGGGTCGTCAACTTCCCGGCGCGCGGCATCGGCGCGCGCACCCTCGAGCAGCTGCAGGACGCGGCGCGCGCCAGCGGGCGCAGCCTGTACCAGAGCGTGGGCGCGGTGCCGGGCCGGGGCGGCGCCAGCCTGGCGGCCTTCAATGCGCTGGTCGACGCGCTGCGCGAGGACACGCGCGGCCAGACGCTGCGCGAGATCATCGAGGCGATGCTGCAGCGCTCCGGCCTGGTCGACTTCTACCGCAGCGACAAGGAAGGCCAGGACCGCCTCGAGAACCTCGACGAGCTGGTCAACGCCGCGGAGGCCTTCGTCACGCAGGAGGGCTTCGGCAAGGACGCGGTGGCGCTGCCGGTGGACGAGCAGGCGCCCGGCGCCATCGTCGGCGGGGCGCCGCTGCCGCCGGACGCCGGGCCGCTCGTGCCCGATGCCGAGACGGGCGAGATCATGAGCCCGCTGGCCGCCTTCCTGACCCACGCGGCGCTGGAGGCCGGCGACAACCAGGCCCAGGCGGGCGACGACGCGGTGCAACTGATGACGGTGCACTCCGCCAAGGGCCTGGAGTTCGACGCCGTGTTCATCACCGGCCTCGAGGAGGGGCTGTTCCCGCACGAGAACGCGTTGTCCGACCACGATGGCCTGGAAGAGGAGCGGCGCCTGGCCTACGTGGCCATCACGCGTGCACGCCAGCGCCTGTACCTGAGCTTCTCGCAGACGCGCATGCTGCACGGCCAGACGCGCTACCACGTCAGGAGCCGCTTCCTCGACGAACTGCCCGAGGAGCACCTGAAGTGGCTCACGCCGCGCCACCAGGGCTTCGGTTCGGGCTACGCGCGCGAGTACCAGGCGGCCTGGTCGCGCGGCACCGGGCTGGGGTCGATGGTGGGGGCGGGGCGCGTCGAGGCGCCGGCGCCGCCGGCCTACACGCCCAAGGCGGCGCCCGCGCACGGCCTGCGCATGGGCCAGTCGGTCTTCCACAACAAGTTCGGCGAGGGCGTGATCGTGACGCTCGAGGGCGCGGGCGAGGACGCGCGCGCCCAGGTCAACTTCGGGCGCCACGGGATGAAGTGGCTGCAGCTGTCGATCGCCAGGCTCACGCCGATCTGAACGCGGGCCCGCGCGTGTGCGCGTCCGAGCGCGCCGTCAGGCCGCCGGGTCGTCGTCGGCAAAGCTGTCGACGAACGTGAAGTAGAGCGACACGTAGAACGCGGTCGAGAACATCAGCATCGCCGGCACGGCCGCCAGGCCCACCAGTGCAGGCATGCCCAGCAGTGCGAACACGGCGCTGGCCACGGCGCCGAACAGCGCCACCGTCGCGGCCCAGGCCAGCGTGTAGACGACGAACGCGCCCTTGTTGCGCCAGCACGCCAGCGTGCTCGAGAACAGCGACTGCGCCAGCCCCTGCCCGTGCCACCACACCAGCGCCGGCGCATGCCAGAACGGGATGGCCAGCAGCGCCGAGCCGCCGAAGCGCAGCAGCGTGCCGTGCCACAGGCGCGGGTCGGCCAGCAGGGTGTCGAGCTCGCGCTGGTTGGCCTCGGTGCGTGCGCTGGCCAGCAGCACCTGCAGGCGCTCGAAACCGCCGCCGTCGAGCTGGTCGGCCAGCAGCATCACGGCCGCGGTGACCACCGCGTAGGCCACGCACAGCACCAGCATGGCGCGCCGTCGCGACGCGTCGGCGCCGGGCAGCAGCGGCGCCACCAGGTGGCCGGCATGCACCGGCTCGTCGGCCAGCGCGGCGCGCGTGGCCAGCATGTAGCCCAGCGTCAGCAGCGGCAGGGCGGCCAGCACCAGCAGCGCGCCCAGGTAGGGCAGCGCCAGCAGCAGCATCGCGCCGACCAGGAAGGCCAGGAACAGGCTGCTGAAGGCGAACGGCCGCTTCAGGAAGAGGCTGAACGAGCGGGCCACCCAGGCAGCCCCCTGGCGCGGCGCGGCGTGCACGAGGCGCAGGCTCATCGGGACCCCCAGGGGTTGCACACCGCCCCCCCGGCGGGGCGCGGGCGGCTGCGGAGCGGCCTTGCGACGTTCACGCCAGCTCCAGGTGCCATGGCGCCGCGATGCGCTGGCGCAGCACGCGCTCGAAGTGCATCGGGTCGTGCGGCTTCAACATCGAGGCCTCGCGCGGCAGGTGCCAGTCCCACAGCCGTGACAGCCAGAAGCGGAACGCGCCTGCGCGCATCAGGGCCGGCAGCAGTCGCATCTCGCCGCCGGTCATCGGGCGCACGCACGAGTAGGCGGTGACGAAGGCCTGGGCGCGGTCCTCGACCAGCACGCCGGTGTCGAGGTCGATGCACCAGTCGTTCAGGCACACCGCGATGTCGAACAGGAAGCTGTCCACGCCCGCGAAGTAGAAGTCGAAGAAGCCCGACAGGCGCTCGTGGCCCACCGCGCCGCCGTCGAACATCACGTTGTCGCGGAACAGGTCGGCGTGGATCGGGCCGCGCGGCAGTGCAGCATAGGCCGGCGTGCCGGCCAGGCGGCGCTGGTAGTCGAGCTCGGAGGCCAGCAGCGCGGCGCGCTCGGCGTCGAGGAAGGGCAGCACCTGCGGCACGGTCCCGATCCACCACGCCAGGCCGCGCAGGTTGGGCTGGTGCAGGGGGAAGTCGGCGCCGGCCAGGTGCATGCGCGCCAGCATGGCGCCCACCTGCTCGCAGTGGTCGACGTCGGGCGCCAGCTGGTGGCCGCCGGAGAGCTTGTCGACCACGGCGGCCGGCTTGCCGGCCACGTGCAGCAGGATCTCGCCTTCGTCGTCGGCTTGCGGCTCGGGCACCGGGATGCCGCGCTGCGCGAGGTGGCGCATCAGGTGCAGGTAGAAGGGCAGCTGCTCGGCCGTCAGTCGCTCGAACAGCGTCAGCACCCAGTGGCCGCGCGTGGTGTCGAGGAAGTAGTTGCTGTTCTCGATGCCGGCCTGGATGCCGCGCAGCGAGGTCAGCTCCCCGATCGCGAGTCGCCCCAGCAGCGCGCGCACATCGTCGAGGGTGACCTCGGTGAAGACTGCCATCGCGGGCCCGGGCTCAGAACTGGAAAAGGTTCCACACCCGCTGGCCGCCCGCGCCCGGCTGACCGCCGGCACGGTTCTGCGACGGGTCGCGCCCGCGCACGGCCGGCACGATCTCGTAGGGCGCGCCGTGGCGCGGCGTGACGACGATGCGCAGGGTCTGTCCGCGCACGCGCAGCTCCTCGATGCGCGCTCCCTCGTCCTCGATCACGATGCGTTGGACCTGGGGTTCAGGCGGCACCGCCATGGCCGCGGCATCCGGCCGCGGCGCGGCGGACTGGGCAGCGGCGAGCAAGGGGGCCGCCGACAGCATGGCGGCGAGGAGCGTCTTCATGCCGGGATTCTAGGGCGGGCCCGACGGCACAATCCCCGCATGACCGCCCCTGCCGCCCCCCCGGTGATGCTGCTCGTCGATGCCTCGAGCTATCTCTACCGCGCCTACCACGCGATGCCCAACCTGACCGGGCCGGGCGGCGTGCCCACCGGGGCCATCCACGGCTTCATCGCGATGCTCAGGAAACTGCGCGCCGACGTCGCGGCAGAGCACGCGGTGTGCGTCTTCGATGCCAAGGGCAAGACCTTTCGCGACGACTGGTATCCCGAGTACAAGGCGCACCGCTCGCCGATGCCCGAGGACCTCGTGCGCCAGATCGAGCCGATCCACGAGGTGGTGCGGCTGCTCGGCTGGCCGCTGCTGGAGGTGCCCGGCATCGAGGCCGACGACGCCATCGGCACCCTGGCCCGGCGCGCGGCGGCCAGCGGCCACCGCGTGATCGTCTCCACCGGTGACAAGGACCTGGCGCAGCTGGTCGACGAGCGCGTGACCCTGATGAACACGATGAGCGGCGAGGTGCTCGACGTGCCGGGCGTGCAGGCCAAGTTCGGCGTGCCGCCCGAGCGCATCGTCGACTACCTGGCGCTGGTGGGCGACGCGGTGGACAACGTGCCCGGTGTCGAGAAGGTCGGTCCGAAGACGGCAGTCAAGTGGCTGGCCGAGCACGGCTCGCTCGACGCCGTGATCGCCGCGGCCGACCGCATCGGCGGCGCGGCCGGCGAGAACCTGCGCCGTGCGCTGGGCTGGCTGCCGATGGGGCGGCGTCTGGTCACGGTGGCCACCGACTGCGACCTGTCGGGCCACGTCGCGGGCTGGCCCGCGCTCGAGCGCCTGGCGCTCGCGCCCCAGGACCGCGCCGGATTGCTCGACTTCTATGCCCGGTACGGGTTTCGCACCCTCAAGCGCGAGCTCGAGGAGGCCGGTGCCGCGGCAGGCGACGACCCGGCGCCCGCCACCGCTGCGGCCCCTGCGGCGCCGCTCGAACGCTCCTACGAGACGATCCTGACGCAGGACCGGCTGGACCACTGGCTGGCGCGCCTGCGCGCGGCCGATCTGGTCGCGTTCGACACCGAGACCACCTCGCTCGACGCGATGGCCGCGCGCATCGTCGGCGTGTCGTTCGCGGTGCAGCCGGGCGAGGCCGCCTACGTGCCGCTGATGCACGACTACCCGGGCGCCCCGGCGCAACTCGACCGGGAGGCCGTGCTGGCGCAGCTCAGGCCGTGGCTGGAGGATGCGGCCGCGGCCAAGGTGGGCCAGCACACCAAGTACGACGCCCACGTGCTGGCCAACCACGGCATCTCGCTGCGCGGCGTGCGGCACGACACGCTGCTGCAGAGCTACGTGCTGGAGGCGCACCTGAACCACGGCCTGGAAAAGCTGGCCGAGCGCCACCTCGGCCGCCGCGGCCTCAGCTACGAGGACCTGTGCGGCAAGGGTGCCTCGCAGATCCCGTTCTCGCAGGTGGACGTCGAGCGCGCGACCACCTACTCGGGCGAGGACAGCGAGATGACGCTGGCGGTGCACCAGGTGCTGTGGCCGCGCCTGCAGGCCGAGGCACCGCACCCCTACGGCCAGCGCTTCGTCTACGAGTCCATCGAGATGCCGGTCAGCGAGATCCTGCTGCGCGTCGAGCGCCACGGCGTGCTGGTCGATAGCGCGCTGCTGGCGCGCCAGAGCCAGGGCCTGGCCGAGCGCATGGTGGCGCTGGAACAGGAGGCCTACGCGATCGCCGGCCAGCCCTTCAACCTCGGCAGTCCCAAGCAGATCGGCGAGATCCTGTTCGGCAAGCTGGGCCTGCCGGTGAAGAAGAAGACCGCGAGCGGGGCGCCATCGACCGACGAGGAGGTGCTCGCCGAGCTGGCCGCCGACTATCCGCTGCCGGCCAAGATCCTGGAGCACCGCAGCTTCGCCAAGCTCAAGGGCACCTACACCGACAAGCTGCCGCAGATGGTCAACCCGGCCACCGGCCGCGTGCACACGAGCTACGCGCAGGCCGTGGCGGTCACCGGGCGCCTGTCGAGCAACGAGCCCAACCTGCAGAACATCCCGGTGCGCACGCCCGAGGGCCGGCGCATCCGTGAAGCCTTCGTCGCGCCGCCCGGCCACGTGATCGCCAGCGCCGACTACTCGCAGATCGAGCTGCGCATCATGGCCCACATCAGCGGCGACGAGGGCCTGACGCGCGCCTTCGCCGAGGGCCTGGACGTGCACCGGGCCACCGCGAGCGAGGTGTTCGGCGTGCCGCTCGAAGGGGTCAGCGCCGAGCAGCGCCGCTACGCCAAGACGATCAACTTCGGGCTCATCTACGGCATGGGGGCGTTCGGCCTCGCGCAGAGTCTGGGCATCGAGCAGAAGGCGGCCAAGGACTACATCGAGCGCTACTTCGCGCGCTTCGCCGGCGTCAAGCGCTACATGGACGACACGCGCGCACGGGCGGCCGAGCAGGGCTACGTCGAGACCTTCTTCGGCCGCCGCATCGTGCTGCCGGAGATCAGGGGCGGCAGCGGCCCGCGCCGCGCGGCGGCCGAGCGCCAGGCCATCAATGCGCCGATGCAGGGCACGGCGGCCGACCTCATCAAGCTGGCGATGATCGCGGTGCAGGAGGCGCTCGACCGCGAGCGCCGCGGCACGCGCATCGTGATGCAGGTGCACGACGAACTGGTGTTCGAGGTGCCCGAGGACGAGGTGGAATGGGCGCGCGACATGGTGCCGCGCCTGATGGCCTGCGTGGCCACCTTCAGCGTGCCGCTGCTGGCCGAGGTGGGCTTCGGGCCCAACTGGGAGCAGGCCCACTGAGGCGCCGGGGCGGGGCCGCTCAGGCCAGCGCGGCCCGCAGCGCCGCCAGTGCGCCGTCGGGCTGCTCCTGCATCAGGAAGTGGCCGCCCGGCACCGTGTGCAGCGTGGCGCGGAGCGCCGCGGCCACCTCGCGCGCGGCGCGCGGCAGCGTCATGCGGTCGCCCTCGGCCAGCAGCAGGTGCGCCGGGCAGGTCACGCGCGCCGCGGCGGCGAAGCCGCCCTGGTAGTCGTTGCAGGCGGAAAAGTCGGTGTGGAAGAGCATCGGGTCGCCGCTGCCGTCCTGCACCAGGCGCATGAGCTGCCGGGCGGCAGGGCGCAGCCACACGCCCGGGCCGGGGTACGAGGGCTTGGCCGCCAGTGTCGAGAACGAGAAGGTGACGACGCGGTCGATGGCCGCGCGCACGTTCTGCGTCGACAGGTCGAGCAGGGCCTGCGGCACCGGCATCGGCACGCAGGTGGCGATCATCAGCAGGCGCGTGGCGCGATGCGGTGCGCGCGCCGCTGCCTCGAGCGCGACGAGCGAGCCCAGGCTGTGGCCGACCAGCGCCGCGCGTTGCACGCCCGCGGCCTCCATCAGCGCCAGCACCCAGTCGGCCAGGGCCTCGACGCTGCGCAGGGCCGGCCCGGCGCTGCGCATGTGGCCCGGCAGGTCCACGGCGAGCACGCTCCAGCCGTGGTGCGCGCACCAGCGCGCCAGCAGTGTCCAGACGGTGTGGTCGTTGACGGCGCCGTGGATGAACACCACGGTGGGCAGCGTCGCGTCGAAGGGCTTGCCGCCGGTGTAGGCGTAGGCCTCGCGGCCGTGCACGGTGAGCCTCATGCGCGCGCTCCTTCGCCCGCCTTCTGCGCGGCCTTCAGCGCCGTCTTGAGGTCTTCGATCAGGTCGTCGGCATCCTCGAGCCCGATCGACAACCGGATCGTCCCGGGGCCGATGCCGGCCGAGGCCAGCGCCGCGTCGTCCATGCGGAAGTGCGTGGTCGAGGCCGGGTGGATCACCAGCGAGCGCGCGTCGCCGACGTTGGCCAGGTGCGAGAACAGCCTGAGCGCCTCGATGAAGGCCACCCCCTGCCGGCGCGCGCCCTTGAGGTCGAAGCTGAACACCGCGCCGCAGCCGCGCGGCAGCAGCTGCCGGGCCAGCGCGTGGCTGGGGTGCTGCTCGAGTTCGGGGTAGGACACCGACGCCACCATCGGGTGGCCAGCCAGGAAGGCCACCACCTTGCGGGCGTTGTCGACATGGCGCGCCATGCGCAGCGGCAGCGTCTCCAGGCCCTGCAGCATCAGCCAGGCGGTGTGCGGGCTCATGCAGGCGCCGAAGTCGCGCAGGCCCTCGCGCCGCGCGCGCAGCAGGAAGGCGCCCTCGGTGGACTCGTCGGCGAACACCATGCCGTGGAAGCCGGCGTAGGGCTGGTTCAGTTCCGGAAAGCGCGCGGCGCGCGTCCAGTCGAAGCGGCCGCCGTCGACCAGCACGCCGCCGATCACCGTGCCGTGGCCGCACAGGAACTTGGTGGCCGAGTGGTAGACGAGGTCGGCGCCGTGATCGAAGGGCTTGAGCAGCCAGGGCGTGGTGAAGGTCGAGTCCACCAGCAGCGGCACACCGGCGTCGTGGGCGATGGCGCCCACGGTCGGCAGGTCGAGCACGTCGAGCCCCGGGTTGCCCAGGGTCTCGCCGAACAGCAGCCGCGTGCTGGGCCGGATGGCCGCACGCCAGCCGTCGATGTCGCCGGGCTTGACGAAGGTGGTCTCGATGCCGAAGCGCGGCAGCGTGTAGGCCAGCAGGTTGTGCGAGCCGCCGTACAGCGCCGAGCTCGCCACGACGTGCGAACCGGCCCCGGCCAGCGTGGTGATCGCCAGCGTCAGCGCCGCCTGGCCGCTGGCGGTGGCGATGGCGCCCACGCCGCCCTCTAGCGCGGCCATGCGTTCCTCGAATACCGCGTTGGTCGGGTTGCTGATGCGGCTGTAGACGTGGCCCGAGCGCTCGAGGTTGAAGAGCGACGCCGCTTGCTCGCTCGATTCGAAGACGTACGACGAGGTCAGGTGGATCGGCACCGCTCGCGCCCCGGTCGCCGGGTCGGGCGCGGCGCCGGCGTGCAGCGCCAGGGTGTCGAATCCAGGGTCGAAAGGGCCGGGCATCGGGGGGCTCCGGGGATTGGGGAGACGAACGATTGTGTGCTATGTTGGCTCGACCGCCGCCCCGAGGAGAGCCCCATGAAAGTCAGCGACATCCTGCACGTCAAGGGCAACACGCTGTACACCGTCAGCCCCGAAGAGTCCCTGGACCAGGCTGTGCGCACCATGGCCGAGGCCGACATCGGTTCTCTGGTGGTGATGAGCCACGGTGAGCTGGTGGGGATGCTGACCTTCCGCGAGGTGATCCAGGCCGTGGTGCGCAACGGCGGCTCGGTGGGCGCGACGATCGTGCGCAGCGTGATGGACGATTTCCCGCTCACCTGCACGCCCGAGACCGAGCTCGACGAGGTGCGCCGCATGATGCTGCAGCGCCATGCGCGCTACATGCCGGTGCTCAACCAGCGCACGCTGATGGGCGTGATCTCGTTCTACGACGTCGCCAAGAGCGTGGTCGACCAGCAGGATTTCGAGAACCGCATGCTCAAGGCCTACATCCGCGACTGGCCGGTCGAGGACGACACGGCTCGCGACAGCGGCGCGGCGCCGCAGTAGGGGTGCGCCCGAAGGCGCCTCCTAGAATCGGCGCATGTCTGGAAGCACCTTCGGCCACCTGTTCCGCGTCACCAATTTCGGCGAGAGCCACGGCCCGGCCATCGGCTGCGTCATCGACGGTTGCCCGCCGGGCCTGCTCCTGGACGTGGGCGATATCCAGCCCGAGCTGGATCGGCGCCGCCCGGGCACCAGCCGGCACGTTACGCAGCGCCAGGAGGCCGACCAGGTGCAGATCCTGTCCGGCGTGTTCGAGGGCCGCACCACCGGCACGCCGATCGCGCTGCTGATCCCCAACACCGACGCGCGGAGCAAGGACTACGCCAACCTGCTCGACACCTTCCGCCCCGGCCATGCCGACTACACCTACTGGCGCAAGTACGGCCTGCGCGATCCGCGCGGCGGCGGGCGCTCCTCGGCGCGCCTGACCGCGCCGATGGTGGCCGCCGGCGCGGTGGCCCGCAAGTGGCTGCGCGAGCGTCACGGGGTGACGGTGCGGGCCTGGATGTCGCAGCTCGGCGAGGTGCCGATCCCGTTCGAGGACGACGCGGAGATCGACCGCAATCCCTTTTTCGCACCTTGCGCGTCGGTCGTGCCTGCGCTCGAGGAGGCGATGGACGCGCTGCGCAAGTCCGGCGACTCCGTGGGCGCGGCCATCACGGTCACCGCGCGTGGCGTGCCGCCGGGCTGGGGCGAGCCGCTGTTCGACAAGCTCGACGCCGACATCGCCTACGCGATGATGGGCATCAACGCAGTCAAGGGCGTGGAGATCGGGGACGGCTTCGGCGTGGTGGCCCAGCGCGGCAGTGCGCATGGCGACGAGCTCACGCCCGAGGGCTTCCGCAGCAACCACGCCGGCGGCGTGCTCGGCGGCATCTCGACCGGACAGGACCTGGTGGTGCGCCTGGCGATCAAGCCCACCAGTTCGATCCGCCTGCCGCGTGCGTCGGTCGACCGTGCCAACCAGCCGACCACGGTGCAGACGCATGGGCGCCACGACCCCTGCGTGGGCATCCGTGCCGCACCGATCGCCGAGGCCATGCTGGCGCTGGTGCTGATCGACCACGCGCTGCGGCAGCGCGCCCAGAACACCGACGTCAGCCTCCCGGTGCCCGCGCTCCCCGGTCGCGTGGCGTGAGCGCCGCGCCCCGGTCGCTGGCGCCCTTCGGCGCCCTCGGCTTCGCCTATTTCGCGTCCATCGGCCTGTTCAACCCCTACGCGCCGCTGTGGTTCCAGTCGCTCGGGATGAGCACGCTGGCCATCGGCACGGTGGCGTCCCTGCAGGCCTGGACACGCGTGGTGATGCCCTACGGCTGGAGCTGGCTGGGCGACCATTGGGCGCACGGGGCGCGCCGCATCACGCTGCTGCGCCTGGCCGCGTGGCTGGCCCTGGCGGCCGCCGCGCTGCTGCCGTTCACGCGCGAGCCGGTGCCGGTGACGGCTGCCGTCGTGCTCGTGTTCATGGCCAACAGCGCCATCGTGCCGCTGTCCGAGGCGTCGCTGGCGCAGCACCTGCGCCAGGGCGACGGTCTCGACGTCGGGCGCTACGGGCGCGTGCGCCTGTGGGGCTCGATGGGGTTCATCGTCTCGGTGGTGCTCTTCGGCGCCCTGCTGCAGCGCGTGGGCATCCAGGCCTTGCCGCTGGCCACGGTGCTGATGTTCGCCTTGCTGGTGGTGGCGGCGGCTCGGGTGCCCTCGGCCCAGGCGCTCGCCGCGACCGAACGCAGCGCGCCAGACGGCGGCATCCGGGCGGTGCTGCGGCGCCGCGAGGTGGCCTGGTTCTTCGCCGGCTGCTTCTTCACCGTGCTGGCGCACACGGCGCTGTACGTGTTCTTCTCGCTCTACCTGGTCTCGCTGGGCTACGGCAAGGGCGCGGTCGGGCTGATGTGGGCCGTGTCGGTGGCCGCCGAGATCCTGTTCTTCTGGCGCCAGGGACGCTGGTTCGCGCGCTGGGACGCGCACACCTGGCTGGTGATCGCGGCGCTGGTGTCGGTGCTGCGCTTCGCGGGGCTGGCGCTGTTCGCCGGCTCGTGGCCGGCGCTGGTGGCGCTGCAGCTGCTGCATGCGGTGACCTTCGCCGCCCACCACGCGGCGTGCATCAGCGTCGTGGACCGCCACTTCCGCGGCCCGATGCGCGGCCGCGGCCAGGCCCTGTACACCACCCTGGGGTACGGCATCTCGGGCGTCGCGGGCGGCGTGCTCGGCGGTGCGGTGGCCGAGCGCGCGGGCTACCCGGCGGTCTTCGCCGCCGCGGCCGCGGTGGCACTGCTGGGCGCGTACTGCTGCTGGCGCAGCCTGCGCAGCCGCTGACGGACGGAACAGGGCGGCTCGAGAGGGCCAGATCGGGCGATCGCCACCGCGCGTGCGCCCGCACAATCGTCGCGAGTGGGGCTGAGCTCGAAACGCCCCGTGCGTGAACCTGCGATGTTGAAGAAGGTCAGCGTGGACGAACTGCGGCTGGGCATGCATCTGCATGCCTTCGACGCGGCCTGGATCGACCACCCGTTCTGGCGTACCCGCTTCGTGCTCACCGACGCGAAGGACCTGCAGGCGGTGCGGGCCAGCGCGGTGCGCGAGTGCTGGATCGATACCTCCAAGGGGATCGACGTGCCCCGGTCCGAGGGTGACCTGCCGCCGCCCATGGCCTCCGGTGGCCTCGCTCCGATCGGCGGGGGCTCGCGCATCGGCACCATGACGCCGGCGGCCGCCAGCGGGCCCGGCGAGTCCGAGCCGCGCACGGAACTGCAGGACGAACTGCGCCGTGCGGCCATCGTCTGCAGCCGTGCGCGCGAGGCGGTCGCGGCGATGTTCGCCGAAGCCCGCCTCGGGCGCGCCCTGGACGCCCGGCGCTGCCTGCCGCTGGTGGACGACATCGCGCGCTCCGTGTACCGCAACCCCGGCGCGCTGGTCAGCCTGGCGCGCCTGAAGACGGCCGACGACTACTCGTACATGCACTCTGTGGCGGTGTGCGCGCTGATGGTGTCGCTCGGCCGCACGCTCGGCCTGGACGACGCCCAGTGCCGCCAGGCCGGGCTGGCCGGTCTGGTGCACGACATCGGCAAGGCGGCGATGCCCCTGGCCATCCTCAACAAGCCGGGCAAGCTCGCCGACGACGAGTTCGCGGTGATGCGCTCGCACCCCGTGGCCGGTCATCGGATGCTGGTCGAGGGGCGTAGCGTCGACGAGGTGGCCCTCGAGGTGTGCCTGCACCACCATGAGCGCATCGACGGCCAGGGCTACCCGCACGCACTGGCCGGCGACGCCGTGAGCCTGCACGCCCGCATGGGCGCCGTGTGCGACGTCTACGACGCCGTCACCTCCAACCGGCCCTACAAGGCGGGCTGGGATCCGGCCGTCTCGATCTCTCGCATGGCGAGCTGGAAAGGGCACTTCGATCCGACGGTGTTCGCGGCCTTCGTCAGGAGCCTGGGCATCTACCCGACGGGCTCGCTCGTGCGCCTGGCCTCAGGCCGCCTGGCCGTCGTCGTGGAGCAGAACGCGCAGGCGCTCACCATGCCGATCGTCAAGGTGTTCTTCTCGACCCGGTCGAACCTGCCCATCGCCGTGGAGCCGCTCGACCTGAGCCTCGGCTCGGACAGCATCGCCGGGCGCGAGCCGCGCGAAGCCTGGAACTTCCCGCAGATCGAGGCCATCTGGTCCGGCGAGCCGGCCTGAGGCCGTTGCGGGCCGTTCGCGCACGGGATTCACAATCCACGCTTGCCGCAGTCCGGTGGCCTGGCGCGCGAATCGTCGGCGCCGGCGCCATTAAGCTGCCCTTGCTGCGCCGCGTCGAACGCGCGCTGCGCCCGTAGCTGCCCGCCCTAACCGCCATGCCATCGATTCCGTCCCCCGCGGCCCAGCCGCGAGCCTTCCTGCGTGCCCTGTACGACGCTGCAGTCGCGCGCGCCCAGCCCGCCGTCGTCATGGGCGACATGCTGCCCGCCCCGCCGCGCGGCCGCACGGTGGTGGTCGGTGGCGGCAAGGCGTCCGGGGCGATGGCCGCCGCGCTGGACGCGCTGTGGCCGGCCGATGCGCCGCTGTCCGGCGTCGTGCTGACGCGCTACGACCACACGCCGCCGGCCTACCGCGCACGACCCGGGCGCATCGAGGTGCGCGAGGCGGCGCACCCGGTGCCCGACGAAGCCGGACGCGCGGGCGCGCTGGCGATGCTGCGCGCGGTGCAGGGGCTGGGGCCGGACGATCTGGTGATCGCGCTGATTTCCGGCGGCGGCTCGGCCCTGCTGTCGGTGCCGGCCGCGGGCCTGGGTTTCGCCGAGAAGCAGGAGGTCAACCGGGCCCTGCTGGCCAGCGGTGCGTCGATCGACGAAATGAACTGCGTGCGCAAGCACCTGTCGGCGATCAAGGGCGGGCGCCTGGCAGCGGCCTGCGCGCCGGCCCCGGTGCACACGCTGCTGATCTCCGACGTGCCGGGCGACGTGCCGGAGGTGATCGCCTCGGGCCCGACGCTGCCCGACCCGACCACCTGTGCCGACGCGCTGGCGATCGTCGACCGCTACCGCATCGCGTTGCCGGCGGCCGCACGGGCGGGCCTCGAGAGCGGTGCCTTCGAAACGCCCAAGCCCGGCGACGCGCGCTTCGCCGGCCACGCGCTGCGCATGATGGCCACGCCGCAGGTGAGCCTGGAGGCGGCCGCGGCGCTGGCGCGGCAGGCCGGCGTGGCCGCGCACATCCTGTCCGACGAGATCGAGGGCGAATCGCGCGTCGTGGGCCAGGTGCACGCCGCGCTGGCGCGCGCGGTGGCGCGCCGCGACGCGCCGTTCGCCAGGCCTTGCGTGATCCTCTCGGGCGGCGAGACCACGGTCACGGTGCGCGCCAAGGGCGGGCGCGGCGGCCGGGCCACCGAGTTCCTGCTCGGCTGCGCGCTGGCGCTGCAGGGCGAGCCCGGCGTGCACGTGCTGGCCGCCGACACCGACGGCATCGACGGCATCGAGGACAACGCCGGCGCCATCGTCGCGCCGGACACGCTCGTCCGGGCCGCAGCGCTCGGACTGTCGGCGCGCGCGCGGCTGGACGCCAACGACGCGTACAACTTCTTCGCGCCGCTGGGCGATCTCGTCGCGACCGGGCCCACGTTCACGAACGTCAACGACTTCCGCGCCCTGCTGGTGCTTTGAGGCGCGCCGCGCAGGCGGTCCCTAGAATCACGTGCTTTGCCGATCACGCGACCGCCCGATGCCCGACCCCGATCCGCAGCGCAGCGCCCCGGCCGCCGGGCCGGCGTGCGCGACCGAGATCCACACCGATGCCGCCGGATTGCGCGCGGGCATGGTGTCGATCCCCGTCGGTGACGGGCACCTCGCCGCGTACCGCGCGGTGCCGGCGGGCGTCGCGCGTGCGCCGGTGCTGCTGGTGGTCAGCGAGATCTTCGGCCTGCACCGCCATATCGCCGATGTCGCGCGGCGGTTCGCGCAGCGCGGCTATCTGGCCATCGCCCCCGAGCTCTTCGCGCGCCAGGGCGACCCCTCGCGCCACGCCGAGGTCGAGCGCCTGATGGCCGAGGTCGTCAGCCGCGTCCCCGACGCCCAGGTGATGGCCGACCTCGATGCCTGCGTGGCCTGGGCCGGCGTCGAGGGCGGCGACCTGGAGCGACTCGGCGTCACCGGCTTCTGCTGGGGCGGGCGCATCACCTGGCTGTACGCCGTGCACCAGCCGCGGCTCAAGGCCGGTGTGGCCTGGTATGGCCGCCTCGACGGCCCGCGCGACGAGCGCCGTCCCGTGCATCCCATCGACGCCGCGGCGGGCCTCAAGGCGCCGGTGCTTGGCCTGTACGGCGAGGCCGACGCCGGCATTCCGCTCGCCGACGTCGCGCGCATGCGGCAGGCGCTGGCGGGCGGTGGCGCAGCGGCCCGGCGCAGCCGCATCGAGGTGTATCCCGCGGCGCCGCACGCCTTCCTGGCCGATTACCGGCCGAACTACCGGGCCGAACCGGCGCGTGACGGCTGGCAGCGCTGCCTCGACTGGCTGGCAGCCGAGGGGGTCGCTTGACGCTGCTGTGGATCGTCCTGGCAACGCTGGCGGGCGGCCTGCTGTCGGTGCTGGCGGCGGCCAGCCTGACGGTGCACGTGCTGCGCCGCGTGGTCAAGAACCTGGTGAGCCTGTCGGCCGGGGTGCTGCTGGGCACGGCGATGCTCAACGTGCTGCCCGAGGCTTTCGACAGCCACGCCAGCGCGCAGTCGCTGTTCGCGACCTTGCTGGCCGGGCTGCTGTTCTTCTTCCTGCTCGAGAAGGCGTCGCTGTACCGCCACGGCCACCATCACGAAGGCGACGACCCGCATCACCACCATCAGCACGGATTCGACGCCGAGCAGGCGGGGCAGGGCGGCTGGAGCGTGCTGCTGGGCGACAGCATCCACAACTTCTGCGATGGCGTCATCATCGCCGCGGCCTTCCTGACCGATGCGCACCTGGGCGCGGTGACGGCGCTGGCCATCATCGCGCACGAGATCCCGCAGGAGGTCGGCGACTACATCGTGCTGCTCAATGCCGGCCTGTCGCGCGCGCGCGCACTGGCCTACAACGCGATCTCGGGGCTGGCGGCCGTGGCCGGCGGCGTGCTCGGCTATTTCGTCGTCGGGCCGTGGGAAGCGCTCTTCCCCTACCTGCTCGTCGTCGCGGCCAGCAGCTTCATCTACGTGGCGGTGGCCGACCTGCTGCCGCAACTGCAGCGCCGCCTCGCGCTGCGCGAGACGGCATCGCAACTGGCCTGGATCGTGGCGGGGCTGGCCCTGGTGTGGGCGGCCTCCCAACTGCTGCACGCGCACTGAGCGCGTGCAGCGCGCTACTTGACGACCAGCACCGGCAGCGGGCTGTGCACCAGCACGCGATTCGTTTCGCTGCCCAGCAGCAGCGCCGACATGCCGCGCCGGCCGTGCGAGGCCATGACGATCAGGTCGGCCTGCTGCGACTTGGCGTGGTCGAGCACCGCCTCCCATGCGTGCAGCGCCTCGACGGTGAAGCCGGTGCACGGCACGCCGGCCGCGGTGGCGGCATCGACCACCGCCTTCACGCGCGCGGCGGCAATGCGTTCCTGCGCGTCGTAGAACTCCTGCGGCGGCACCGGTTGCATCTCGGAGATCGCGCTGTAGGGGAACGGCTCCTTGACGCTGATGGCCAGCAACTGCCCGCCCGAGGCCTTGGCCAGCCCGACGGCGGTCTGGACCGCCTTGGCGGTGATGTCCGAACCGTCGGTCGGCACGACGATGCGCTTGAACATGGACGACTCCTCTTCGTTGCCGGGGACTGTGCAGTCTCTATGGTGGGGGCGCATTGCGCGCTGTCAAGCGCCGACGGCGCCGATCGAGCCACGCGCTTGCGGTCGCGCAGGGTCGTCGGACCACTCGCTCCACGACCCCGGATAGAGCACGCCTGGATCGAACCCGGCGTGGGCCATGGCCAGCAGGTTGTGGCACGCGGTGACGCCCGAGCCGCAGTATGCGACGACCATGGTCTCGCCCGCCACCCAGGGGGACCATTCGGACCGCAGCACCTCCCTCGGCTTGAAGCGTCCGTCGGTGCCCAGGTTGTCCTTGAAGAAGCGGTTCAGCGCACCGGGGATGTGGCCGGCCGCACGGTCGAGCGGCTCGACGTCGCCCCGGAACCGTTCCGGTGCGCGCGCGTCGATCAGGCGCACCCGCCCCAGATGCGCGCGCAGCGCCTCCGCGTCGACCGTCGTGCACGCCGCCGCGTGCGGCGGATACGGCTCGCCTTCGGGCAACGCCACCGCCAACCCGCTCTCGAGCGCACCGCCGGCGTCGCGCCAGGCCGCGAGGCCGCCGTCGAGCACCGCCACGTCCTCGTGCCCCATCCAGCGCAGCAACCACCACGCCCGCGCCGCGTAGGGCGCACCCTGGGCGTCGTAGGCGACGACCGGCGTGGCCGGGCCGATGCCCAGGCGGCCGAGCGTGCGGGCGAAGTCGGCGCGTGCAGGCAGCGGGTGCCGGCCCAGGAAGCGGCCCGTGCCGTCGTGCTTGGGGCCGGAAAGGTCCGTCTCGAGGTGCAGGTAGTGCGCCCCCGGCAGGTGGCCCGTCTCGTAGGCGAGACGGCCGGCCTGCGGGTTGGCGAGGTCGAAGCTGCAGTCCAGCAGCACGGGCGGGTGGCTCGCGGCCAGCTGGGCGCGCAAGTCGATGGCGCTGACGAGGGTCTTCATGTGTCGTTGGGGGGGGTACGGGTGTCGGCAGTGTCGCGCCGGCCCTGCGTGCGCAGCAAGGTGGCCACCAGCCCGGCACCGACGATCAGTGCCATGCCGGCCAGCGCCGAGGCTGTCACCGGGTCGCCGAAGATCAGCACGCCGAAGGCGAAGGCGAACGCGATGCCGAGGTACTGCAGGCTGGCGTTGGCCAGCGTGCGTCCCACGTGGTAGGCCCGCGTCATCATCATCTGCGCCAGCGTGGCCAGCAGGCCGATGCCCAGCAGCAGGGCCAGGCCGCGCGGCGTGTGGGGCGTGGCGCCGTGCCAGGCCATCCACAGCGCGCCCAGCAGGAGTCCGCCGATCGAGAAGTAGAAGACGATGCGATCGGCCGGCTCGCCGGCGCGGCCGAGCGCCGTGACCTGCAGGTAGGCCATCGCGGCCAGCATGCCCGACAGCAGGCCGGCCAGGCCGTGCCACAACTGCTGCTGGTCGAGTGTCGGCCGCAGCACCAGCGCCACCCCGGCGAAGCCCGCCAGCACGGCGGCGACGAGCCGTCCGTCGACGCGCGATGCGCCCATCCAGACGCTGCCGCCGATCAGGAACAGCGCCATCCACACCGACGACATGTAGTTGAGCGTCATCGCCGTGGCCAGGGGCAGGCCGGCGATGGCCTGGAACCAGAGCAGCAACGCCAGCACCCCGCTCGTGCTGCGCCAGAAGTGCATGGACGGCACCGACGTGCGCAGGCTGGTGCCGCGCAGGGTCGCCACCGCCGCGGTGAACCCTGCGCCGACCAGGGCACGGTAGAAGACGATCTCGCCGGCGCCGTACTGCGCCGATGCGAACTTCACGCCGACGCCCATCATTGCGAAGAGCAGCGAGGCGCCGACCATCAGCCAGGCCGCGGACATGGGGCGCATTGTCGCGGCCCGCGCGAGCCGCATCAGGCGCCGGCCGCCGGCATCCCCATCTTGCGGCGGTACCACTCGTGGAAGTGCTGCATGCCGTCTTCCATCGGGCTCTGGTAAGGGCCGACCTCGTCGTCGCCACGCGCCAGCAGGGCCTCGCGGCCGGCGTCCATGCGCTCGGCGATCTCGTCGTCCTCGACGCAGGTCTCCATGTAGGCAGCCTGCTGGGCCTCGACGTACTCGCGCTCGAAGGCGGCGATCTCCTCGGGGTAGAAGAACTCCACCACGTTGAGCGTCTTGCGCGGACCCTTGGGTTGCAGCGAGGACACCACCAGCACGTTCGGGTACCACTCGACCATCAGATGCGGGTAGTACGTGAGCCACACGGCGCCGTGCCTTGGCGGCACACCCTGCTGGTAGCGCTTGACCTGCTCCTGCCAGCGGCGGTACACGTCGGACCCGGCGCGGCCCAGCGCCTCGCCGCCGGCGTACTTGATGCCCACCGTCTGCACCGAGTGCTCGGCGCCCATCTCCCAGCGCAGGTCGTCGCAGGTGACGAAGTTGCCCAGTCCGGGGTGGAAGGGGCCGACGTGGTAGTCCTCGAGGTAGACCTCGATGAAGGTCTTCCAGTTGTAGTGGCACTCGTGGGGGATGGTGCGGTCGTACACGTATCCCGAGAAGTCCAGGTCGGCCCGGCAGCCCAGTTGCGCCAGGTCTTCGTGCGGGTCGCGGCCGGCGGATTCGAACAGCAGCCCGTTCCACTCGGTGAGCGGGTAGTTGCGCAGGTTCAGGCAGGGGTCGTGCGCGAAATGCGGCGCGCCCGCCAGGCGACCGTCGGCCTCGTAGGTCCAGCGGTGCAGCGGACAGACCACGTGGCCGCCGGTGTTGCCGCGGCCGCGCAGCATCACGGCCTGGCGGTGCCGGCACACGTTCGAGATCAATTGCACACCTTCGCGGGTGTGCACGAGAGCCCGACCGTCGCCTTCGTGGGCGAGGGCGTGGAAGTCGCCGGGTTCGGGCACCGACAGGCGGTGCCCGACGTAACGCGGCCCCTGCGCGAACAGCGTCTGCAGTTCGCGCTCGTAGAGGGCCTGGTCGAAGTAGGTGGAGACGCTCAGTTGCGACGCGCTGCGTTCGAGCGCGTCACGGGTGATGCTCAGGTCCGACATGATCCACAGGATCCCCCATCAAACCGACAACGAATCCCCATCGTGCAGGATGACGATGGGCCCCATCCGGCTGTACCCTGCGGGAAATCCTCTCGGGCCTCGGCAGCGAGGGCGGATTGTACCCAACGGGGGTGCCCGCGCCGTGCCGAGGGTGTTCACGAGGAGGCCGCGCGGCCCGCGTTGCGTCCGCTCACGTGACGGCCATGCCGCGCGAGGGCCGCTGACTACAATCCCCGACCGATCCCGAGCGTTGAGATGCCACGTTCCGCCGCCCCCGCCACGCCCGCTGCGCCCGAGCCCTTGCCGACCTACGAGGAGGCCCTGGCGGAGCTCGAGCGGCTCGTCCAGCGCATGGAAGATGGCCAGCTGCCCCTCGATCAGATGCTCGACGGTTACCGCCGCGGAGCCGAACTGCTCGAGTTGTGCCGCGCGCGCCTGGCTGCCGTGGAGGAACAGGTGAAGCTTCTCGAGGACGGCCAGCTCAAGCCGTGGGCAGGATGAACGCCGGGCAGTTCGACCACTGGATGGCCTGCCAGCAGGGCCTCGTCGAGGAGGCCTTGCAGGCGTGGGTGCCGTCCGACGCGCCGGCCGGCCTGGGCGAGGCGATGCGCTACGGCGTGCTCGATGGCGGCAAGCGTCTGCGCCCGTTGCTGGTGCTCGCTGCCGCGGAGTCCGTCGACGGCGTGCCGGCGGCTGCACTGCGCGCGGCGGTGGCCGCCGAACTGATCCACGCGTATTCGCTCGTCCACGACGACATGCCGTGCATGGACAACGATGTCATGCGCCGCGGCAAGCCCACCGTGCACGTCAAGTTCGGAGAGGCCCAGGCCATGCTGGCCGGCGATGCGATGCAGGCGCTGGCCTTCGAGGTGCTGACGCCCGACGACGAACCCGACATGCCGCCGGCGTTGCAGGCAAGGCTGTGCGCGCTGCTGGCGCGCTGCGCAGGCCAGGCGGGCATGGCCGGCGGCCAGGCGATCGACCTGGCCAGCGTCGGACTTTCGCTCGACGAGGCCGCGCTGCGAGACATGCACCGGCGCAAGACGGGGGCGCTGCTGCAGGGCAGCGTGCTGATGGGCGCGGCGTGCGGGCGCACCGACGCGCAGGCCTGGTCCGCGCTGTCGGACTACGGCGCCGCGATCGGGCTGGCCTTCCAGGTGGTGGACGACATCCTCGACGTGACGACACCCACCGAGACGCTCGGCAAGACCGCGGGCAAGGACATGCACCACAACAAGCCCACCTATGTGTCGCTGATGGGATTGGACGCGGCGCGGCGTCACGCGCACGAGTTGCGCGCGCAGGCGCATGCCGCGCTGTCGCGCAGCGGCTTGCGCCGGGCAGAGTGCCTGGCCATGCTGGCCGACCGCGTCGTGGAGCGAGAACACTGATGACCGCCATTGCCCCTGGCGCCTTGCTGGCGCGCATCGACACCCCGGCCGACCTGCGAGGCCTGTCGCGTGCCGAACTCAAGACGGTGGCGCGCGAACTGCGCGACTACCTGCTGCAGTGCGTGTCGCGCACCGGCGGCCACCTGTCGTCCAACCTCGGCACCGTCGAGCTGACCGTCGCGCTGCACTACGTGTTCGACACGCCGCGCGACCGCCTCGTGTGGGACGTGGGGCACCAGACCTATCCGCACAAGATCCTGACCGGCCGGCGCGACCGCATGGACACGCTGCGCCAGCTCGGCGGGATCAGCGGCTTCCCGCGCCGCGACGAAAGCGAGTACGACACCTTCGGCACCGCGCACAGCTCGACCTCGATCTCGGCGGCACTGGGCATGGCGATCGCGGCCCAGCTGCAGGGCGAGTCGCGGCACGCCGTGGCCGTCATCGGCGATGGGGCGATGACCGCCGGCATGGCCTTCGAGGCCCTCAACAACGCGGGCATGCCGCATGCCGGGCGCGTGCCGAACCTGCTGGTCGTGCTCAACGACAACGACATGTCGATCAGCCCCCCCGTGGGCGCCCTCAACAAGTACCTGGCGCGGCTGATGAGCGGCAAGTTCTACGCCGCCGCGCGCGAGGGCGCCAAGAACGTGCTGAAGAATGCGCCGCCGCTGTTCGAGCTGGCGCGCCGCTTCGAGGAGCACGCCAAGGGCATGGTCGTGCCCGGCACGATCTTCGAGGAGTTCGGCTTCAACTACGTCGGGCCGATCGACGGCCACGACCTCGACTCGCTGATCCCGACGCTGGAGAACCTGCGCGACAAGCCGGGTGCCCAGTTCCTGCACGTGGTGACGAAGAAGGGTTTCGGCTACAAGCTCGCCGAGGCCGACCCGGTCCAGTACCACGGCCCCGGCAAGTTCGACCCGGCCGTCGGTCTGGTCAAGCCGGCCACCCCGCCCAAGCCCACGTTCACCCAGGTGTTCGGCCAGTGGCTGTGCGACATGGCCGAGGCCGACCCGAAGCTGGTGGCGATCACGCCGGCCATGCGCGAGGGCTCGGGCATGGTCGATTTCCACCAGCGTTTCCCGTCGCGCTACTTCGATGTCGGCATCGCCGAGCAGCACGCCGTGACGTTCGCGGCGGGCCTGGCTTGCGAAGGGCTCAAGCCGGTGGTGGCGATCTACTCGACCTTCCTGCAGCGCGGCTACGACCAGCTGGTGCACGACGTCGCGATCCAGAACCTGCCGGTGATGTTCGCGCTCGACCGTGCCGGCATCGTCGGCGCCGACGGCGCCACGCACGCCGGCGCCTTCGACATCGCCTACCTCCGTTGCGTGCCCAACCTCGCACTGCTCGTGCCGTCCGACGAGAACGAATGCCGCCTGGCCCTCACCACTGCGCATCGACGCCCGCAGCCGGCCGCGGTGCGCTACCCGCGCGGCGCGGGCATCGGCGCCGTCGTCGAGCCCGGGCTCGGCGAGTGGGCCTGGGGCAAGGGCGTCGTGCGCCGGCGCGGCGATCGCATCGCGGTCCTCGCCTTCGGCACCTTGCTGCATCCGGCGCTGGCGGCGGCCGAGCGGCTCGGCGCCACGGCGGCCGACATGCGATTCGTCAAGCCGCTCGACGTCGACCTGGTCATCGAGCTGGCGCGCACGCACGAGGCCCTCGTGACGGTCGAGGAGGGTTGCGTGCAGGGGGGCGCCGGATCGGCGGTGTTGGAAGCCCTGCAGGCCTCCGGGCTGACGCGCCCCGTGCTCACGCTGGGCCTGCCCGACCGTTTCGTCGAGCACGGCGACCCGGCAAAGCTGCTGGCGCAGTGCGGACTCGACGCCGACGGCATCGCCGCTTCCATCACGCAGCGCTTCGGCGCACGGCCTTCGCTGCTGCGCGCCTGAATGACCGCGCCGCGGCGCGATAACCGAAACGGTGCGACCATGTCATCCGCACCGGTGTCCCCACGATGACCCACCTGACCCAGTCGCTGCACATTCCGGACACGCAGAGCGCGCGCGACGAGCGCCACGTCGCGATCCAGCGCGTCGGCATCAAGGACGTGCGCTACCCGCTGCAACTGCGCGTGGCAGGCGCCCTGCAGTCCACCGCGGCCGCATGGACGCTGGACGTGGCCCTGCCCGCGGACAAGAAGGGCACGCACATGTCGCGCTTCGTGGCCTGGCTCGAAGCCCTGGACGGCCCGATCGATGCGGCGACCCTGCGGCAACACCTCGCGGCGATGCTGGAGCGTCTGCAGGCGAGCGACGGGCGCATCGAGGCGGCGTTCACCTTCTTCCTCAAGAAGCGCGCGCCAGTGTCGGGAGTCGCCAGCCTGCTCGACTACCAGGGGCGCTGGATCGCCGAGACGCGCGGCGGCCGCACCGCGGTATGGGCCGAAGTGGCGGTGCCCGTGAAGAGCCTGTGCCCGTGCTCGAAGGAGATCTCCGACTACGGTGCCCACAACCAGCGCTCGACGGTGACGATCCGGGTCGAGCTGCTGGCGCCGGACTCGCCGCTCGAGTGGCACGAACTGGTGCGGTTTGCCGAGGACCATGCGTCCAGCGAGCTGTGGGCCATGCTCAAGCGGCCCGACGAGAAGTGGATCACCGAGCGCGCCTACGAGAATCCCAAGTTCGTCGAGGACCTGGTGCGCGACGTCGCGCTGGCGCTCGACCGCGACCCGCGCGTCGGGCGCTACCGCGTGGAGGTGGAGAACCATGAGTCGATCCACAACCACAGTGCGTACGCCTGCATCGAGCGCGCTTAGCGCCGGCGTCGCCGCGCTGCTGGCCGGCTGTGCCGGCTACGGCGCCGAAGGCCTCGCCCCCGGCACGGCCGAGCAGGTGGTGCTCGAGCGCATGGGAACACCGACCGATCGCGTGCAGCGTGCCGATGGCAGCCGGCGGCTCGAGTACGCGCGCGGCCCGATGGGGCGCCACACGTATCGCATCGAGGTCGATCGCACGGGCCGGGTCACCGCGTGGTCCCAGCTGCTGTCCGAGGAGGCCTTCGGCGCCGTCACCCCGGGCGCGCACCGCGCGGACGTGCTGGAGCGACTGGGGCGCGCATCCGAACGCAGAACGGGCTGGCGCGGCGTCGGCGAGGTCTGGTCGTACCGCTACGACAGCCGGCCCTTCTGCCGCTGGTTCCAGGTCTGGCTCGTGGACGACCGCGTGCGCGAGGCGTCCTATGCGCCCGACCCGGACTGCGACGACGCGCGACGCCGCGACGATTGACGCGACGGCGCCGTCTCGAGCCCCTCAGGCCAGGCACACCGGCAGGCGCCTGAAGCCGCGGAAGCGGATGCGCAGGTCGCGCTCGGGCGTGCCGTCGAGCCGAAGCCCCGGGCAGCGGCGCGCCAGTGCGCCCAGGGCGATGCGCGCCTCGAGGCGTGCGACGTTCATGCCGGCGCAGGCGTGGGCGCCATGGCCGAACGCGAGATGCAGGTTGGGGCGGCGTCCGATGTCGAGCCGGTCGGGCGCCGCGAAGCGCGCCGGGTCGCGGTTGGCCGCGCCGATGCCCAGCGTCAGGAAGGTGCCCGCGGGCACCGTGCGGTCGGACAGTTCGATGGGCGCGGTGCTCAGACGGTTGTTCAGTTGCAGCGGGCTCTCGTAGCGCAGGAGTTCCTCCACCGCCGAGGCGAGCAGGGCCGGCTCGGCCACCAGGCGTTCGTACTGGTCGCGGTGCGTGAGCAGCGCGTGCGCGCCGTTGCCGATCAGGTTGGTGGTGGTCTCGTGGCCGGCGTTGAGCAGGAAGATGCAGTTGTGCAGCAGCTCGCGTGTCGTCAGGCGCTCGCCGTCGCGCTCGCCCTGGATCAGTCGCGTCAGCACGTCAACCTCGGGGTCCCCCGGTGCGGCCCGGCGCGCTGCCACGAGGCCTTCGAGTTGGGCCAGGAAGTCGACGACGGCGCGGTGCCCGCGCATCAGCAGGTCCGGCGCCGGCGCCGGCTCGAGGGCCGACAGGATCGCCAGCGACCAGTCGCGCAGCGGCCCGCGGTCCTCGCGTGGCACGTCCAGAAGGTTTCCGATCACCTCCACCGGGATCTGCGCCGCGAAGTCGGCGATCAGATCCGCCTGGGGGCCGCGCTCGAACATGCGATCCAGCAACCCGTCGACCAGGGTCGTCACCGCGGCCTCCATGCGCGCGATCGCGCGCTGGTTGAGGGCGCCGACGAGCTGGCGCCGCACGCGCGTGTGCAGCGGCGGGTCGTTGAAGACCAGGCTCGTCGTGTGGTGCTCGAACAGCGGCGTGCCGGGCCCGAACTTGGGGCCGAATTCGCGCTGCTTGTCCGAACTGGCGTGCGCGCTGCGGTAGACGGCGGCGACGTCGTCGTAGCGCGTCAGCAGCACGGCCTGCGGCCCCAGCGGGTGCACCGGCGAGGCGTCGCGCAGCGCGGCGTACCAGGGGTAGGGGTCTTCGGCGAACCCGGCCGGGGCGGCGGCCAGCGAGAAGCGCGTCACGTCCATGCCGGCAGTGTGCCCGAGCCTGTGCGTGCGGCGGCGTGCGCCGCATTACGGTGCGTGACGCACCGAGGTGGAGCGCAAAGCGGCCCAAAACGAGGCGGTCGGCCTGGTGCGCCGTGCACCGTACGGGGCACGCAACTTGCTGTCCTGGTGCATTCCAAACCCCACGCTGGAGCACGATGGTGGAGCAAGTCAGGCAGGGCGCCGACACCCTGTTCATCCTCTTGGGCGCGATCATGGTGCTGGCGATGCACGCCGGCTTCGCGTTCCTCGAACTGGGCACGGTGCGCAAGAAGAACCAGGTCAATGCGCTGGTCAAGATCCTGGTCGACTTCGCGGTTTCGACCGTGGCCTACTTCTTCGTCGGTTATGCGGTCGCCTACGGTACCGGGTTCCTGGTCGGCGCCGACGTGCTGGCGGCGAAGAACGGCTACGAGCTGGTGAAGTTCTTCTTCCTGCTGACCTTCGCGGCGGCCATTCCGGCCATCGTGTCCGGCGGCATCGCCGAGCGCGCGCGCTTCGGCCCGCAGCTGATGGCCACTGCGGTGCTCGTCGGCGTGGTCTACCCGGTGTTCGAAGGCGTCGTCTGGGGCGGGCGGTTCGGCCTGCAGGGCTGGGTCAAGGACCTGACCGGCGCCGAGTTCCACGACTTTGCCGGCAGCGTGGTGGTGCACGCGGTCGGTGGCTGGATCGGCCTTGCCGCCGTGCTGCTGCTCGGACCGCGCGCCAACCGCTACCGCAAGGACGGCGCCATGAGCGCGCATCCGCCGTCGTCGATCCCCTTCCTCGCGTTGGGCGCCTGGGTGCTGGCCGTGGGCTGGTTCGGATTCAACGTGATGAGCGCCCAGACGCTGGACAAGATCTCGGGGCTGGTGGCCGTCAACTCGCTGATGGCGATGGTCGGCGGCACGCTCGTGGCGGCGTTGGTCGGGCGCAACGACCCCGGCTTCGCCTACAACGGGCCGCTCGCGGGCCTGGTGGCGGTGTGCGCCGGGTCCGACGTGATGCACCCGGTGGGCGCACTGGTCGTCGGCGGCGTCGCCGGGGCCATCTTCGTCGCGCTCTTCACGCTGACGCAGAACCGCTGGAAGATCGACGACGTGCTCGGCGTGTGGCCGCTGCACGGCTTGTGCGGTGCCTGGGGCGGCATCGCCTGCGGCGTGTTCGGTCTGCCCGCGCTCGGAGGGTTGGGCGGCGTGACCTTCGGCGCCCAGCTCGTCGGCACGCTGGCGGGCATCGCATGGGCGTTCGCGGGGGGGCTCGCGGTGTACGGGGTGCTGCGCGCGACCACGGGGCTGCGCCTGTCGGCCGAGGAGGAGTACGAGGGCGCCGACCTGTCGATCCACAAGATCGGCGCCACGCCGGAGCGCGAAGCGGCCTGGTGAGCGCGCGGGCGCGCTAGAGTGCGCGCATGTTCACCGGCATCGTCCAGGGCGTCGCGCGTGTCGACGCCATCACCGACCGCGCGGGCTTGCGCAGCTTGCGGCTGGGTTTCCCCCCTGCGTTCGACGCAGGCCTGCAAACCGGCGCCAGCGTGGCCGTCGACGGCGTGTGCCTGACGGTCACGTCATTGCACCCGGGCGGCGCGGACTTCGACGTCATGCAGCAGACCTTGTCGCTGACCACGCTCGGGGGCCTGGTCGCCGGCGATGGCGTCAACGTCGAGCGTGCCGCGCGAGAGGGTGCCGAGGTTGGCGGGCATCCCCTGTCCGGCCATGTCGACGCCCGGGTCACCGTGGCGGCGGTCCGCGCGCCCGAGAACAACCGCGTGCTGCGCCTGGCCGTGCCCGCGCCGTGGATGCGCTACGTGTTCGCCAAGGGCTACGTCGCCGTCAACGGAGCGAGCCTGACGGTCGCCGAGGCCGGCCGCGAGCCCGACGGTTCGGGCTGGTTCGAGGTCTGGCTGATCCCGGAGACGCTGCGCATGACCACTTTCGCCGCCAAGTCCGTGGGGGCGGCGCTCAACCTCGAGATCGACCGCCAGACGCAGGTCATCGTCGACACGGTGCGCGCCGCCGTCGACGAACGTCTCGGGCCGCTGGTGCCGGCGCTCGACGCCTTCGCCCGGGAGCGCGGCCTCGAGCGGACCTGACGGGCGTACCGCGGCCGGCGTCGGCAGACGTCGTTTTCAAGTGCATAAGTGCGCGCATTTATGCGGTGCCATCGGCCGCTGGGCGTTACAGTCCGTGACCAGGGGCCGCCATGGGCCCCCTCGACGCACACCCGCCACGTCAGATGAATGCCCGCATCCTGCTCGTCGATGACCACGAGGTCCTGCGCCTCGGACTGCGCCAGTTGCTGGGCGCGCAGCCCGGGCTCGAGGTGGTGGCCGACGTCGGTACCTTGCGAGACGCGCGCGAGGCGCTGGCGCGCCTGAAGCCGGACCTGATGCTGCTCGACCTCGGCCTGGGCGACGAGTTCAGCCTCACCATGCTGCCGCGCCTGCGCGAGGATTCGCCGGGCACGCGCATCCTGGTGCTCTCGTCGCACGCGGAGCAGTTGTACGCCGAGCGCGTGCTGCGCGCCGGCGCACACGCCTTCGTGATGAAGAGTGCGCCCACCGAGGAGTTGTTGCGTGCCGTGCGCGGGGTGCTGGCGGGCCAGATCGTGCTCAGCGCCGCGCAGCAGGCCGCACTGCTCCAGCGCACGCTGGGACACCAGCCTCAGGCTGCCACCGGCCCCGACCTGTCGCCGCGCGAGCTCGAGGTGCTGCGCCTGGTCGCCGACGGGCGCAGCACGGCCGAGATCGCCCAGCTGCTGCACCGCAGCGTCAAGACCATCGAGAGCCACAAGCAGGCGCTCAAGACCAAGCTCGGTGCCGATTCGCCGGCGCAGCTGATGCGCATGGCGATTGCGCATTTCGACAACGTCTCCGGGTAGCCCCATGACGCCATTCCATCGGCGCCACGCGATGCGTGTGCTCCTCCTGTGCGCTGCGTTCGCGGCGTTGCCCGCCGCCGCGGCCGAATCCGAACCCAGCCTGCCCTACGTCACGCAGCGCAGCGATACCGTGATCGGCCTGTCGCGCCGCTTGCTGGTCGACCCCGCGCAGTGGCGCGAGGTGGCGCGTTTCAACGGACTGCGTGACCCCAACCGCATTCCGGTCGGCGCCACGCTGCGCCTGCCCTTGCGGTTGCTGGCGAGCCAGCCGGCGCCGGCGCGCGTGGAGCAGGTGGTGGGCAGCGCGCGTGTGGGCGATGCCGCGTTGCGCAGCGGCGATTCGTTGCCCGAGGGCGGCACGGTGCAGACCGCGCGCGATGGCTCGGTCGTGCTGCGTCTGGCCGATGGCAGCGAGTTGCGGCTGGCGGCCGACAGCCGCCTGCGCCTCGAGCGTGCTCGGCGCTACCCGGCGCTCGACCATGTGGATTCGGGCGTGGGGCTGGGCGCCGGGCGCGTGGAAGTGCGTGCCGCGCGCGCACAGGCGGGCAAGCCCGGCTTCGAGGTCAGGACGCCGCAGGGCGTGCTGGGCGTGCGCGGGACCGAGTATCGCGTCGCGGTGGCGGCCGGCGAGGCGGCCCTCACGGCCGGCGAGGTGCTCGAGGGGGCGGTCCAGTTCGACGGTGGCGACGGGCCAGGCCGTCTGCTCGCGGCCGGGTTCGGCACCGTGATCGATGCCCAGCGCCGCGTGGCCGAGCCTTCTGCGCTGTTGCCGCCGCCCGACATCCGCTCGATGCCGACACTGCACGAGCGGCTCGTGCTGCGCTTTCCTGTCGTGCGCGGTGACCGCATCAAGGGCGTGCGCGGCCTCGTCGCGCGCGACCGCGAGATGCGCGAGGTGCTCGCCGACAACCTCGCCGAGGGCGCCGAACTGAGGTTCACCGGCCTGGACGACGGTGACTACTTCCTGCGCGTTCGGGCCATCGACGAGCGCGGCCTGGAAGGTCGCGACGCGATGCTGGCCTTCAGGCTCAAGGCACGGCCGGAGCCGCCGGCGCCCACCGCTCCGCCACCGCGCCATGTGGCGCGCGCGACGCAGGTCGAGCTTGCGTGGACGCAGAACCCCGAGGCCCAGGCGTACCGGCTGCAAGTGGCGGCAGACGCCGGCTTCTCGCGCGTGCTGAGCGACGTGCCGGCGCTGACCGGTGCGAGCCACGTGCTGCTGGGCCTGGCCCCGGGCGATTACCACTGGCGCCTTGCCAGCGTGCGCGCCGGCAACGACCAGGGACCGTGGGGCGAGCCGAGGGCCTTCGTGCTGCGTGCGCCGCCCGCCAACCCGCCGCCGCCGCGCATCGGGGACCGCACGCTCGTGTTCGCCTGGGCTGCCGAGCCCGGGCAGACCTTCGACTTCCAGCTCGCGCGCGACGCGGCCTTTTCCGATCTCGTCCTGGAGCGCCGGCTCGAGCAGGCGGAATACGAACTGCCGCGCCCGCCCGGCGGCGTGTACTACATGCGCGTTCGCGCCCGCGACGCCGACGGCTTCCAGGGCCCGTTCACAGCGCCGCAGCGGTTCGAGATCATCGACTGCCTGAGGTCCGGCGAAGGCGAGTGCGTCGGCAGCGCGGCCGGCCCGTTGCGTCGGCCCTGAGCGGAGGTGCTGCGCGAGGAAGACGCCCGCCGCATCCGCCGGCGGCGCCTGCGCGACACGCTGGCCATCGGCGCGCTGTTGTGCCTGCTGGCGGCCGCGCTGGCGTCGCAGGGCTGGGCCTGGCGCCAGGAGCGGCTCTTCTACGACCTCGGGTTGGCGCTCGCCCCGCGGGCCGCCCCCGACGGCGTGGTCATCGTGGCCATCGACGAGCCGAGCGTCGCGGCGCTCGGGCGCTGGCCCTGGCGCCGAGCCGTGCACAGCACCTTGCTGCAGCGGCTCGCGCAGGCGCGGCCCCGCGCCGTGATGCTCGACCTGGTGCTCTCCGAGCCGGACCCGGACCCTGCACAGGATGTGCTGCTCGCGCAGTCGCTGCGCGCGGCCGCACCCGTCGTCGTGCCATTGACCTGGTATGCGTTGCCAGGCGAGCCGGCGCGGGTGCTCGAGCCGGTGCCGGCACTGCGGGGCGCGGCGCGCCTGGCGCAGGCCGAGGCCGAACTCGACGCCGACGGCATCCTGCGCCACGCCTTCCTGCAGGCGGGCATCGGCGCCACGCGCTGGCCGCATGCGGCGCTGGCGTTGCTGGAGGCCGGCGGGCAGCGCGCTTCGGCGGCCACGGTGGCCGAGTCGGCGCCGCCGGGCATCACGCCGCCGCAGGCCTGGGCGCGTGACGAGCGCGTGGCGATCCGTTTCCAGGGCCCGGCGGGGCATCTGGAGCGCGTGTCCTACATCGACGTGCTCACTGGTGCGGTGGCGCCCGAGACACTGCGCGGCAAGTACGTGCTGGTGGGGATGACTGCGGCCGGCCTGGGCGATTCGTACGCCACGCCCATGTCGGGGCCACAGGGGGAAATGCCGGGCATCGAGGTCGTGGGCCAGTTGCTCGTGGCGTTGCGCGGGGGCGACCAGATCCGCTCGCCGCCGGCGTGGGCACTCGCGCTGGGCTCCTCGCTCGTCGTGCTGGCCCTGCTGGTGGCGTTCTGGCGCCTGCGGCAGCGCTGGGCGCTTGCGCTCTCGTTGGCGCTCTTCGCGGGCGCGCTCGGCGGCAGTGTGGTCCTGGTGGGTGCGGGCTGGTGGGTGTCGCCGGTGGGCGTGGCGGCGGCCGCCCTGCTGGCCTATCCGTTGTGGAGCTGGCGCCGGCTTGAAGCCACGGCGGCCGCGCTGACGCGCGAGATCGCGCGTCTCGATGAGGACGCAGCGCTCGCGCCCAGCCATGCGGAGCAGCTGAGCGAGGAGGGGCGCCTGAGCGCGTTCAGTGCGGCGGCGCTGAGGCTGCGCCGGGCGCGGCGCTTCCTGGCGGCCAGCCTGGACGGCCTGCCCGAGGCCGTGCTGCTGGCCGATGCCACAGGCCGCGTGACGCTGGGCAATCGGCGCGCCGCGGCGCTGTTCGAGGTGGGCGAGGCCAGCGAACTGGCGGGACTGTCGCTGGCACGCCTGCTGGGCGAGTTCACCACCGCCAGCGCGATCGACTGGTCGCAGCGGCTGGCGGAGATTGCCGCTCACGGCGGCGCACTCTCGCTGCCGGCGCGCCTGGCCGGACACGGCGACTTCCTGATCGACGTCGCAAGCGCGCCGGACGCCGACGGACCGCGACTGATCGCCGCCTGCGCCGACATCGGCCCGCTCAAGGCGGCCGAGCGCGCCCGCGAGGAGACGCTGGCCTTCATCACCCACGACCTGCGCTCGCCCTTGTCGTCGATCGCGCTGATGGCCGACTTCGAGCGGCGCGGCCTGAGCCCGCGCCCGAGCGCCGAGACGATTGCCGAAATCGAGCGTCTGGCGCGCCGCGGGCTCGAGCTGTCCGAGGGCTTCGTGCGCCTGGCGCAGGCGGAGTCGAAGGTGATCGAACGCACCGCGGCGGACCTGGCCGAGCTCGTGTCGGAGGTGGTGCGCGACCTGGCGCCGCAGGCGCAGGCACGGCAAGTCAGCCTGGCGACCGAAGGCGGTCGGCCCGGCGCGCACGTGGCGCAGGTGGACCGCGAACTGGTGGCGCGCGCGATGATGAACCTGGTGGGCAATGCCCTGAAATACGGGAACGCCGGCGGTGTCGTGACGATCGGGCTGCACGCGGCCGAGGGTGGCCATCTGTTCAGCGTTCAGGACCAGGGCCCCGGGCTCGACCCGCAGCGCCTGTCGCGCCTGTTCCGGGCCTACGTGCGCAGCGGGGCCGCCGCCGGCGAATCCGGTGTCGGCCTGGGCCTGCAGTTCGTGCAGCGCGTGGCCGAGCGGCATGGCGGCTACGTGCGCGCGCACAGCGTGCCCGGGCAGGGCGCGCGATTCGAGCTCTTCCTGCCGGCTGCTGCCGCCACGCCGACCGGCGAATGAGGCACGCCCCAAGGCGTGCCGCGCTCAAGCGGCGCGGGGGACGACGTGCTCCAGGCGCGCTGTCAGCGCGTCGGCGTTCATCGGGCGCGCCAGGCCGTGGCCCTGGGCATGGGCACAGCCCATCGCGGCGAGGCATTCGAGCTGCTCCGCCGTCTCGACGCCTTCGGCCGTCACGTCCAGGCCCAGGGCGCCGGCCACGGACACGATGGCGCGCACGATGGCGGCGTCGGCCGCGTTGGCGGGAATGTCGCGCACGAACGACCGGTCGATCTTCAGGCGGTCGACCGGCAGGTGGCGCAGGCTGCCGAAGGTCGAGTACCCGCAGCCGAAGTCGTCGATCGCCAGTTGTGCCGCAGCCTCGCGTTTGAGCCGCCGCAGGGTGTCCAGGGCCTGGGGCTCGTCACCCACGAACACGCTCTCGGTGACTTCCAGCACGAGGCTGCCGGGCGCGAGCGAGGTGCGCTGCAGCGCGGCACACACCGCGTCGACCAGCCCGGGATCGCGCAGCTGCAGCGGCGACAGGTTGACGGCCAGGCGGAAGTCGGGCGCCAGGGCGGCTTGCCACGCGCGTGCCTGCGTGCACGCCCAGTCCAGCGTCCAGCGGCCCAGCGGATTGATCAGTCCGCAGGCTTCCGCGATGGGGATGAATTCGCCCGGTTCGATTGCGCCGAGCTGAGGGTGGGTCCAGCGCAGCAGCGCCTCGGCGCCGACGATGCGCTGGCTGGCGACCTCGAACACCGGCTGGTAGGCGATCCAGAGCTCCCCCCGCGCGGCCGCACCGGCCAGCTCGCGCTCGATCAGCAGGCGGCGCCGAGCGCGCGCGCTGACCTGCGGGTCGCAAAACTGCATCTGCCCGGGGCCCACGGCCTTGGCCTGCGCAAGCGCGATGTCGGCGCTGCGCAGCAAGGTGGCGACCTCCTGGCCGTCGACAGGACACATCGCGATGCCCACACAGGCGCTCACCGCGGGAGCCTCGCCGGCGACGCGGATCGGCGCGGCCAGGGCGTCGATCAGCTGCTGCGCGACGCCTGCGGCGCGCTCGGGCGCCGTCGCTGCGGGCAGCGCCACGGCGAACTTGTCGCCGCCCACGCGTGCCAGCGTCTCGCCGTGGCACAGCACCTGCCGCAGGCGGTCGGCAATCTCGCACAGCAGCGCATCGCAGGCGGCATGGCCGTACAGCGCGTTGAAGTGGCCGAAGCGATCGATGTCCAGGACGAGCACCGCCATCGTCTCGCCGTGCCGCGCCGCCTGGGCGATCGACTGCGTGATGCGATCGGTCAGCAGCGCGCGGTTGGGCAGGTCGGTCAGCGGGTCGTGCAGCGCGAGATCGGCCAGTTGCGCCTGCGCCTGGCGGCGCTCGCTGGCGTCGATGGCCACGCCCGACATCCGCAGCACGCGCCCGTCGGCCGCCCGTTCGACCACGCGCCCCAGGCTCTCGATCCACAGCCAGCGCCCGTCGTCGCAACGCACGCGATGCTCGACGCGGCACTGGGGGTCTTCGCCCTTCAGCACGCGGCGCCACGCGCTGCGCACATCCTGCAGGTCCTCGCTGTGCACGCGTTGTGCCAGCTCGTGCATCGTGGTCACGGTCTGACCTGCCACCGCGCCGAGCAGGCGCGACCATTGCGGCGACAGGCGCATGGTCCCTGTGTCCAGGTCGGCGTCCCACAACGCGCAGCGTGCGCCGTCCAGCGCAAGGTCCAGATCATCGGCCGTCAAGGCGTCGGGGGCCGGGGCGCGCACCCGGCGGCCAACCACGGCGCACTCCAGCACGGCCCTTGCGCCGACGGCGCGAACACGGGTGTCCACATCGCGCCAGCCGTTGTCTGCGTGGCGCATGCGCAGCCGAAGCGACACGCCCGCACCACCGCCGGCCCGGCTGCGGCCGATCGCGTCGGCCAGCGGCAGGGCGGCCCCCGGAGCGAGCCAGGTGGCGAATGACGTGCCGCGGGCGGGCACCTCGGACAGGCCGAGCATGGTCCGAAGCGCCGGACTGGCCTGCGTCAGCGCGAGCGCGTGGTCGCAGTGCACGGTGCAGCGCGGCGTCGACGTGCCCATGTCGCCGAGAGGGCGGTTGCGTTCGCGCGCCAGCCAGCCGAGCGCGGCGAAGAAGCCCGCGGCGGAGGCCGCCGCAGCTGCCATGGCGGGCCACGGGCCAGTCAGCAGCGCCGCTGGCGCGATGGCGCCGACGGAAAGGACCAGTGCGCCCACCCGGCGGTTGGGCGGCGACAGGAGCGAGGGAGCGTGGGCGTCGGGCACGTCTTGATCCGGCAAGGGTTCGTCGATGCCGCATGGTCGCAAAGCGGCTCGCCCACGCACAGGGGCGGCGGCTCGAATCAGGCGTTCCCTGAGCGCCGCCTCGGGGTGTCCCTGACCTGAGATTCGGTCCGTGCCCGAGGGCGCGCCGGGCGCTGTCTGCGCATGATGCAGCCCATCGTTCACCGTTGCTTACATCATGTTCTCGCTCGATCCACGACGTCGTATCAGCCTGATGGCCATCCCGCTGCGCGGTGGCCTGACACGATTTGCCGCGTCCAGCCTGGGCGCGGTCAGCGGATGGGCGCGCGCCAGCGTGTCGCTGGCGATGGCCGGCGGTGTTGCCGGCAGTGGCGTGCCCGTCAAGTCGGTCCAGGCGGCCGACGGGCCTGCGGCGCCGCGCGCGCCGAGCCCCGCGGGGGACCTGCCCACCGAGCCGGTGGACGGCGAGGCACTGCCCGCGTGGCGGCCTGCGCCGGCGGACAACGGCCGTGCGTCGCCAGCGCGACCGCTGATCGACCTTCCCCCTGCGAAAGCGCATGCCACCGCAGCGCTGGCGGCAATCGCGACCTACTCGCCCTTTGCCGGCGAACTGCTGCGCCGCATGGGCAACCGGAACGCACCGCCCATGGTGGCGCGATACGACGACGGCAGCCAGATGTGGTTCGACTTCGCTGCGCACGCGGTGATCGTCGAGCCGCAGGCGTGGGTGCGCCTGCGTGCGCAGCGCACGCTGCCCTCGCTCGTCGAGGAGCCGGTCGACGCCACCGCCCTGTCGGCCAAGGCGACGACCCAGGATCTCGACGCCGTGGCCTGGGCCTGCGGGCTGGCTGCCCACGCGTTGCCCCTGCTGGGCGCGCGCCAGGACTGGCGCCAGGCGCGACTACGGCCCCAGGGTCGCCTGCGCCTGGCCGAGTTGTCGCGCATGCCGGCCCACCTGCACCTGTGCGAGGTGCTGGCGTGCGGCACGACCACGCCGGACGCGCTGCGTCGCGCGACGCGCGTCGATGTGGCGGAGCTGCGCGCGTTCCTGCAGGCCGCCTTGTTCGTGCAGGCCGTGACCTGGGACCGTTCGGCGGTCCGCGACGCCGACTGAGGGCAGCGCAGCGCCCGTGGCGCGTGGCTTTGCACGCCTCAGGCCGGGCGTTGCACGCCGGCGGCCCGGGCCTCGAGCGCGGCACACCAGCCCTCGACGAGGGCGCGCACGGCGTTCGGTTGCTCGGTCAGCGGCCAATGCTGGCAATCGATGCTGGCGATGCGCACCTGCGGCAGGGCGGCGGCGAGTTCACGCGTCGCCGCGGCGTCGGCGAAGGTGCCGCCGGTGGACAGCAGCAGCAGCACCGGGACGTCGAGCGTCTCCAGCGCGGGCGGCGGCCGGAACATCTCGGCCAGTTCCTGCAGGTAATGCGCGGTGCGGAAGCTGCGCAGGTCGGCCCGTGTCGAGCTGTAGCGGCGCACGAAGTCGCGCGTGTCCCGAGGCGATCCCCGCAGCGCAATGCGCGCCTGTTCGTCGAGCGCGCGCAGGTCGAGTGCGGCGAGTCGGCGCCGCCGCAGGCCCAGGCCGTTGAGGGCCCGCACGACGCGTGCGGCCGTGCGCAGCAGCGGTCCCGACAACGCGAGCAGGCGCCAGCGGCCGTGCAGCGCGTCGCGGAACACGGGGTCGATCAGCACCAGGCCCGCGCTAGGGTGGTGCGCGGCGTGGTGCAGTGCCACCTGTGCGCCGAGGCTGTGGCCGACGAACACCGCCTCCGACAGGCCTTCCTGGCGCAGCACGGCAGCAAGGTCGTTGGACCAGCGCTCGAGTCCTATCGGGCCGCGGGTGACCGATTCGCCGTGGCCGCGCAGGTCGACGCGCACGAGGGTCCAGCGACTTGCCAATCCGGTGTGCTCGACGAACTCGGACCAGCGCGTGAGGTTGCTGGCCAGGCCGTGCAGCAGCACGATCGCGCGCGCGCTCGCGCTCGGGTCGGTGCAGGGAGTGACGCGGTACGCGATCGCCACGCCATCGGCGCAGACGAGGCGGCGGGCGTGCTCGGGGGCAGCCATGGCGCCGATTGTCGCCGTGGGGCGCGGCGCGCGACGCCGACGCGGCGACGGCCCGCCGAGGCGGGCCGTCGTGTCAGGGGACGGCTGGGTTCAGACGGTGATGCCCTGGGCCGCTTGCGCGTACTCCTCGATCTGGTCGAAGTTCATGTAGCGGTAGACCTTGGCGCCGTCCTTGTTGATGACGCCCATGTCGGCGTGGTACTCGGCCACGGTGGGCAGGCGACCGAGCTTGGAGGCGATCGCGGCCAGTTCGGCCGAGGCGAGGAACACGTTGGTGTTCTTGCCCAGACGATTGGGGAAGTTGCGCGTCGAGGTGGACACCACCGTGGCCCCTTCCTTGACCTGCGCCTGGTTGCCCATGCACAGGCTGCAGCCGGGCATCTCCGTGCGCGCGCCGGCGCTGCCGAAGTTGGCGTAGTGCCCTTCCTTGACGAGTTCGTTCTGGTCCATCTTGGTCGGCGGCGCGACCCACAGCTTGACCGGGATGTCACGCTTGCCGGCCAGCAGCGTGCTGGCGGCGCGGAAGTGTCCGATGTTGGTCATGCACGAGCCGATGAAGGCCTCGTCGATCTTGGTGCCGGCCACCTCGGACAGGAACCTGGCGTCGTCCGGATCGTTCGGGCAGCACAGGATCGGCTCCTTGATCTCGTCCATGTCGATCTCGAGCACGTGCGCGTACTCGGCGTCGCCGTCGGCCTCCAGCAGCTGCGGGTCGGCGATCCACTCCTGCATCCTGGCGATGCGGCGCTCCAGGCTGCGCTTGTCCTGGTAACCGTCGGCGATCATGTTCTTCAGCAGCACGATGTTGCTGTTGAGGTACTCGATGACCGGCGCCTTGTTGAGCTTGATCGTGCAGCCCGCGGCCGAGCGCTCGGCGCTGGCGTCGGACAGCTCGAACGCCTGCTCGACCTTCAGGTCCGGCAGGCCCTCGATCTCGAGGATGCGGCCCGAGAACTCGTTGATCTTGCCCTCCTTGGCCACCGTCAGCAGGCCCTTCCTGATGCCGTACAGAGGAATCGCGTGCACCAGGTCGCGCAGCGTGATACCGGGTTGCATGGTGCCCTTGAAGCGCACCAGCACGCTCTCGGGCATGTCCAGCGGCATCACGCCGGTGGCCGCGCCGAAGGCCACCAGGCCCGAGCCGGCCGGGAAGCTGATGCCGATCGGGAAGCGCGTGTGCGAGTCGCCGCCGGTGCCCACGGTGTCGGGCAGCAGCATGCGGTTGAGCCACGAGTGGATCACGCCGTCGCCGGGCCTGAGCGAAATGCCGCCACGGCTGGAGATGAAGGCGGGCAGCTCGCGGTGCGTCTTCACGTCCACCGGCTTGGGGTACGCGGCGGTGTGGCAGAAGCTCTGCATCACGAGGTCGGCACTGAAGCCCAGGCAGGCCAGGTCCTTCAGTTCGTCGCGCGTCATCGGGCCGGTGGTGTCCTGGCTGCCGACGCTGGTCATCCTGGGCTCGCAGTAGGTGCCAGGGCGGATGCCCTGGCCCTCGGGCAGGCCGCAGGCGCGGCCGACCATCTTCTGCGCCAACGTGAAGCCGCGGCCGCTGTCCTTGGGCGCCTTGGGCAGGCGGAAGGCGGTGCTGGGCGGCAAGCCCAGCGCCTCGCGCGCCTTGGCCGTCAGCGAACGGCCAATGATGAGGTTGATGCGGCCGCCGGCGCGCACCTCGTCGAGGATCACCTCGCTCTTGAGCTTGAACTCGGCCACCGTCTGGCCGTTCTTGACGATCTTGCCGGCGTAGGGCTGGATCTCGACCACGTCGCCCATCTCCAGCCGTGAGACGTCGACCTCGATCGGCAGGGCGCCCGAATCCTCCTGCGTGTTGAAGAAGATCGGCGCGATCTTGCCGCCCAGCGTGACGCCGCCGAAGCGCTTGTTGGGCACGAAGGGGATGTCCTGGCCAGTGGCCCAGATCACGCTGTTGGTGGCGCTCTTGCGCGAGGAGCCGGTGCCGACCACGTCACCGACGTAGGCCACCAGATGGCCCTTCTTCTTCAGGTCCTCGATGAACTGGATCGGGCCGCGCTTGCTCTCTTCCTCGGGCTTGAAGGCAGCGCCCGGGCGGCTGTTCTTCAGCATCGCCAGGTAATGCAGCGGGATGTCGGGGCGGCTCCAGGCATCGGGCGCAGGCGACAGGTCATCGGTGTTGGTCTCGCCGGGCACCTTGAAGACGGTGACGGTGATCGACTGGGGCACCTCGGGGCGCGAGGTGAACCACTCGGCGTCGGCCCAGGACCGCATCACCTCGCGCGCCTTGGCATTGCCGGCCTTGGCCTTGACCGCGACGTCGTTGAAGTAGTCGAACATCAGCAGGGTCTTCTTCAGGCCCTCGGCAGCGATGGCGGCCACTTCCGTGTCGTCGAGCAGCTCGATCAGCGGATGCACGTTGTAGCCGCCCACCATCGTGCCCAGCAGCTCGGTGGCCTTGGCCTTGGACACCAGACCCACCTTCAGGTCGCCGTGCGCGACGGCGGCCAGGAAACTGGCCTTGACCTTGGCGGCATCGTCCACACCCGGCGGCACGCGGTAGGTCAGCAGTTCCAACAGGTAGGCGTCCTCGCCGGCGGGCGGGGCCTTGATCAGCTCGATCAGCTCGGCCACCTGCTGGGCGGTCAGGGGCAGCGGCGGGATGCCGAGGGCGTTGCGTTCGGCGGCGTGTTGGCGGTAGGCGGTCAGCATGGATGCTCCTGCGGGAAAACCGGTGGATGTTGCGGGCTCAGGCTTTCGGGACGATGACCTTGAGGCCCTTGAAGTAGTCGCGGAAGAAGTCCGCGTCTCGGGTGATGAGGGCGGAGCACTGCAGCAGGGCGTGCGCTCCGACCAGGAAATCGGGCACCGTGCGCTCGCGCCGGCCGCCGCGGTGGCGCCAGCGGCGCTGCATCTCGCCGGCGCGCAGCGCGGCGCGCGGCTCGATCGGCGAATAGCTCAGGCCCGCCTCCTCGAGCGACTCCAGCACCTGGCTGCCGCCCTGGACCGCGGTGCAGATCTCGGCCACGACCACGTCGCACATCACCACCGGTCCGTGGTGCAGCGCCTCGCGCAGCGCCTCGGCCGCGGCGTCGGCGTGCGCGCCGCCGGCCAGCAGGTCGACCAGGACCGGGGAGTCGATCGCGATCACGCGGCGCCTTCGTCAGGGGGCGGGTAGGGGTCGCCGGGCGCGCGGCCGCGGATCGCCCGCATGGCCTCGTCGGTGTCGGTGAAGCCGTCGAGGCGGAAGCGCCCGCGCAGGCGCGACAGCGCGTCGTCGACGTTCTTGCGCAGGATGATGCGCCCGCCGTCGAGTTCGACCTTCAGCACGGTGCCCTTGGTGAGCCCAAGCGCGTCACGCACCGCCTTGGGCAGGGTGATCTGGCCGCGTTCGGCCACGGTGGCTTCCATCGTGCGCTCCTGTCGGATCGAATCTCTCAGAAAGATTCGGTATGCACGAATTATACGTACTTCAGGGGTTGCCCTGGTGCACTGCGGGGCCTTCGCGTCGACCGGGGCGGTGCGCGCCGGTCGATCGCCCGGCGCGGCGGCTCAGCCGTGCTCGCGCTCGAATTCCTGCATGTAGCCGACCAGGGCCTGCACGCCCTCGATGGGCATGGCGTTGTAGATGGAGGCGCGCATGCCGCCCACCGAACGGTGGCCCTTGAGCTGCACCAGCCCGCGTGCCTCGGCACCGTGCAGGAAGGCCGCATCGAGCGATTCGTCGCGCAGCTTGAAGGGCACGTTCATCAGGGACCGGTCGGGACGCTGCACCGGGCTGCGGTAGAACGCGGTGCGGTCGAGGTAGTCGTACAGCACCGCCGCCTTGCGCTCGTTGTGCGCCTGCATCGCCGACAGGCCGCCGCGCGCGAGGATCCACTCGAACACCAGCCCGGCGATGTAGATCGCGTAGGTGGGCGGCGTGTTGTACATCGAGTCGTTGTCGGCCACGGTCTTGTAGTCGAAGGCCGATGGCGTGACGGGCAAGGCCTGGCCCAGCAGGTCCTCGCGCACGATCACGATCGTCAGGCCCGCGGGCCCGATGTTCTTCTGCGCGCCGCCGTAGATCAGCCCGTACTTCGAGACGTCGATCGGCCGCGACAGCAGGTTGCTCGACATGTCGGCCACCAGGGGCACGTCACCGACGTCGGGCGTGAAGTGGTATTCGACGCCCCCGATGGTCTCGTTGGCGCAGATGTGCACGTAGGCGGCCTGGGGGTCGAGGCGCCAGGTCTCCCGCGGCGGCACGCGGTCGTAGCCGGTGTCCGCCGCACTGGCGGCGACGTTGACGGCGGCGTAACGCCTGGCCTCCTGGATCGACTTCTTCGACCACTCGCCGGTATCGACGAAGTCGATGCTGCGGCGGCCGCGCAGCATGTTCATCGGCACGATGGCGTTCTCGCCGAGCGCGCCGCCTTGCATGAAGAGGATCCTGTAGTGCGCCGGGACCGCCAGCAGCGTGCGCAGGTCGGCCTGTGCCTTGCGGGCGATGCCGATGAACTCCTTGCCGCGGTGGCTCATCTCCATCACCGACATCCCGCTGCCGTGCCAGTCGAGCATTTCCTCCGCGGCGCGGCGCAGGACGGGCTCGGGCAGCGCCGCGGGGCCGGCGCTGAAGTTGAAGACGCGGGTCATGGACGGCTCACTCCGGAGTCAGGGGCAGAACGCCCCATTATCCGGGGGCGGCGCGTCCGCTACTGCTTCTGCGCGGCGGGCGAGAGCAGGTTGGCCTGCGTGGCCATGAAGGCCCGCTGTTTCTCGTGCACGCAGCCGTCGACCAGGCGCTGCCCGATCTTGGTGTCCATCACCATCGACTTGTTGGCGATCTGGATCATCAGCATGCGACCCTTCACGTCCTCCAGGCGCAGTGCGCCGGTGGACGACAACACGGGCTTCATGACCCAGGCCTGCGCCTTCTGCTTCATCTCGATGTAGCCGGCTGCCTTGGCGTAGGGCTGGAGCGTGACCGTCTGATCGAACTCGCACGCATAGTCGCCCAGGTGCGCGATGTTGGCGGCCTCGAGCTGGTCGGCATTGGCCGGCGGCAGGGGTGCTTCCACCGGGGCCTTGGCCGCCGGCTTGGCGGCCGGCTTGGCGCTTGCCTTCGGTGCGGTCTGTGCCGCGGCGGGCACGTGGACCAGGGCGAGGGCCAGCAGCGAGGCCAGCAGCAGGGCGGGGCGTTGTGTCATCGAGGTCTCCTGGCGCAATTCGAACGCGCCGATTGTGCGCAGCCGCCGCGCGGCAGGCGTAGCAAGACGTTGCCGTGCGAGGCGCGCTCCGCCTGCGCGTGCGGTTTGCCACGCATTCAGTGTGCCGTGAGGCCGAGCGCCGCGTCGTCGTCGTGGAAGAAGGCCTCGCGCACCTCTGCCGGCAGCTGGGAGCCGCCGGCGTAGCTGGTGCGGTGGGCCCGTTCGAGCACCTGCCACCAATACCGGTAGCTGGCGCGGTCGTGCAGCGTGTCGTGGTGGCGCACCGGGGCCCAGCCGGCGGCCTGAGCGGCCGTGATGATGTCGATCGCCTGGTCGACCTCGGCCACGCTGGGGGTGAAGGCTTCGACGATCGGGCGGATCTGGTCTGGGTGAATGCTCCACATCCGCGTATAGCCGAAGTGCCGGCAGGCGAGCGTGGCGGCGTCCATCAGAGCGCGCGGGTGCTTGAACTCGGTGACGACGCAATGCGAGGGCACCTTGCCGTGGGCATGGCAGGCTGCCGCGATCTCGAGCTTCGCGCGCAGCACCAGCGGGTGCTCGAACTGACCCTTGGCGCTCATCGCCGAGGCGGGGATCGCGCCGCGGTGCGCGGCCACGAAGTCCATCAGGCCGAAGGACAAGGACTCGATGCGCGGGTGGGCCGCCAGCGCATCGATCTCGCGCAGCGCGCCGTGCGTCTCCACCAGGGCGTGCAGGGGGATCGCGCGTTGCACGCCGGCGCGGAGCGCGGCCGCGTCGATCGCGCGCGCCGCCTGCTCGAAGTCCGCCAGGCCGCGCGGCTTGGGCACCATCAGGTAGGCCAGGCGCTCGCCCGCCCGCGACACGAGGACATCCACCAGCGCCTCGAAGCGCGCATGGTCGACCGGCAGCACCCGTGCACCGACGCGACCGAAGCGGTTGGCCTCGCCGCAGGCCAGCTCGGCGATCAGGTGGGCGTGCTCGATCTCACCGCCCACCGGGGCGCCGTCCTCGGCATCGAGGGTCACGTCGAACACGGGGCCGAGTTCGTTCTGCAGTGCCAGGCTCTTGCGCATGCGGGCCTCGACGCCGCTGTAGTGGTCGCACACCGGAAGGGCGGGCAGGGCGCGCTCGTCGGGGTCGAACAGCGCGTCACGAGGATGCACGAGGTGGGCGGACATGGCGGGATCGATCGGTGGATCGAGGGTGGGGGCGGACAGGTGCAAGCCTAACGCGGTCGCGCCGCGGTGACCGTGATTGTCCGGATGGCCGCTGCCAAGGGGCGCTGCCACAGTCGACACGAGGCGTTCGATCCCACCCACCGACCCCGAGGAGACTTCGATGCGGATTGCCATCCCTTCACGCCGGCACGTGCTGGCTGCGGCCGCGCTGGCCCTGGCGGCCCTGGGCGCACACGCCCAGGCGTATCCCGACCGGCCCCTGACGATGATCGTGCCCTGGGGCGCCGGCGGAGGCACCGACGCGGTCGCGCGGATGATCGCCAGCCTGATGGAGAAGGACCTGGGGCAGCCGGTCAACGTCGTGAACCGCACGGGCGGATCGGGCGTCGTCGGCCACTCCGCGATCGCGAGCGCGCCGCCCGACGGCTACACGATCGGGATGATCACGGTGGAGATCGCGATGATGCACCACCAGAAGCTCACGGAGCTGAACCCGACCAGCTACACGCCGATCGCCTTGGTCAACCTCGACCCCGCCGGCTTCCAGGTGCGCGCGGATGCGCCTTACAAGAACATGAACGACGTGTTGGCGGCGATCAAGGCCAACCCGGGCAAGTTCAAGGCCTCGGGCACCGGCCAGGGCGGCATCTGGCACCTGGCGCTCGCGGGTTGGCTGCGCGATGCCAAGGTCGACCCGGCGGCCGTGCCTTGGGTGCCGAGCAATGGCGCGGCGCCCGGCCTGCAGGACCTGGTGGCCGGTGGCGTCGAATTCGCGCCGGTGTCGCTGCCCGAGGCGCGCTCGCTGATCGACGCCGGCAAGGTGAAGTCGCTGGCGGTGATGGCCAATCAGCGCGCGGCGCTGTTCCCGAACGTGCCCACGCTCAAGGAGTCCACCGGTTCCGACTGGGCCACCGGCGCCTGGCGCGGCATCGCCGCGCCCAAGGGCTTGCCACCGGCGGTGGCGGCGCGCCTGGAGGCGTCCGTGAAGAAGGCGTACGACAGCAAGGACTACAAGGACTTCATGGCGCAGCGCGGCTTCGGCCTGCTGTGGGGTGATGCCGGTGAGTTCGCGCGCTTCATGGCCAAGGCCGACGCGGACATGAAGGCCGTGATGACCGCTGTGGGCATTGCCAAGTAGGGCAGGCTTTGCAGCGTATCGATCGCTGGCTGGGCCTCGCGCTGGCCCTGCTGGGGGGCGTCGTGCTCTGGACGTCGCGTGCCTTCCCGGCGGTGCCGGGCCAGAAGCTGGGCGCCGGCTTCCTGCCGGCACTCGTCGGGGCGGGCCTCGCCGTGGCGGGCCTCGCGCTGTTCTGGCGCAGCCGGCGCGAAGCGGCGGCGCCGCCCAGGGCCGACGCGGGCGGTCAGCGCGTCGCGCCGTTGGCAGTGATCGGCGTGTCGCTGTTCTATCTTCTGGCGGCCGACAAGCTCGGCTTCCTGATCGTGGCGCCGCTGGGGCTGGGGGTGCTGCTACGCGCCTTCGGCGTGGGCTGGCGCGCGACGGTGCTGTGGGCCGTGGCGGGCACGATCGTCGTGCACCTGGCCTTCTACAAAATGCTGCGCGTGCCCCTGCCCTGGGGCGTGCTGCGGCCGTTCTACTGACCCGCGATGGACGCACTCGCCACTGCCTTCGGCCTGGTCTTCACGCCCTACGTGCTGACGGTGATCGTGCTGTCGGCGGTCTACGGGCTGTTCGTCGGGGCGATTCCCGGCCTGACGGCGACCATGGCCACTGCGCTGCTGGTGCCGGTGACCTTCTTCATGCCGCCCGTGCCGGCGGTGGCCGCCATCGTGACGGCCACCGCGATGGCGATCTTCTCCGGCGACATTCCGAGTGCGTTGCTGCGCATGCCCGGCACGCCGGCCAGCGCCGCCTACACCGACGAGGCCTACCTGCTGACCAAGCACGGGCAGCCCGAGCTGGCCCTCGGTGCCGGCCTGGTGTTCTCGGTGCTGGGCGGCATCTTCGGCGTGGCCGTGCTGATCGTGGCCGCGCCGGCGCTGGCGGAGGTGGCACTGAAGTTCAGTTCGTTCGAGTACTTCTGGCTCGTGATGCTGGGGTTCAGCTGCGCCATCTTCATCGCCGGCAGCGACCTGCTCAAGGGCCTGGTGTCGCTGCTGCTCGGGCTGCTGATCAGCTGCGTGGGCCTCGAGAACCCGGCCGGCGCGCCGCGCTACACCTTCGGCAATGCGGAGCTGGCCGGCGGCATCTCCCTGATCCCGCTGATGATCGGCATGTTCGCGGTGAGCGAGGTGCTGCGCTTTGCCATGGCGCGCGAGCGGCCGGAGATGGCCGTCGAGCGGCCGTTCGGCAACGTCTTCGCCGGCATGTGGGGCCTCATCAAGAAGTACCCGGTGCAGCTGGTGCGCGGCTCCGCGCTGGGCACGGCGGTGGGCGCCTTGCCCGGGGCCGGTGCCGACATCGCGGCCTGGATGTCCTACGCGATGTCCAAGAAGTTCTCCAAGGAACCGGAAAAGTTCGGCACCGGTCACGTGGAGGGCATCGTCGAGTCGGGGGCGGCCAACAACTCGGCGCTCGGCGGCGCGTGGATCCCGGCGCTGGTGTTCGGCATACCGGGCGACTCGATCACCGCGATTGCCATCGGCGTGCTCTACCTGAAGAACATGAACCCGGGGCCGACGCTGTTCGTCGACAACCCGCAGAACATCTACGCCGTGTTCATCGTCTTCATCCTGGCGCAGCTGCTGATGCTGCCGTTCGGATGGCTGGCCATCAAGGCGGCCAAGCAGGTGTTGCGCATTCCGGCGTCGGTGCTGATGCCGCTGATCCTGCTGTTCTGCATCGTCGGCAGCTTCGCCATCAACAACTCGGCCTTCGGCATCGCCGTGATGCTGGCCGCCGGAGTGGCCGGGTTCTTCATGGAGCGCTGGGGATTCCCGGTGGCGCCCACCATCCTGGGCGTCGTGCTGGGCACGATGCTGGAGGAGCAGTTCTTCTCCAGCCTCGTCAAGGCCGACGGCAGCCTGGTCGCGTTCTTCGCGCGGCCGATCGCCGCCACGCTGGGCGTGGTGACGATCGGGTTGTGGCTGTGGCCGCTGCTGCGGCGCGTGCTGCGCCGCGCAGGGTGATCAGAGCAGGTGCTTGACGCCGTCCTGCTCCTCGAGCAGTTCGGCCAGCGTCTTGTCGATGCACTGCTGGCTGAACTCGTCGATCGGCAGGCCCTCGACCACCTGGTACTCGCCGTTGGCACAGGTCACCGGGTAGCCGAACATCACGTCCTTCGGGATGCCGTACCAGCCGTCCGAGGCGATGCCCATCGTCACCCAGCGGCCGTTGGTGCCCAGCGCCCAGTCACGCATGTGGTCGATCGCAGCGTTGGCCGCTGACGCCGCCGAGGACAGGCCGCGCGCGGCGATGATGGCCGCGCCGCGCTTGCCCACCGTGGGCAGGAAGGTCTCGCGGTTCCACGCTTCGTCGCCGATCATGGCCTTGACCGACTCGCCGCCGATGGTGGCGAAGCGGTAGTCGGCGTACATCGTCGGCGAGTGGTTGCCCCACACGGCGAGCTTCTCGATCGCGGCCACGTCCTTGCCCGTCCTGGCGGCGATCTGGCTTGCGGCGCGGTTGTGGTCCAGTCGCAGCATGGCGGTGAAGTTGCGGCGGTTCAGGCCGGGCGCGCTCTTCATGGCGATGTAGGCATTCGTGTTGGCCGGGTTGCCGACGACGAGCACCTTGACGTTGCGCGAGGCCGCGGCGTCGAGCGCCTTGCCCTGGGCCGTGAAGATCTGGGCGTTGGCCGACAGCAGGTCCTTGCGTTCCATGCCGGGACCGCGCGGACGCGCGCCCACCAGCAGGGCGTAGTCGGTGTCCTTGAAGGCGGCCTTGGGGTCGCTGTGGGCTTCCATGCCCGCCAGCAGCGGGAAGGCGCAGTCCTGCAGTTCCATCATCACGCCCTTGAGCGCGTTCTGGGCCTTCTCGTCCGGGATCTCCAGCAGTTGCAGGATCACCGGCTGGTCCTTGCCGAGCATTTCGCCCGAGGCGATGCGGAACAGCAGGGCATAACCGATCTGGCCGGCGGCGCCGGTGACGGCGACACGAACGGGCTTCTTGCTCATGGCGAGGGCTCCAGGAAGGGTGGGGGAAACGAGTGGCTCGAGTGTAGGCGAGCAGCCTGCGGAAAGACCGGTCTTCTATAAGACACCGGACTGTGCGAGGATGCCATCATGGCTGCCGATCCTGACACGCCGCTGTTCTCGCCTCTTTATCGACAGATCGCGGACTTGATCGTGCGCAATCTGGAGCAGGGCGAGTGGCGGCCGGGCGAGGCCATCCCGAGCGAACTGGAGCTGGCGGCGCGCTTCCGCGTCAGCCAGGGCACGGTGCGCAAGGCCATCGACGAGCTGGCCGCGGCCCACCTTCTCGTGCGGCGCCAGGGCAAGGGCACCTACGTCGCGACCCACGCCGAGGAGCGCACGCAGTTCCGCTTCCTTCGTCTGGCGCCGGACCTGCCCGGCGACGCCGAGGAGCGTCCGGTGCGGCGCTTCATCGACTGCCGCCGCATGCGTCCGAGCGGTGAGGTGGCGCGCGCGCTCGACATCCCGACCAGCCAGGCCGTGTTCCACGTGCAGCGCCTGCTCGATTTCGGCGGTCGGCCGGTCGTGCTGGACGACCTCTGGCTGCCGGCGGCGCTGTTCAAGGGCCTGTCGGCCGAGCGGCTGTCGGCCTGGCCGGGCCCGCTGTACGGCTTGTTCGAGAGCGAGTTCGGCGTGCGCATGATCCGCGCCGATGAGCAGATCCGCGCCGTGGCGGCCGACGATGTCGCCGCGCGCTGGCTCGAGGTCCCCCCAGGTTCGCCCTTGCTCAGTGTGTCGCGGGTGTCGTACACCTACGGGGATCGCCCGGTCGAATTGAGGCGGGGCCTGTACCACACGCGGGATCATCACTACCGCAACAGCCTGAGCTGAACGGGCTGCGTGCGCGTTTCGTGCCCGCGGACCGGCGCTTTGTCGCCGCCGGTCTGCAGTTCGTCGCAAACCGGTCAACCGGCGGCGCGACGCTCCCTACACTGCCGCGACTCACGCTAAGAAGGTCGAAAGATGCGCAAGAAGATTTGGTGGATCGGAGGAGCGGTGGTGCTGGTCGCGGCGGGCGTGGGCGCCGCGGTGGCGGTCCAGCAGGTCGGCCGGTCCAAGGGCAAGGACGCCGAGAAGCCGGTGGCCGCGCTGGAGTTTGCCCCGCGCGAGGTGGCCACGCCGGCGCTGGCGTCGATGCCCACGCGGATCGAGTTCTCGGGCCCGCTCGTCGCGCCGCAGACGGCCATCGTGCGAGCCAAGGCGCCAGGGACCTTGCTGACCTTGACGGTGGCCGAAGGCAACCGCGTGAAGGCCGGCCAGCTGCTGGCCACGGTCGACGCGACCGAGATGGCCAGCCGCGTCGCCGAACGGGTGGCGCTGGTCGAGTCCGCCCGTGCCGCGCTGGCGCAGGCCGAGCGCACGCACACGAGCAACCAGCGCCTGGCCGACCAGCAGTTCATCTCGCCCATCGCGCTGGAGCAGTCGCGTGCCGCGCTGGACGCTGCGCGCGCCCAGGAGCGTGCGGCGGTGGCCCAGCTCGACACCATGCGGGCGGCGTCGCGCGACACGCGCATCGTCGCGCCGATCAGCGGCATCGTTGCGAAGCGCCACGCGGTGTCGGGCGAGAAGCTCGCCGCCGAGCAGCCCCTGCTGACCATCGTCGACCTGGCACGGCTCGAACTGGCCGGCAGCGTGGGCACGCACGAGGTGTCGCTGCTGCGGCCGGGGATCGAGGTGCAGGTGCAGGTCGAGGGCGTGGCGCAGACCGTCAACGGACGCATCGCGCGCATCGCGCCGGCCGCCGAGGCGGGCACGCGGTCGATCGGCGTGACGATCGAACTGGCCAATCCGAACGAGCTGTTCCGTGCCGGCCAGTATGCGCTGGCGCGGGTCGAGCTGCCCGACGGGTCGCAGCGCCTGACCGTGCCGCAGACGGCGGTGGGCAATACCGCCGGGCAGGACCACGTGTGGGTCATCGAGCAGGGCGCGCTCGCGCGGCGGGCGGTCACGCTCGGGCGGCGCGACGAGCGCGAGGGGCGCGTGGAGGTGCTGTCCGGCCTGCCCGCAGGCAGCCAGGTGCTGGCGGCGCGCTTCGACAACCTGCGCGAGGGCGCCAAGGCGGTGGTGGTCGCCGGCAAGGTGTCGTCAGTGGCCTCGGCGGCGGCGTCGGCGCCGGCGGCGCGCTGAACCGGGAGCACGGGCCATGTGGATCACGCGCGTCTCGATCAACAACCCGGTCTTCGCCACCATGGTGATGGTGGCGCTGTGCGTGCTGGGGATCTTCTCGTACTCGAAGCTGGGCGTCGAGCAGATGCCCGACATCACGTTCCCGGGCGCCTGGATGGAGGTGCAATACCCGGGTGCGTCGCCCGAGGCCGTGGAACGCGAACTGGTCAAGCCGCTGGAGGAGGCCGTCAACGGCGTGGCGGGGATCAAGCGCATCACGTCCGGCGCGCGCGAGGGTGCCGGCTGGCTCAACATGGAGTTCAGCCTCGACACCAACATGGACCGCGCGATGCAGGACGTGCGCGACCGCGTGGCGGCGATCCAGTCCGGCTTTCCGCGCGACGCCCGGGCGCCGACGCTCGCGCGCTGGAACAACGACAACAGCGAGCCGGTCGTCAACTTCGCGCTGTTGTCGAAGACGCGCAGTGCGCGTGAACTGTCGATCCTCGCCGAGCACACGGTGACCAAGCGCATGCAGCGCGTGGAAGGCGTGGCGCGGGTCGACGTGGGCGGCATGGTGTCGCGCGAGGTGCGGATCGACCTTGACCCGGCGCGCTTGCGCGCGTACGGCGTCACGCCGGCGGAGGTCGCCACGGCCTTGCGCGAGGCCAATGCCGACCAGCCGGTGGGCCTGATCAAGGACAGCGTGCAGGACACCCTGCTGCGCGTGGAAGGGCGCGTGCGCGACCCGAAGGCCTTCGGCAAGGTCGTCGTGGCGCACCGCAACGGCCTGGCCCTGACCCTGGACGACCTGGGCACCCTGGTCGAGCGCGAGCGCGAGGCCGATTCGAACGCGCGCATCAACGGCCAGCCGGCAATCAACTTCAACGTCTTCCGCCAGCAGGACGCCAACATCGTCGCCACGGGCGAGGCCGTCAAGAAGGCGATGGACGAGGTTCGCAAGGTGCTGCCGCCCGACGTGGAGCTCAAGTTGATCTACGCCTCCAGCGACTGGGTCAAGGGCTCGCTCGAAGGCCTCAAGCACACGCTCGTCGAGGGTGCGCTGCTCACGGTGGCCATCGTGTTCCTGTTCCTGCACTCGTGGCGCAGCACGGTGATCACGGCGCTGACGCTGCCCATCGCGGTGATCTCGAGCTTCATCGCCGTCTACCTGTGCGGGTTCACGCTGAACTTCATGACGATGATGGCGCTGTCGCTGTGCATCGGCCTGCTGATCGACGATGCCATCGTCGTGCGCGAGAACATCGTGCGCCACATCCACATGGGCAAGGACCATCACACCGCAGCCCGCGAGGGCACCGACGAGATCGGGCTGGCGGTGATGGCCACCACCTTCGCGCTGTGCGCGGTCTTCGTGCCGGTGGCCTTCATGGGCGGCATCATCGGCAAGTTCTTCTACCCCTTCGGCATCACGGTCGTGGTGGCGGTGCTGGTGAGCCTGTTCGTCAGCTTCACGCTGGACCCGATGCTGTCGTCGATCTGGCGCGACCCTCCCGCCGATCGCCTGCGCCGGTTGCCCGTGATCGGCCACGCGATCCGGGGCACCGATGCGCTGCTCGAGGCGATGCACGGCATCTACGAGCGCCTGATCCGCTGGGCCTTCTCGGGGCGGCGCTACCGCATGCTGTTTCCGCCGCTGCCCGCGTTCGGGCACGGTTTCCATGCCGACGGCCGGCGCGACAAGGCGAGCCCGCGCCGCTGGCGCTGGGCCACGATCTCGCCGCGCGGCCTGGTGATGGCCATCGGCGGCGCCTGTTTCGTCGGGGCGCTTGCGCTGGCGCCCCTGGTGGGCAGCGAATTCGTGCCCGAGACCGACCAGGGTTTCACACAGCTGGCGTTGACGATGCCGGTGGGTTCGAGTCTCGAGCGTACCGACGCCAAGGTCCGGCAGGTCGAGGAGATCGTCCTGGCGCTGCCGGAGGTGCAGAGCGTGGCCACCTGGGTCGGCGGTGCCGGCCAGCGCAACAAGGCCTGGCTGAACATCGCGCTCAAGGACCGCAAGCAGCGCCAGCGCAGCCAGAAGGAGGTCGAGAACGTGCTGCGCGAGGCCATCGCGCGCATCCCCGGCACCGATGCGACCCTCGGCTTCAACCGGCCGGTGTACGTGGCGATCCTGGGCGACGATGCGGAAGGTCTCGCCAAGGTGGCCAGCGCGTTCGCCGAGAAGGTCAAGAAGATCCCCGGCGTGGTGGACGTGGAGTCGTCGGTCAAGCCGGGCCTGCCGGCCTATGCCGTGCGGCTCAAGCCCGATGCGATCCGCGAGCTCGGCCTCAGCGCCCCGCGCGTCGCGGCATCGCTGCGGGCCTACGTGAACGGCGACACCGCCACCTACTGGACCACGCCGGCCGGCGACCAGGTGGAGGTGAACCTGCGCCTGAACCAGGAGCAGCGCGAGCGCCTGGAGCAGTTGCGCACGCTTCCGGTGGCGTTTGCCAAGGACGGCACGCCGATCACGCTGGACAGCGTGGCGACGATCGAGGCAGTGTTCAACCCGGACACCATCCGCCGCCAGAACCTGCAGCGCCGCGAGGCCGTGTTCGCCGGCGTCAAGGACCGCTCGGTCGGCGACGTGGGCAAGGACGTGCAGACGCTGATCAAGGAGACGGCGCTGCCGCCGGGCTACAGCTTCGACATCGGCGGCCAGCTGCAGCAGCAGCAGGAGGCCTTCGGCGGCCTGCTCGCGGCCATGGCGCTGGCCGTGATCTTCATCTACATCGTGCTGGCCAGCCAGTTCGGCAGCTTCGTGCAGCCCATCGCCATCATGGCGAGCCTGCCGCTGGCGCTGATCGGCGTGATGCTGGCGCTGCTGTTCTGGCGCAGCACGCTCAACGTGTTCTCGATGATCGGCCTGGTGATGCTGATGGGCCTGGTGACCAAGAATGCGATCCTGCTCGTCGACTTCGCCAACCAGGCCCGCAAGGCCGGTGCGACGGTCGCCGATGCGCTGCTGCAGGCGGGGCTGATCCGCATGCGGCCGATCGTGATGACGACCGCGGCCATGGTCTTCGGCATGCTGCCGCTGGCGCTGGCGCTCAACGATGGCGGCGAGATCCAGGCGCCGATGGGGCGGGCGATCATCGGCGGCGTGATCACGTCGACGATCCTGACGCTGCTGGTGGTGCCGGTGCTCTACAGCTACCTGGTGCGCGAGCGCAAGCCGCGCGAGGCCGCGTCCGCGTCCGGCCCGATGCCCGAGGCGATGCCGGCCGATCGCGACTGAGACCGCGGCCGCGCGCCGCGGCCGTCCCGGCCGGGCCGTACGGGCACGCCGTCAGTCGGGCGTACCGTCCGCCGCGGGCGGCGCCAGGCTGGCGGCCAGCGCGACGTACTGGTCGACCGGCACCTCCTCGGCCCGCCGACGCAGGTCGAAGTCGCCCCTGTAGCCGCGCGCCTCGAGCCAGGGGCCCAGGCTGTGCCGCAGCAGCTTGCGGCGCTGCGAGAAGGCAGCGGCCACCATGCGCTCCAGCAGGTGCACGTCCACCGCCGGCGGCCGCGGCCAGGGGGTCATCCGCACCACGGCCGAGTCCACCCTCGGGGGTGGATCGAAGGCGGTGGGCGGCACGTCGAACAGGGATTCGACGTGGTAGCGCCACTGCAGCATCACCGACAGGCGTCCGTAGTCCTTGCCGCCAGGGCCGGCGGCCATGCGCTCGACCACCTCCTTCTGCAGCATGAAGTGCTGGTCCTCCACGCCGTCCACCGCGCCGAGCAGGTGGAAGAGGATGGGCGAGGAGATGTTGTAGGGCAGGTTGCCCACCACGCGCAGACGCGCCCCATGCCGTGCGGCCAGCGCGCGGAAGTCCACCGTCAGCACGTCGGCCTCGACCACCTCGAGCGCCGGATCGCGGCGCAGACGTGCCGCGAGGTCGCGGTCGAGCTCGACGACAGTCAGGCGTTCGCAGCGCTCGAGCAGGGGCCGCGTCAAGGCGCCGAGGCCGGGCCCGATCTCGACCAGGGCCTGGCCGGGCCGTGGATCGATGGCGGCGACGATGGCGTCGAGCACGCCGCCGTCGACCAGGAAGTGCTGGCCGAATCGCTTGCGCGGCTGGTGCTTCACGCGGGTCGGCGCCGGCGCTGCCTCACTGCGGCGCGTCGCGCATCTCGACGTAGGCGCGACCGCGCACCTCGCTCAGCCACTCCACGTAGGCACCCTCGAATTTGCGCTCGCGCAGCGCAGCGCGCGCCTGGTCGCGCAACTGCTTGGTGTCGAGCGCCACGTTGCGCCGCTCGAGCACCTGGATCAGGTGCCAGCCGAAGCGCGTGGCCGTGGGTTCCGACACGCCGTTGAGCGCAAGCTGGTTCATCACCTGCTCGAACTCGGGCACGAACTGGCCCGGCGAGGCCCAGCCGAGGTCGCCGCCGGCTGGCGCCGAACCATCGAGCGAGAACTCGCGCGCCAGGTCCTCGAAGCGGCGGCTGCCGGACTCGACCTGGCGCTTGAAATCCGCCAGTCGCGCGCGTACCGCGTCCTCGGGCAACTGCTCGGATGGCCGCAACAGGATGTGGCGCGCGCGCGTCTGCGTGATGCGGAAGGCCCCCCCCTCGGCGCGTTCGATCAGCTTCAGGATGTGGAAGCCCGCGCCGCTGCGCACGATGGCGGGCGCCAGGTCGCCATTGCCCAGGGGCCGCACCGCCTCCAGGAACAGGTCGGGCAGGCGGTCGGCCGGCTTGAGGCCGATCTCGCCGCCGCGCTCACGGTTGGCGTCCTGCGACACCTCGCGTGCGATGCTGGCGAAGTCCTGCCCCGCACGCAGGCGTGCGAATGCCGCTTCGGCACGGGCGCGGCGCTCGGCCACCACGTTGTCGGCCGCGCCCTCCGGGACCTCGACCAGGATCTGGGCGATGTTGTATTGCACTTCCGCGGCGTTGCGGCCCCGTTCCTGCTCGATCAGGTCGTTGATCTCGCCGTCGCTGATCTTGATGCGTTGTGCCACTTCGCGCTCGCGCACGCGCTCGATCGTCAGCTGGTCGCGGATGTTGGCGCGCAGGCGCGCCAGGTCCAGACCCTCGCGCGCCAGGCGCGCACGCAACTGCGGCAGGGTGAGCTGGTTCTGCGAAGCCACCACCTGCACCGCGCGGTCGATCTCTGCCTCGTCGATGCGCACGCCGCTGTCACGCGCATGGGTCAGGATCGCGCGCTCCTCGATCAGCGACTCCAGTGCCAGCTTGCGCAGCTCGCCTTCGGGTGGAAGCGTCTGCCGCGCCCGCTGCGCCTCCTCGCGGGCGCGCGCCATGCGTTGCGCGACTTCGAAGGCGGTCACGACTTCCTGGCCGACCACGGCGACGATGTAGTCGCCGGCGCGCAACGCAGGGGCGGCGGTGCGCGAGGTCTGGGCGGCGCTGACCAGGGCCGTGCAGGCCACCGCGGCGGCGGCAATACGAAACAGGATCTTCATCGTGGGGGCGTGCCGGGGGAACTCGTCGGCAACGTGTAGGTGCGCAGCGGCGGGTCGGTGCGCTCGTCGCGCAGGAGGGTGTAACCGGGAATATTGTCCTTCAAGACCGAGAGCGGGTTCGATCCGAGGCGCGACAGGCCCACCAGCTCGAGTTGCAGCATCAGCCGTGTCGTCGCCGCGGCGCGCCCGGTGGACACGCGCTCGGCCACGACGCGGCCGATCCAGCAGCCCGCGTCGTACTCCAGGCCCGCGAGCGAGTCGGTGATGCGGCTGTCGCGCATCGAGTAGTTGATGCGGCCCACGCCGTAGAGCGTGCCGCCGCAACCGTCGCGTGCCGGCGCCTCGCGCCGGTACATCGGCCACTGCCAGCCCAGGTCGAGCTGTTCGCTGGCATTGCGGGTGAGGCGGTAGTGCGCCGACAGCACCCTGAACGGGCCGGCGCTGTAGCGCGCGGAGATCACCGAGCGATTGACGCGGTCGTTCTGCGAGCCGTACTGCACCGCGGCGTCGAAGGTCCAGCGCGCCGAGGCGCGGGCGCTGCCCACGACGAGCAGGTCGGACAGGCGTTGCGTCAGCGGCTGCCCGTCGGGCGTCACGTACTGGTCGCGCAGCAGGTAGCGCTGAGCGACACCCAGGCGCATCCATTCAATGCCGCTGCGCGCGTCGATCCAGCGCGTTGTCAGCCCGGCGGTGACCTGGTGCGCGTCGGTCACGCGGTCCACCCCGGTGAAGGCGTTCTCGCTGAACAGCGAGTCGACGTTGAAGTCCTTGGCCGCCGTGTCCCACAGCGGCAGCGCGGACTGGTCGCGCAAGGGCGTGTTCACGTACAGCACGCGGGGTTCGAGCGTCTGGGTCACCGCCCGCCCGAACCAGCGCGTGGGGCGCTCGAACAGCAGCCCGCCGTCGAGGCTGAAGGTCGGGATGCTGCGCGAGGCCCGCGTGCGGCCGTCGGGCATCGGCGCATCGGTGCGATAGCTGGCCAGGTTGAGCCCCAGGTGCGGTGCCATCCATGCCCACGACGTGCGCCAGCGCTGCGTCAGGTCCAGCCGCAGGTGCCCGCGCTGTCCTTCGGGCCGCGTGCCCGGCGCGTCGTGGGACGTCAGGACGAATCGGTTGAACTCCAGCTCGAAGCCCAGGTCCGGGCCGGACGTCCAGGGGCGCCCCTGGCCGCGCCACCCGATCTGGGGCGCGCGGTCGTACGGTGCGGCAATCAGCACCGAGGGGTCCGGGTCCTGCAGGACCTGCCAGAGCTGCACGCGGCCGTATGCCGTGGTGGACCAACCGGGCAGGGGATTCCAGTCGCGTTCGACGCTGGCAGCCAGCGGCAGCAGACGCGGCGTGAAGGACCGCAGTCCGCGCGCGAAGTCCTTCCAGTACGCATCGTCGCTGACGCGCAGGCCCTGGTGGCGCCAGCGCACCGCGTCCTCGCCCGAACCGAGGGCGGTGCCGCTCTGGCGCCACTGCAAGGCGCGCCGTTCTTCCGCCGCGACGCGGTCGTGCGGAATCCAGTGCAACTGGACCTCGCCGCCGTGTGTGGCTTCGAGGTAGCGGAACTCCGCCTCCACGCCCAGGCCGCGCTTCGTGTAGGCGACGGGCGTGAGCGTGGCATCGCGCTGCGGCGCGATGTTCCAGTACCAGGGCACGCCGAGTTCGAGACCGCTCTTGCTGTCCAGGTTGAGTGCCGGCGGCAGCCAGCCGGACTTGCGCTCGCCGGTGATCGGAAAGCTCAGCGCCGGCCATGCCAGGATCGGTACGCCCTGGAAGCGCAGCACCGCACCCTTCGCGATGCCCTCGTTGGCGGCGAAGTCCAGGCGCAGGCTGTCGCTGGACAGCAGCCAGGCCGGCACGCCCTGGCCGTCGCGGCGGCAGCTGGTGTAGTCGGCCGCGGTGATCAACGAGCGCTCGCGGTCGAGGAAGTCCACGCGTTGCGCCCGCCCGCCGGCGCCGCTGCGTGCGAACCAGTACTCGGGCCGCTCGAGAAAGCCCTCGAACAGGTCCAGGTCGAGGTCCAGCAGGGTGCCCGCGAATCGGTCGCCGCGCGCGGTCTGGGCCTCCACCTGGCCCTGCGCGCGCAAGCGGTTGCGGACGTGGTCGTAGTCGAGCCGCTCGGTGCGGATCACCAGGTCCCCGCGGCGCAGTTCCACGCCGCCCTGCGCCTTCAGCTCGCGGTCGGGCCGACCTTCGATCGCCGCCGCCTGCACTTCGATCGCCAACTGCCGGTCCTCGACGGCAACGGCCGTCCGTGGCGGCGTGGCCGTCTGCGCGTGCGCCAGCGCGGCCATGGCGGCCAGCGCGAGCGGGTGGAGTTTGGGCATCAGGGGCGGCGCTTCGGGGCGCGCGAGGGCGGTTTGTAGAATGAAAATTATCCATGAGCCCCCTCGAAAGCCCTGCGCCTTCCAACGTCGTGTCCTGGCCGGACCCTCAGCGCCGGGCAGCCTTCGAGTCGTGGCTGGCGCCGCTGGCGGCCACGCATGGGCTCGACCTGCCGAGTCTGCGCGCAGCCTCGGCGGACGCCAGTTTCCGGCGCTACCTGCGCGTCGACCAGGCGCGTGGCGGCAGCCTGATCGTGATGGATGCGCCGCCGCCCCAGGAGGACGTGCGCCCCTTCGTGCACGTGGCCGGGCTGATCCGTGCCGCCGGCCTGCATGGCCCGGAGGTGCTGGCCGCGGACACGGCGCGCGGTTTCCTGCTGCTGACCGATCTCGGGCGCACGCTGTACCTGGATGCCTTCGCCGATGCCACGCCCAGGCAGGCCGATGGCCTGATGCGAGACGCCATCGGCGCGCTCGTGCGCTGGCAGGTGGGCGTGCCAGGCGATGTCCTGCCGCCCTACGACGAGGCCAAGCTGCGCAGCGAGCTGCAGCTCTTTCCCGACTGGTGCGTGGCGCGCGAGCACGGCGTGAGCTGGGGCGAGCGCGAGCAGAAGGTGTGGCAGCGGGTTGCCGACGCGCTGGTGCGCGCGGCGCTGGCGCAGCCGCAGGTGGCGGTGCACCGCGACTGGATGCCGCGCAACCTGATGGTGGCCGACCCCAATCCGGGCATCCTCGACTTCCAGGACGCGGTGAAGGGGCCGATCGCGTACGACCTGGCCTCGCTGCTGCGCGACGCCTTCTGGAGCTGGGACGAGGAGCGCGAGATCGACTGGGCCGCGCGCTACTGGGACCAGGCGCGCCGAGCGGGCCTTCCCGTGGGCGATGACTTCGGCGAGTTCTGGCGTGCCGTCGAATGGATCGGCCTGCAGCGCCATCTCAAGGTGCTGGGCATCTTCTGCCGCCTCAAGCACCGCGACGGCAAGCCCCGCTATGCGGCCGACCTTCCGCGCTTCTTCGCCTACGCCACCAAGGTGGCCACGCGCTACCGCGAACTCGAGCCCCTGCGGTCACTGCTCGAGCCGCTGTCGGGCATGAAGGCCGCCGTCGCGTATTCCCTGCGCTGACCGGGCCTGCTGCGGCCAGGGTTATCGCCGGCAGCCCAGAATCGCCGCACAGCGTGCCCGCCGGGCGCGCGTCCGCTCTCCGGAGGTATCCATGAAGGCATTGCTCTGCGCGATCGCGATGGCGTCGGTTTCCACCCTGGCGCTGGCCAACCACTGCCCGGTGGACATGAAGGCCATCGACGACAAGCTGGCCACGCAGCCCAAGCTGGCGGATGCCGATCTGGCCAAGGTCAGGAAGCTGCGCGCCGACGGCGAGGCCGCGCACAAGGCCGGCAAGCACGACGACTCGATGAAACTGCTGGCCGAGGCGCGCAAGATCCTCGGTATCTGAGTCCCGGGCGGCGCTGCGGCCGCGCTCAGCACTCGACGATGTTCACCGCGAGGCCGCCGCGCGCGGTCTCCTTGTACTTGGTCATCATGTCGGCGCCGGTCTCGCGCATCGTCTTGATCACCTGGTCCAGGCTCACGTAGTGCGTGCCGTCGCCGCGCAGCGCCATGCGCGCGGCGTTGATCGCCTTGACGGCGGCGATCGCGTTGCGCTCGATGCAGGGGATCTGCACCAGCCCGCCCACCGGGTCGCAGGTCAGGCCCAGGTGGTGCTCCATGCCGATCTCGGCCGCATTCTCCGCCTGGGCCGGCGTGCCGCCGAGCACCGCGCACAGCGCGCCGGCGGCCATCGAGCAGGCCACTCCGACCTCGCCCTGGCAGCCCACCTCGGCGCCGCTGATGCTCGCGTTCTCCTTGTAGAGGATGCCGATGGCGGCTGCGGTCAACAGGAAGTCGATCACGCCCTGTTCGCTGGCGCCGGGGCAGAAGCGGTTGTAGTACTGCAGCACCGCGGGGATGATGCCGGCCGCGCCGTTGGTGGGGGCGGTGACGACACGTCCGCCGGAGGCGTTCTCCTCGTTGACGGCGAGCGCAATCAGGTTGACCCACTCCTGCCAGTACTTTAGGTCGCGGTAGTCGGGGTCCTGGTCGGCGTT
>DASTJE010000280.1:0-10362 GCA_035716845.1 Burkholderiaceae bacterium
ACGCGCGTGGTGGGCGTGATGGTGGACGACACCGAGGCGCATCGCCTGTCGAGCGAGGCTGCCGCCGCCGGCGCGCAGCTCGAACTGGCGGCGTCGCTGGCCGGCATCGGGCTGTGGCGCTACGACTTCGCGAGCGGACGCCTCCACCACGACGAGCGCCTGCAGGCGATCCTGCAGCGCCCGGTCGGGCCGGAAGGCGTGCCCCTGGACGAGGTGCGGACCTGGATCCACCCGGACGATCTGGCAGACGTGCAGGCCGCGTTCGCACGCGCGGTGGACACCGACGAGCCGGTCGACCTGCACACCCGCTACCGGCATGCCGACGGGCGCTGGCGCACCGTCCTGACGCGACGCGTCGTGCGGCGCGACGCGTCGGGCCGGCCCATCGCGATGCTCGGCCTCGGCCTGGACGTGACGGAGCAGCATCAGCGTACCCAGGACACGCTGCACCTGGCGCGCTGGCTCGAGGCAGCCGCCGAGTCGGCGCGCGTCGGGCTGTGGTCGGGCCCTCTCGATGGCCAGCCTCCGGAGTGGAACGCGCGGATGTTCGAGATCCTCGGCCGAGACCCGGCCCTCGGCCCGTTGCGCCTGGGCGACTCCCTGCGCGACCACGTGCACCCGGACGACCGGGACCGCGTCGCCGCGCAGACGCTCGCCTGGATGCGCGGCCCCGTGGGAACACCCCTGAGCCTGGTGCTGCGCATCGTGCGCCGGGACGGGCAGACGCGGTGGATCGAGGTGCGCAGCCGCCTCGAGCTGGACGGCCACGGCGCTCGCCGGACCTACGGCGTGATGTTCGACGTCACCGAATCGCGCAGCGCGATCGAGGCGCTGCGCGCCGCCAACGAGCGCCTGTCGCTGGCACTGTCGAGTGCGGGCATGGGCACCTGGGTGCACGACCTCGACCCGTCGCGCGACGAATGGGACGCCCAGATGTACCTGTTGCGCGGCCTGGACCCCTCGGGGCCGGTGCCCACGCCGTCCGAGCGCATGGCCATGGTGCTGCCCGAGGACTGGCCCCGGCTCGAAGCGATGGCGACGCCCCTTCACCACAGCGCGCAGCCCCTGGCCTACGAGTTCCGCATCCGGCGCGCCGACGGTGCCATCCGCACGCTGGCCTCGCGCTCGATCGCCTTGACCGACGAGACCGGGCGCGTGACGCGCCGTATAGGCGTCAACTGGGACGTGACCGAGGCGCGCGCGACGGAGGCCGCCCAGCGTGAACGCGAGATGGCACTGAACGAGGCGCGCACGAAGTCGGCCTTGCTGTCGCGCGTCAGCCACGAGCTGCGCACGCCGCTGAACGCGATCCTCGGCTTCGCGCAGCTGATGCTGGCCGAGGACGGCAAGGCCCCCGACGACCAGCGTCGGCGCCGCCTGCACCAGATCCGCGAGGCCGGCGAAAGCCTGCTGACGCTGGTCGACAGCGTGCTCGAACTCAACGCCTTGTCGGACGGGCCGGTGCCGGTGGCCCGCGCGCCGGTCGACCTGGGCGCCCTCGCCGGGCGTGCCCTCGCGGCCGTGCAGCCCGACGCGGCGGCCCGCGGCGTGCGTCTGCATGCCGATGTCGGGCCGCTGGCCGCCCTCGGCGACGAGCGGCGCGCGATGCAGGTGCTGGCGCTGCTGATCGCGCATGCGGTGCACCGCAGCGCGAACGGCGCCACGGTGAGGATCGCCGGCCACGTCGACGGCGAGCATGCGGTCGTCGCAGTGTCCGATGAGGGCGCGCCGATCGCCCGCGAGGCGGTCGCCGAGCTGTTCGACGCCTTCGGCAGCGGCGCGGCGCCGTTGCGCAGCAGCCTGGGCATGGCGCTCGCGCGCGCCCAGGCCGAGCAACTGGGCGGGCGCACCGAGCTGCTGCGCAGCGACGCGCGCGGCACGGTGGTCGCCTTCAGGCTGCCGCGCGCCGAGCCGGCCACCGCCGCGCCGGCCGGCACCGGCCAGGAGCCCAGCGTGCTCTACGTGGAGGACAACGAGGTCAACATGCTGATCGTGCGCGAGCTGCTCGCGCAGCGTCCGCAGCTGCGCTTCCACGGCGCCGCCAACGGCACCGACGGGCTGGCCATGGCGCGCCGCCTGCGCCCCTCGCTGGTGCTCGTCGACATGCAGCTGCCCGACATGAACGGCACCGAGCTGCTGGGCCGCCTGCGCGCCGATCCGCACACCGCGCGGCTGACCTGCGTCGCGCTGTCGGCCAACGCGATGCCGGAGGACGTGCAGGCCGCCCGCGCCGCGGGCTTCGACGACTACTGGACCAAGCCGATCGACCTGTCCGCCCTGCTGGCGGCCGTCGACCGGCTGGTGCCCACGCTCAAGGCCTGACCGGCGTCAGCGGCGCCCCGCCGCCGAGCACGGCGATCAGGTTGTCGGCGGCCAGCGTCGCCATCTTCATGCGCGTGGCGACCGTGGCGCTGGCGATGTGCGGCGTGAGCACGACGTTGGGCAGCGCGAGCAGGCCGGCGTGGACCGACGGCTCGCCCTCGAACACGTCCAGGCCGGCCGCCGCGATGCGCCGCTCGGCCAGTGCCTCGGCCAGCGCGGCATCGTCGACGACGCCGCCGCGCGCCACGTTGGTGAGCGTCGCCGAAGGCTTCATCAGCGCGATCTCGCGCGCCCCCACCGCGTGGTGGCTCGACGCCGAGTACGGCACCACGATCACCAGGTGATCGGCCTCGCGCAGCAGCGTGTCCTTGTCGACCCAGCGCGCGCCCAGCGGCGCCTCGAGGCTGGGGGCGAGCCGGCTGCGGTTGTGATAGACCACCTTCATGCCGAAGCCCAGCGCGCCACGGCGTGCGATGGCCTGGCCGATGCGCCCCATGCCGAGGATGCCCAGCGTGGCGCCGTGCACGTCGGCGCCGCAGAAGAAGTCGTGCGACCAGCGCTTCCAGTGGCCGGCGCGCAGGTAATGCTCGCTCTCGGTGATGCGGCGCGCGGTGGCCATCATGAGCGCGAATCCGAAGTCCGCCGTCGTCTCGGTGAGCACGTCGGGCGCGTTGGTGACGACGATGCCGCGCGCCGCGCAGGCCGCCACGTCGATGTTGTTGTAGCCCACCGCCATGCTGCACACGGCCCTCAGGTCCGGGCAGGCGGCCACCAGCGTGGCATCGATCGGCTCGGTGCCGGCCACGAACACGCCCTGATGCCCCTGGAGGCGGCGGATCAGCTCGTCGCGCGGCCAGTCGACCGGATCGTCGTTGGTGCTGACGTCGACGTGCGCGCGCAGGCGCTCGACCACCTCGGGAAAGATCTGGCGTGCGATCAGGACGCGCGGGCGCATCGGCGCTTCCTCACTGCTGCGGCGCTGCGGCGGGCGCGGCGGGTGCCGTCGCGGCCGGCGGCGCGGCCTTCGTGCGCTTGAGCGGTTCGGGATGCCAACCCACGACCGTGACGAGGATCGCGAAACCGAGCACGTACCCCACGGCCACGTGCCAGCCGTGCCGCAGCCACTGGCCGACCGATCGCGCCTGCGGGAAGAAGTTCGACAGCGCGACGCCGGCCGAGGAGCCGAACCAGATCATCGAGCCGCCGAAGCCCACTGCGAAGGCCAGGAAGCCCCAGTCGTAGCCGCCCTGGTGGATGGCCAGCGACGTGAGCGGGATGTTGTCGAACACCGCCGAGATGAAGCCCAGCCCGAGCGAAGTCTGCCAAGAAGCCTCGGGCAGCTTCTCCACCGGCATCATCGACGCGCACAGCACGAGCGACAGCAGGAACACGCTGCCCTTGACGGCATCGGGCACCAGGCTCCAGTCGGGCTGGCGCCACGGCGCGGTGGCGGCGATGGCCAGCACGACCGCCAGGCCGATCACCGGCACGTGGTTCAGCACCTCGGGATGCCTGAGGTTGAAGTAGACGTTGCCGACGATCGCCGACAGCAGGATGACCGCGACGATGACCAGGCGAGCGCCATCGATGCGCACCCCCGCCGGCGCGTCCCTGGTGATCGGCTGGTAGGCGTGCTGCTGGCGTGCGGCAATCACGCCGAAGAACAGCAGCGCCGGCACCGCGGCCACGTAGGCCTCGAGCACCTGCAGCGGCGACCCGCCGGCGATCCAGATCATGGTGGTGGTGGTGTCGCCCACCACGCTGCCCGCCCCGCCCGCATTGGAGGCCGCGACGATGGCGGCCAGGTAGCCGATGTGCACGCGCTTCTTGAACACCGAGCCGGCGATGGTGCCGCCGATCATCGCGGCGGCGATGTTGTCGAGGAAGCTCGACAGCACGAAGATCAGCACCAGCAGCACGAAACCGCCCTTCCAGTCGTCGGGCAGGACCTTGGGCAGCAGGGCCGGCAGGTGGCTCTGCTCGAAGTGGTTCGACAGCAGCGCGAACCCGACCAGCAGCGCGAACAGGTTGGCGACGATCACCCACTCGTGCCCGAGGTGCGCCACCAGGCCGCCGACGCCGGCGCCGGCCGCGAAGGGCGAGAACAGGAGCTTGTACAGCGTGATGACGACCAGCCCGCCGACGGCGATCTTCAGCACGTGGGCGTGGAACAGGGCCACGCCGGCGAGCGTCAACGCGAAGAGGATGAAGTCGATCGGGATGCCGAAGATGGCCGGTGCGATGTTGGGCAAGGTCTGTCTCCTCCTGATTGCGATTCTAGGCAGCCGCCGCGCGGCCACTGCCCACCCCCGGCGCAAGCTGTCAGTCGAGGAAGCGTGCGAATGCGGCCACCGGCTCGCGCTCGGTGACCAGGCGGTTCTCCGGGGCCTGCGGATCCGCATGGCCCAGCGCCATGCCGCACACCACCATCTCGCCGGCCGGCAACTGCAGTTCGTCGGCAATGATCCGGTAGTGGCCGATGACGGCAGCCAGCGGACAGGTGTCGAGCCCGCGCGCGCGCGCCGCCACCATGACGTTCCCGAGGAACGTGCCGTAGTCCAGCCACGATCCCTGGCAAAGGATGCGGTCGATCGTGAAGATCAACCCCACCGGGGCATCGAAGAAGGTGTAGTTGCGGCCGTGCTGGGCATGCGTGCGCGCCTTGTCGCCCTTGGCGATGCCCAGCAGTCCGTAGAGATCCCAGCCGACCTTGCGCCGGCGGTCGACATAGGGCGGCACCCACTCCGTCGGGTAGTAGTCGTACTCGCCCGCATCGGCGCCGGTCGAGCCGGCCGCGGCGTTGGCGTCGTGTGCGGCCAGCATCCGGCGCGACAGCCTTTCCTTGGCCGCTCCCGTGAGCACCGTCACTTTCCAGGGCTGCGTGTTGGCGCCCGAAGGCGCCCTCGCGGCCACCGCGAGGATGTCCTCGATGGTGCGCCGCGGCACGGGCGTCGGCAGGAAGGCGCGCACCGCACGGCGCGAGGTGATCGCGGCATCGACTGCGGCGGTCGTCTGCGCGGTGATGTCATCCATGGGTCGAGGCAAGGGGCTGCAGGGCCCGCAGCAGTTCGGAAGGAAGCGGGGCCGGCCGTCGCGAGCGCCGGTCGACATAGACATGCACGAAGTGTCCGGCCGCCGCACACAGCCCGGCACCGGCCGCAAACAGCCCGATCTCGTAGCGCACGCTGGAACGCCCGACGTGCGCCACGCGCAAGCCCGCCTCCACCACCTGCGGAAACGTCAGCGGCTCGAAGAAGCTGCAGCCCGTCTCGACCACCAGTCCGATGACCTCGCTGCGCTCGAGGTCGAGCGCGCCGGCCTCGATCAGCCATGCGTTGACCGCGGTGTCGAAGAAGCTGTAGTAGACGACGTTGTTGACGTGGCCGTACTGGTCGTTGTCCATCCAGCGGGTGCCCAGGCTCCGGAACGCCTGGTAGGCACTGCGCGGCTGCGGCCGGGCACGCGGGGTCACCGGATGGCCCGGCGCGCTCATGCGGCGCTCTCCCGTCGGCCCTGCCACGCGGACCAGGCCTGCGCCGCCAGGCGCAGCGTGTTCAGGTGCACGGACACGGTGTCCTCCACGTCGCGGCCGTAGCCGCCGGCCATCGACACCGCCACCGGGATGGCGCGCTCGTGGCAGGCCGCGAACACCCGCCGATCGCGTTCGGCCAGCGCCTCGGTGCTGAGCTTGAGGCGGCCCAGGCGATCGCCTTCGTGCGGATCCGCGCCGGCCAGGTAGAACACCAGCCCGGGCAGCGTGCCGCCGTGGCGCGCCCAGAGGTCGGCCAGCGCGCCGTCGAGCGCCGCGAGGTATTCCCGGTCGCCGCAGCCGTCCGGCAGGTCCACGTCGAGGTCGCCCGCCACCTTGCGGAACGGGAAGTTGCGCGCCCCGTGCAGCGACAGCGTGAAGACCGTGTCGTCCTCGCCGAAGATGGCCGCCGTGCCGTTGCCCTGGTGCACGTCCAGGTCGATCACCGCCACGCGCAGCAGCCGGCGGTGCTGGCGGTGCCACTCGGCCTGCATCAGGCGCGCCGCGACCGCCACGTCGTTGAAGACGCAATAGCCGCTGCCCTTGTCGGCCTGGGCGTGGTGCGTGCCGCCGGCCAGGTTGGCCGCGATGCCCTCGCCGGCGATCAGCGCCGCGCGCGCCGCGGCAATGGTGGCCCCGACCGAACGGCGCGCACGCTCCACCATCGAGGGCGTCCACGGAAAGCCGATCTCGCGCTGTTCGGCCGGGCTGAGCAGGCCCTGGGCGACGGCCGCGACGTAGCGCGGCGTGTGGGCCAGCGCGAGTTGGCCGTCGCTGGCCGCGGGCGCGGGCGCCAGGCGCAAGCCCGGCAGTTCGGCGGCCACGCGCTCGCGCAGCCGGCGGTACTTGTGCATCGGGAACGGGTGCCCCGCGGGCAGCGTCAGGACGAACTGGTCGGCGTAGAAGGCCTGCATGGCGGCGCCGATTGTCGCCGCCGTGCGGCGGCCATTAGGGTGACCTGTCTAACAATTTTGTGCAGCGCAACAAAAAGGGCTTGCAATCTTCGGGTTCACCCCTAAAATTCGCCTCATGCTGCAGTGCAGCAAACGATGTTCCCCCAACCCTCAGGAGATCCCGCCATGTTGACCCCCGAACAAGTCGTCGCCGCCCACAAGGCGAATGTGCAAACCCTGGTCGGTCTGACCGGCAAGGCCTTCGAAGGCATGGAAAAGCTCGTCGAGCTGAACCTGCAGGTCGCCCGCACCGCCCTCACCGAGTCCGGCGACGTCGCCACGGCCGCCCTGTCGGTCAAGGACGCCCAGGAACTGCTGGCCCTGCAGGCCAGCTTCCTGCAGCCGACCGCCGAGAAGGTCGCCGCCTACAGCCGCCACGTCTACGACATCGCCGCGGCCACCAACGCCGAAGTGGCCAAGGTCGCGGAAGCCCAGCTCGCCGACGCGCAGAAGAAGTTCATGGGCCTGGTCGACAGCGCGGCCAAGAACGCCCCGGCCGGCACCGAAAACGCCGTCGCCCTCGTGCGCTCGGCCGTGGCCGCCGCGAACAACGCCTTCGAAAGCGTGCAGAAGGCCTCCAAGCAGGCCGCCGACATCGCCGAAGCCAACTTCCAGGCCATCACCAGCACCGCGGTGAAGGCGGCCCAGGCGCCGGCCAAGCCGCGCCGCGCGGCCTGAGCGACAGGTTGTCTCCTCGGTACCTGATCTGACGGTACCTTCCGGCCCGGTGGCGACACCGGGCCGTTTTTCTTGTGCCTGGCGCAGCGCCGCGGCTCAGAGCGGACGATGGGCCGCCAGCAGCCGGCTGCGCAGCTCGGGCAGGGCGCGGCTTGCCGCCTCGCGCCCGGCGATGATCGAGCGGCGGCGCGCGACGAAGTCCGCGCTGCCCACGCCCTCGAGCGCGGGCCGCAGCACGACGTCGGCCTCGCGCAGCTCGAAGCGGTTGATGCTCTTGCCCATGATCGCGAAGGTCTGCAGCAGCAGGCGCAGGGCGTCGCCGGTGGCCTGCCCGTCGGGCGGGCTGGAGATGTCGACCGCGACCACGAACTCCGCGCCCATCTGGCGCGCGAAACGCACCGGCACCGGCGACACCAGCCCGCCGTCCACGTATTCGCGCTCGCCGATCCTGACCGGCTGGAACACCGCCGGCACCGCGCTCGATGCGCGCACCGCCAGCCCGAGGTCGCCGCGCTGGAACAGGATCGGCTCGCCGCTGGCCAGGTCGGTGGCCACCACGCCGAGCGGGAGCCGCATCTGCTCGATGGGACGGCCGCCGGTCTGCTCGCGCACGTAGCGCGCCAGCGCCTCGCCGCGGATCAGTCCGCGGCCGGGAAAGGCCCAGTCGGTGATCGCCGACTCGTCCATCGTCTGCGCCAGCGTGCCCATCTCCATGCCGGTCCTGCCGGAGGCGTAGAGCGCGGCCACCAGGCTGCCCGCCGAGGTGCCCACCACCAGGTCGGGGCGGATGCCCGCCTCCTCCAGCACCTGGATCACGCCGATGTGGGCGAAGCCGCGCGCCGCGCCGCCGCCCAAGGCCAGGCCGATGCGCGGCGCACGCAGCGTCTGCACCGTCGGTGCGGACGGCGCGGATGGCACCGGCGGCGGCGCCGGAGGGGTCTGGCAACCCGCCAGCCAGGCCGCGGCGCCCAGGCACAGCGCGCGACGCGTCGAGTCCGGCTGTCGGTGCGACTGCCTGCCGCGCGCATCCGGAAGGGGCAAGGGCGACACCGGGTCCCTTCGCGATCAGCGGCCGTCCGGCGCCGCGCGCTCGATCATCTTCAGCATGGTCGCCACCGTGATCGACCCCAGCGTGGCCACGGTGGTCTGGTCGATCTCCGCGAACAGCTGTTGCAGCGCACGATCGGTGGCGCTGTCGCCGGCGTGCGAGGCCGCACCGGCCTCGGGTGGCTCGAACAGGCGCACCACGTCCAGCAGGGTCAGCCGGCGCGGGTTGGCGACGAAACGGTAGCCGCCGCCCACGCCGCGCACCGATTCGATGATGCCGGCGCGCGCCAGCTCGGACAGCACCTTGGCGAGGTGGTGCGCCGACTCGCCGTGCTTGTCGGCGACCTCGGCGGCAGGCACCAGGACGCCCGGGCGCGCCGCGAACTCGAGCACGCTGTACAGCGCCAGCAGCGTGTTCTTCTGCAGTTTCACGGCGAGCCGATCTCCAGTTCGAGCGGGATCAGCGACCCGGCGCGCAGGCCCTGGCTGCGGAAGAACGACAGGATCAGCGGGTTGTCGCTGGCCAGCATGGTGCGCAGCTTGCGCACGCCCACCCGCTCGAAGCGCTCGCGCATCGCGGCCAGCAGCAGCGTCCCCACGCCCTTCTGGCGCGCACGCGGGTCGACATCGATGGCGAACACCCAGCCGCAGGGCGGCGCGCCGAACTCCCAGTCGCGCACCTCGCCGATGATGAAGCCGACGACCTGCGGGCCGGCCTGCGCGACCAGGAAGTGGCGCAGGCCCTGGCCACCGACGCCGTAGCGGCGGTACACGCGCTGCCAGTAGTCCGCCTTGTGCAGCCCGGTCACCGTGGCGTCCAGGCCGATCACGTCCGGCAGGTCGGCGCGCCGCACCGGCCGCACCAGAGGCGCGGCCGTGCTCGCGGCATCGGCGGACCTGCGCCGGGTGCTGGAAATCCCTCGGGTGCTCATATTCAGAAAGTGATCCAGATCAATCTTGAAAATCGCATTCCAGTACCAGAATGATTTTGAAGGCGTCCGATCACCACACATTGTAGGTTCCGGCCCCGTCCGGAGCCCGAGGAGACCGACATGGCCCTGAATGCGCTGCTCCGAACCCTCCTGCGCCGCACGCTGCCAGCCCTGGCCGCCGCGGCGCTGTCGCAGGCCCCGGCCTGGGCCCAGGAGCCGATCCGCATCGGCAGCTTCCTCTCGGTCACGGGGCCGGCCGCCTTCCTCGGCGACCCGGAGCAGAAGACGCTGGAGATGCAGGTCGAGAAGATCAACGCCGAAGGCGGCGTGCTCGGCCGCAAGCTGCAGCTGATCGCCTATGACTCGGCGGGCGACGCCGAGAAGGCGCGCACCTTCGCCAAACGCCTGATCGAGCAGGACAAGGTCGACGTGATCGTCGGCGGGTCGACCACCGGCGAAACCATGGCCGCGCTGCCGCTGGCCGAGGCCGCCGGCGTGCCCTTCGTCTCGCTGGCCGGTGCGGTGGTGATCGTCGAACCGGTCAAGAAGTGGGTGTTCAAGACGCCGCACACCGACCGCATGGCCTGCGACAAGATCTTCGTCGACATGAAGGCGCGCGGGCTTTCCAGGATCGCGCTGATCTCGGGCAGCGGCGGCTTCGACAAGTCGATGCGCGCCGAGTGCCTGAAGGTCGCCCCCAACCACGGCATGCAGATCGTCGCCGACGAGACCTACGGCGCCGCGGACACCGACATGACCGCGCAGCTCACCAAGATCAAGGGCAGCGGCGCGCAGGCGGTGCTCAATGCCGGCTTCGGCCAGGGCCCGGCCATCGTCACGCGCAACCACCGGCAGGTCGGCGTCAACCTGCCGCTGTACCAGTCGCACGGCGTGGCCTCCA